>NZ_JBFRDA010000017.1:0-95183 GCF_052113345.1 Pseudarthrobacter sp. YAF2 | reverse complement strand
GCGGTGGCCTCAGTGGAGGTGTCCCGGGTGGCCACCGGGCGGAAGAATTCCCTGCAGATCGAGGTATACGGCACGAAAGGCGCCCTGACCTTCGACCTGGAAAACCTCAACGAACTCGGTTTCCTGGATGCCACCGCACCGGTCCGTGAACAGGGGTTCCGCCGCATCCTGGTCAACGAACCCGAGCACCCCTACCTGGCCGCCTGGTGGCCGCAAGGCCACATCATCGGCTGGGAACACACCTTCACCCACCAGGTCCGCGACTTCCTGCTGGCCATCAGGGACGGAACCCAGCCTTCGCCGTCGTTCGAAGAAGGACTGAACGTCCAATACGTCCTGGACGCCGTGGAGGAATCCGCGGCCAACAAAAGCACCCTCACCGTCGTGCGCCACTAGCCACCCGCCACCACCCGCCACCAGCCAAGGAGCCCCCATGCCCCGCCCCTTCACCGCACGAACCCGGCTTCGTGGACTCCAAACTGGCCGTCCCGGACAAGTACAACCTCAAGGTCGGCAGCGTCAGGGCTGACTCGCGCTGTTACGGCTGCGTCGAAAGGAGCACCACATGGGATTTACCGCTCTTCCAAGGCTGGAACGGGAAGACTCTTCAGCAGGCGCTGTGGGGGTTGAAGGCCAGCGGCGGGCGGACTTGGGAAATGGAACCTACCTAAACCCAATCTTCCCGGGTGACCACCCAGATCCTGCGATTTTGCGGGACGGTGACGATTACTACGTGACGTTCTCGTCGTTCGAGTCGACACCGGGACTGATCATCTGGCATTCGAAGGACCTGCTGAACTGGCAGCCTCTCGCTTCGGCGCTGCCCACGGCCGTTGGCTGCGTTTTCGCAGTGGACATGTGCAAGGTGGGCGACCGGTACTTCATCTACATCCCGGTCATTCCCACCGCTGTCTCTCCTGACCCCACTGCGCCGCCGCTGATTTACGTGATCCACTCGGACAACATGGCTGGACCTTGGAGTGATCCGGTGGACCTAGGCATCGCTGGGCACATTGATCCCGGCCACGTAGTCGGGGAGGACGGCCACCGCTACCTGTTCCTCAGCGGGGTCAGCCGCGTCCGCCTCAGCGCTGACGGGCTTTCCACAGACGGAGAAGTCGAGCACGTCTACGACGGCTGGCACTACCCCGATGACTGGGTGACAGAAGCGTATGCCCTCGAGGGCCCCAAACTCACCCGCCGCAATGGGTTTTTCTATCTCACCACCGCGGTGGGCGGCACGTCCGGGCCTCCGACCGGACACATGGTCACAGTCGCCCGCTCCCGCTCCGTGAACGGACCCTGGGAGGAATGCCCCCATAATCCCATCATCAGAACCTGGAACGAAAGCGAACCCTGGTGGAGCAAGGGCCATGCCACCCTCTTCGAAGGTCCAAACGGCCAGTGGTGGAGCATCTACCACGGCTACGAAAACGGGTTTACGACCTTGGGACGGCAGACGCTTCTGGAAAGCATCGGATGGGACGACGACGGATGGCCCTGTGCCATGGGGGGAGACCTCTCCACACCCCTCCCGTCCCCCTCGCCGGTCACTCAGCTCTCGAGTGACGGGACTCGTGGGCTGGCCCTGACCGACGATTTCTCCACGCCACGCTTTGGCGTCCAGTGGTCCTTTCACTCACCATCGAAGGATGAATATCTGCGTCTGTCCCTTGACGACGGGCTGCTTCTGCAGGCCCGGGGGGAGAGCCCATCGGAAAGTTCACCACTAACCTGCATCGTTGGCGACCGGCGGTACGAAGTCACCGTGCAGATGGAGGTGGAGGAGGGCACGCAAGGAGGCCTGCTGCTCTACTACAGCGGCCGGTTGTTTTGCGGCATGGGTCACGACGGTGACCGGATGGTCAGCTACCGTGCGGGCCGGGCCATCCCCTATTGGCACGAACCCGCGCCATCTACGCAGGTGCTGCACCTGAAGATCAACAACGACAACCACATCGTCACCCAGTACTACAGCACTGATGGGATCACCTGGACCAGGCACGGACTACGTTTCAACGTGGCCGGTTACAACACCAATACGGCCGATGAGCTTCTAAGCTTGCGGCCGGCCCTGTTCGCGATCGGGGCGGGGCGGGTGCGGTTCCGGAATTTCACCTACCGCGCGCTAACGGAAACCTCGAAGGCAGATAGCAACAAGTAGGTTCGATGCCGCTGAATTCGCCGGACCCTGACAGCCAGTCGCCGACTCGAATAAGCAGGTGACTCCGCCGGCCGACTTTATTGGATCGGCTTCGTGGTCCCGACCAGTGTCGCAGTTAGGTACTCACGGCCCATCCGGCGGTCGTGGTCGGACTTGTACGCCGGCGTGAAGGGTGACTACGCACTCACGTTCCCACGTGCACCCGAGGCAGCGTGCTCTTCGGTCGCTTCATCATCCACGGATTCGTCGGAGAGTCTTCCTTCGGGCAGCAGCAGGGCGGCGATGAGTCCAAGGACGAATATTCCCGCCAGCGCGAGGAAGATGGGTGAGAAAACGTTGTGATAGATCGTGGCGACTGCTGAGCGCAGGGCAGGATCGGCAGCGTGGACCAGCGCCGGGGTGAGAGTGGCGGAATCGAGGCTGTCCGGAAGCTGAGCCGTTACGCCCAACCCCAGGATGCCGCCTACGACAGCCGACCCAACGGTAGAGCCGACCTGTCCGGCGAGCCCCGCGGTTGCAGTCGCGATGCCGAGCTCGCTGCGGGGCGCCGCGTTCTGCGCGATGGCGACGGCCAGGCTCATGAAAGCTCCTGCCCCGAGCCCGACGAATGCCATCGTCCCCGCCAGCAGCCAAACCGGTGCGCCTGCCGGGAGCAGGGACATCGTCCCCAGCCCCAGCGCTCCCATTGCTGTGCCGACCACCGGAAGGGGACGGTACCGGCCAGCTCGGGACGCGAGCCAACCGCTCACGAGGTTGCCCACCAGCATCCCGAACACCGTCGCAACAGGAACGAGGCCCGAGACGGTCGCGCTCAACCCGTATGCCATCTGCAAGTAGGTGGGCAAGTAGGCCGTGGCAGAGATCAGACCCGCACCGATGACCGCTGACAGTGCGACGCCTGCAGCGAAGGCCCGATCAGTGAAGAGGTGAACAGGGATGATCGGGTCGGACTGACCGCGCTCGGCGACGGCCAGTCCTGCCAGCGCGGACATTGCAATACCCAAAGCGACCCATGCAGACGGCGCCGCGGTCTGGAACCACGACACGGCGAGAACCACCGAGATCAATAGAGCAGTTAGCAGCAGGGCTCCCGCTAGATCAAACCTTCTCTTCTTTCCCGCTTGGATGTGGGGAACGGCCACGACGGCCAGGACGAGCGCGGGGACGCCCACCGGCAGATTGATCCAGAACACCCAGTGCCAGCTCCAGTGTTCGGTGATGATGCCTCCCAGCAGGGGCCCGACGAGGATGGCCGCAGGGAAAGCCGCGCCAATGAGGGAAAGATATCGGGGGCGCTGCCGCGGCGTGGTGACCTGGGCGACGATTGTCTGTGACATTAGCTGCAGACCGGCAGCACTCATCCCTTGGAGGACCCGCGCCGCGACGAGCTGCGCCATGTCCTGGGCAAGCCCGCATAGGAATGACGACACAACAAAGGCGCCGAGGGCCACGATGAAGACCAGGCGCGGTCCGATCCGGTCACCCAGCCCGCCCAAAACGGGGAGCAGGACAGTGCTGGCGAGCGTATAGCTGACGACCACCCAGCTCATCTGTTCCAAAGCGCCCAATTCCCCGGCAACGGTTGCCAGCGACGTCGAAACGATGGTGTGGTCAAGGGCGCCGAGGAACGACACCGCCAAGAGCGCCCCCAACAGCAAACGAAGCCGGATGGGGGAGAGCGGCGCCGTGGCGTTGCCCGGGCCAAGTCCCGGCCCTGACGGTGGTGATGCGGAAGCAGACATGGGGGTCCTTTCGACTTGAGAAAGGTCCTTGGGTTTCCAGCCCGGATCGTGGCCTGAGGTCAGGGCACAACCGCGCCGACAGAGTGTCGGCTAAGACGAATGGGATAGACACTATGCTCAGGAACGCTCCCGGGCAACTCCTGTCCGGGTGGCGGATAGCCCTCGTGCACCGTGCCATTGAAGTGGTAGCAATTCGGCACGAGGATAACTGCGGGTATGAAGAACCTGGACCTGTACCTGCTGCCCCAACTTCAGGTCCTGCTGGAATTGCGCAATATTTAGGTGCTGGTTGACAAGGCCTCCGACAGGACATCACCCTGGCCCCAGCTGACCGAACTGCTCCGGTTCATCCATGACGGCGATGACGTCGTCATGCACAGTATGGCCCGGCTCGCCCGCAACTTGGATGACCTGCGCGCCCTAGTTCAAGGCCTCACCCAGCGCGGAGTATGGGTGGAGTTCCTCAACGAGCAGCTTGTCTTCCCCTGTGAGGACTCCCCGGTGGCCACCTCATGCTCTCGGCCATGGGCGCCTTCGCTGAATTCGTGCGGTCCCTGATCCGGGAACGGCAGCGCGAACGCATCGCGCTGGTCAAGCAACGCGGCGTGCACTCGCCGCCTGGGCGTCTCATAAGCAACTTGCCGAGCAAGGCGCCTTCGATCGAGGTCTTATTGTCGGGGGCCGCGAGCAGACTCCAATGGGGTTTCAAGAGTTTGCCACCGAACTCAGCACTTACGAGTTGCTGGGGCGGCGATCTTCTCTATCAATGAATGTGGCTGGACCGCATGCCCAAGCGCGACATCCGTGAAGTCCTCGGCCTTCTCAGCGCGACCGGCTGGAGCTAGGCAGTGCGGGTCAGCCGCCTGTCGTTCCTATCAGCCGATGATGACTGGCAGGAATGTCAGGCGTGAATCGTCATTATCGGGCTTCGCCTTATGGTGAGAGGCAAATGCGATCGTCAGACCCGGAAGCCAACCCTACTTCGTCGTCATCCTGTACCGCTCGATCTGCCGCAGCCGCCGCAGGAGGCTGTCGCGCCGGGGGTGCGGGACGGCGTCGGCCGGTTCTGCGGTGAGGTCGATGTGTTTGGTGCCGTACTGCCACAGCAGGAGGTCATCCATCAGCCGGTCGGGGCCGGGGGAGTAGCGGTGGTCCAGGGCCTTGCGGACCTCGGTGATGCGGTTGGCGCTGAGCAGGCCGGCCAGCTGCACGGTCTGGTTGAGGCCGTGGGCGGCCAGGAGTTCAGCGGCCCAGCCCCAGTCGTCGTCCACTTTCCGGTCAACGTGCGGGAGCAGGGTCCGCCAGACGTCGCGGATCCGGTTCGGTGTGAGGGCCGCTGCCCCTTCCCCGTCCATATCCCAGAAGCTGCGGACTTCCTCGTACCGTTCATGGAGATCGGCGAAGGCTGTTTCCACGGTTTCCAGCATGGCGGCGGTGGCCGTGAACTGCCGGTCGAAGTGCGGCGTCCAGGCGCGAGGGTCCTCGGCCTTGAACCGGATGTCATGCTCAATCTCGCTCCACGCGTGGGCGAAGATGGTGCGGATCTGGCACTCGAAGAAGTAGCTGCCGTTGGGCACGGCGTCCGGGTTGAAGACCTGCTGGTACTCCTTGACGGCCTCGTTCTGGATGGTCCGCAGGATCAGGTGCCGGCTGGAATACCCGTACGTGCCGGACTCTATGGACCCGATGTCCTTCTCCCGGTCGCCGCGGCAGTCGAACAGCTGCCGCTGGCGCTTGATGATGTTGGCCACCAGGGCGTTCTCCGCCGGGAGCTTGGTGATCACCCGGATCCCCACCATGTCATTAAGCGTCCGGAACGGGTCCGGGAACTTGAGCAGCCGCGGGCCGCCGGGCTCCAGTGGCTCTTCGGTGCGCGAGATCTTTTCCCTGAACGACTCCACCGTCTTGGTGCGCCCGCTGACGAACAGTGGCGTCACCTCGGTGCCCTTGAGCATGTCCCGGAGGGTGAGGAGGACGTCCCGGGTGATGAGCTTCAGGGCAGGGCGGACGCGCTCGTAGATCTCCACATTGTGCTCTACCGACTCACGCTGCGGCGCGTCCAGACTCTCCCAGTTACTCGGCATAATCCCAGCTTACGGCCGGGGTCCGACAGGAACCCGCCGGCGCCGCTACGTTTCGCCGGCCGACGTCGAGCCGCGCACCACCAGGGAACTTTCCAGGACGAGTTCTTCCTGCTCCAACGGCCGCCCTTCCATCAGCCGGCGCAGCTGTTCACCGGCCTTCAGGCCCAGGTGCGCCGCGGGCAGGTGGACGCTGGTCAGGCCCGGACTGCTGGTAGCCGAATACGGCAGGTCATCGAACCCGGCCACCCCCAGCTCCGCCGGAATGCGCACCCCGGCCACACGGGCCTCCTGCAGCACCCCGTACGCATGGGTGTCGGTGGCGCAGACGACGGCGGTCACCCCCTGGCGCTGCCAGTCCGGCCACGCGTCGGCGAAGGCAGCCGCCGCAGCACCGACGTCGATGGTGGTGGCGGGCATGTGGTCCGGATCGACGGTCATGCCGAGCGATGCGGCTTCGGCCAGGAAGGCGTCCCGGCGGATGGTGAACGTGGCGGTTCCGGTAACGCTGTCCAGGTAGGCCAGGCGCCGGTGGCCCGCCCCGGCCAGGTGCGCAGCCAATTCCCGCGCGCCCTGGGCAACATCAAGGTTCACGGCCGGCGCAAATGACTCCAGGCCCGGCGCGTCCAGCAGGACCAGGGGACCGGTCACCGAAAGGTCTGCCAGGAACCCGGCATTCGGGGCATCAACCAAAAGCCCTGCCGGCCGCAGGGACATCAGCTTCCGGACGTCCGCGGCCTTGGGAAATTCACCTGAATCCGTGACTGAGAGAAGCAGTTGGTAGTTGGGTCCCAAGGATTCCCGGACCCCGCTGATCACCTTGGCGAAGAACGGGTTGGAGATATCCGGCGCCACCAGGATCACAATGGAACTGACGCCCTTGGCCAGCGAACTGCCGATGCCGTCCACCACATAGCCAAGCTCGGAGATGGCCTCCTGCACCCGGGAAATGTTGTCCTCCGACACCCGGCCGGCCGTCTTGCCGTTGGCCACCAGCGATACCGTGGCCACCGAAACCCCCGCCCGCGCGGCCACCATGGCCGCCGTCACCCTCCGGGGCCGCGCCCGTTGCTGCACCTGTTCCCCGGAATCCATGCTTCGATCCTATCCGCCCACCGGGCGTCACAAGGGAGGGCAAGGCATCAAGCGTTTGACGTGCGCAAACGAAGCCCAAGCGTTAAGCGTTTGACGTGGACCACAAATCGGTGCCATGATCACTCCCGGAAGACAGACCCCCTGCCCCCGGCAGGCCCCAATGACGTGGAGAACCATCGTGGAACCAAATCCCCAACCGAACCAGCAAGAGCCCCGGAAGATCATCCTGGATTGCGACCCGGGCCACGACGACGCCGTGGCCCTGCTGCTCGCGCACGGCAACCCGAACATCGAACTGCTGGCCGTCACCACGGTGGTGGGCAACCAGACCCTCGAAAAAGTGACCCGGAACGCCCTGGCCGTAGGCACCATCGCCGGCATCACCGGCGTCCCCTTCGCTGCCGGCTGCCCGCGCCCCCTTGTCCGCAGCATCGAAACCGCGCCGGACATCCACGGTGAGTCCGGCATGGACGGCCCGGCCCTGCCCGAGTCAACCATCGAACTCGACCCCCGCCACGCCGTCGATCTCATCATTGATACCGTTATGGCGCACGAGCCCGGCACCGTCACCCTGGTCCCCACCGCCGGCCTGACCAACATCGCCATGGCCGCCCGCAAGGAACCGCGCATCGTGGAACGCGTCAAGGAAGTGGTCCTGATGGGCGGCGGCTACCACGTAGGCAACTGGAGCGCCGTGGCCGAGTTCAACATCATCATCGATCCCGAGGCCGCGCACATCGTCTTCAACGAAAAGTGGCCCGTGGTCATGGTGGGCCTGGACCTCACCCACCAGGCCCTGGCCACCCCGGACGTTGTGGAAAAGATCGCCGCCATCGGCACTACGCCCGCCAGGTTCGTCACCGAGCTGATGGACTTCTTTGCCCACACCTACAAGGACGCGCAGGGCTTCGACTACCCGCCCGTCCATGACCCCTGTGCCGTGGCCTGCGTGATCGATCCCAGCATCGTCAGCACCCGCAAGGTGCCGGTCAACATCGAACTGCAGGGCACCCTCACCTTGGGCATGACGGTGGCGGACTTCCGCGCCCCGGCCCCGGCCGATTGCCACACCAGCGTGGCCGTGGACCTGGACCACGCGCGGTTTTGGGACCTCGTTACCGACGCGTTGGTCCGCATCGGCGAGCCCGGCACCGGTGACCAAAAGGGCAAAGGCAACGCGTCCGACGTCGAACCCGGCCACAGTGCCTCCCTCACCGCCGGAGGGGTCAAGTAAATGACTGCCACGACCACCGAAACCACCACCGGCCGCGGCAACATCGCCGCCCTCATGACCGCACTGCTGGCCGCCTGCGTGGCGTTCCAGCTCAACGCCTCCATGCTCAGCCCCGCCCTGGTGACCATGGGCGAGGAACTCAAGACTGACCAGGCCGTCATCGGCCTCTCCCAGACCTGGTTCTTCACCGCCGCCGCCCTGTTCTCCCTGTTCCTGCCCCGCCTCAGCGACATCGTGGGCCGCAAGAAGATCCTGGTGGGCATGATGCTGCTCATGGCCGCGGGCTCCGTCATCGCGGCCCTCGCGCCCGACGTCACCTGGCTCTTCGTAGGCCGCATCATCCAGGGCGTCAGCGGACCCACCGTCCCGCTCTGCCTGATCATGCTGCGCTCCGCCGTCAGCAACCCGCGCAAATACGGCACGCTCATGGGCCTCATCACCGCCGTTAACGGCGGCGTGGCGGGCGTCGATTCCTTCGTGGGCGGCTACTTCGCCGAGCACTTCGGCTTCCGCAGCATCTTCTGGCTGATGGTGGTCCTGGCCGCCGCCGCCACCGGCCTCATCATGGTCCTTGCCACGGAGAGCAAGCCCGCCGCCGGCACCACCATGGACTGGCGCGGCGTGTTCTTCATCGTCGTGGCAGTGGGCGCCCTGCTGACCGCCCTGAACGAAGGCTCCAAGCTGGTGGCCGGCTTCTCCTCCGCAACCCTGATGCTGAGCCTGGCTCTGGTCCTCGTCTCCGCCGTCGCCTTCTTCGCCTTCTGGCGCACTGAACAGCGGGCGGCCCGGCCGATGGTGGAAACGGTGCACCTGCGCCAGCGGGCCACCTGGGCTCCGCTGCTCACCACCACCCTGACCATGACCGGCATCTTCGCCGTTATCAACGGGATCGTCCCCGCCTACGTCCAGGCCGCGGCGCCCGGCTTCAGCATCGGCCCCACCGAGATGTCGCTGATCATCCTCACCCCGTACGCCCTGCTCGGCTGGCTGGTGGGTCCGCTCAGCGGCCGGCTGGCCCCGGTCCTCGGCTACACCAGGGTGCTGCGGATCGGGCTCCTCGGAAGCATCGCCGCGCTGGCCGTCATCGCCTTCCTCGGCCTGGGCAGCCTGCCGATGATGATTGCCGGTACCGTCTTGCTGGGCATCATGTACGCCGGTACGGTCAACATCATGCTCAACGGACTCGGCGTTGTCCTCTCGCCCGCCGGCAACCCCGGTTTCCTGCCCGGCATGAACGCCGGCGCCTTCAACCTGGGCGCGGGCCTTAGCTTCCTGATCCTGCCCGCCGTGCTGGTGGCGACGCAGGCGCTCGGCGATGCGAAGGCGTCGTACCTGACCGTCGTGCTCGTCGGCCTGGCCCTCACGGTGGCGGCGTTCGCCGCCTCGCTCCTGATCCCCAAGCCGGTTGAGGCCGAGGTGGCCGAGTGAGTGCCTCGGCCGCCAGCCCCGGTCGAAGCAGCACCGGCCGGATCGTCGTCGTCGGCTCCCTGAATGCAGACCTGACCATCTACTGCGAACGCCTGCCGCAGCCCGGTGAGACGGTTCATGGCAACGGATTCGCCGTGAACCCGGGCGGCAAGAGCGCCAACCAGGCCGTGGCCGCGGGTCGGCTGGGCGGACACGTCAGCCTGGTGGGCGCCGTGGGGGATGACGCCAACGGCAACATGCTCCAGGCCTCGGTTGCCGGTGCCGGGGTGGACGTGGGGCACGTGCGGACATCCGGCGAAGCAACCGGTGTTGCGGTGATCGCCGTCGATGCCCACGGCGAGAACAACATCATCATCTCCGCCGGAGCCAATGGCACCCTTTCCCCGGCCGACGTCGCCGGGGCCGCGGACGTCTTGGGCGGCGCCGCCGTCGTCAGCCTCTGCTTGGAGGTGGCCATGCCCACGGTGCTGGCCGCCGCCCAGGCAGGGCACGACGCCGGAGCAACGGTTTTGCTGAATCTCTCACCGTACGCGCACATTCCGGCAGAGCTGGCTGAGCTGACCGACGTCCTGCTGGTGAACGCCCACGAGGCAGCGCTGTTCCTCGGTCCCGGGGCTTCCGTTCCTGGCGCGGACGCCCACGCCGCGCAATGGGATGCCGTCCGGGAACGGTTTGCCGGGCGGGGGATCCGGCAGGTCCTGGTGACCCTCGGCGCGCACGGGTCCGTTGTCCTGGATTCGGAGGCAACTCCGGGCTCCCGCGTGACCTTCGTGGCGCCCACACGCGTGGACGCTGTGGACACCACCGGTGCCGGAGACGCCTTCACCGGAGCAGTCGCCGTCCGGCTGGCCGCCGGGGACGCGCTCGCCGATGCCGCCGCGTTCGCCTCCGTTGCCGCGGCCCTGGCCACCACGCGGAAAGGCACCCAGGCGGCGTATCCGGAAACAGCCGACGTCGAACGCCGCCTCCGCGCGTCCTGACCCTTCGATAGCGGGCACCCGACCCAACAAACTCCTGTGAGAACCAGGTGGGGTTACGCCCGGGCCTTGGTCTGGACGGAGTTCCGTTCGACGGCGGGGCACTGGATCTTGGCTGCCCCGTCAACGGCAGGGGCGAGGCCCAGCAGCATCCGGACACCCGCAGCGCCGAGCTCGTAATGCGGGAGGGCAACCGTGGACAGCGGCGGGCGGAGGTGGGCGGCAATCACTTCCTGGTTGTCGAACCCCACCACCGCCATGTCCTCCGGGATGGCCAGGCCGTGTTCCCGCAGCCCGTCGTAGAGGCCCATGGCCATCCTGTCGTTGTAGCAGAACACGGCGGTCACATCCCGTTTGAGCAGTTCCGCCGTGGCCCGGTAGCCGCCTTCCTGGTCCGGGTAGGACTCCATCACCAGGTCGGGATTGAACGGGATCCCGGCCTCCTCCAAGGCTTGCCTGTAGCCAGCCAACCGTCCGTCCTTGGCCGGCGCCGGGATGGTGGCATTGATGAAGGCTATCCGGCGGTGGCCGTTCCGGAGCAGGATCTCCGTGGCCGAGCGCCCGCCCTGGGCCTCGTCCGGAACAACGGCCCGGGCCCCCGGTTCATCGGAAAAGCAGTTCACCAGGACAAAGTCGGCTTCCCGCAGCGGCGCCGGGATGTCCGTGGCCCGGTGGAACCAGGTGGAGTAGAGGATGCCGCGGACCTTGTACTCCAGCATCATGCTGATGGCGTCCTGCTCCAGCTCGCCGTTGCCCTCGGTGTTGGCGATGAGCAGCGCATACCCGTGCTTCCACGCCTCATCCTGCGCGCCGTGGATGATCTGGCCGGCAAAGGGCGTGGTGGCCACACCGTCGGCCACCAGCCCGATGAACTTGGACGTGCCGCTGACCAGTGTTTTGGCCATCGCGTTGGGGCGGTACCCCAGGGTGCGGATGGCATCCTTCACGCGCTGCCGCGTCTCCTCGGCGATCCGGGCGCTCTTCTTCTTGTTGACCACCAGGGACACGGTGGCCGTGGAAACCCCGGCAGCCTCTGCCACTTCGCGGAGAGTCACGGGGTGGGCGCGTTCCGGCGTGTGCGGCGGACCCTGCGGCGCTCCGGCGGCTGCGCCCGCACCATTCTCCATTGAACTCATCTGCCCTCCTTCAGGAGTATATCCAGCAGCAGGTGCCGTCATCCCTTCGTCGCCCCGCTCTCAAGCCCCTGGATCATTGCCTTGTTGAGCACCAGGAACACCAGCAGCAGCGGAGTGATGGTGACGCACACGGCGGCAAAGGTGGCCGTCCAGTCCACCTTGCCCATGGCGCCGATGTAGTTCTGCAGGCCCAAGGGGATGGTCTTGAGGTCTTCGGAGAGGACGAACGTGTTGGCGAAGATGAAGTCGTTCCAGATGAAGATGCTGTTCACCAGCACCACGGTGACCACCGTGTTCACTGACAGCGGCAGGGTGATCAGGCCAAAAATCCGGTATGGGCCCGCACCGTCCAGGGACGCCGCCTCATATGTCTCCTTGGGAATATATTCGTAGAACGAGGAGAACAGGTACACGGCCATGGGCAGGGAGAAACCCGCCAGCGGGATGATCATCGACTGGTAGGTATCCAGCAGGTTCACCTGGGAGTAGTCGATGAACAGCGGGACCAGCGCGATCTGGACCGGGACGATGATGCCGATGAGGAACAGGCCGCGGACCAGCTTGCTGAGCCTGAAGCCGAGTACCTGGATGGCGTACGCGGCCATCATCCCCAGCAGCACGATCAGGACGTTGGCGCCCATGGTCACCACGAAGCTGTTCAGGATGTTCCGGCCCAGGTTGCCGGTTTCGAAGGCCCGGGCATAGTTCTCCCACGTCAGCGAACCCGGCAACGCGAAGGGATCGCCGGTGGCAAAGTCGTGTTCGCTGCGCAGGCTGGTCAGGAACAGCCACGCCAGCGGGTACACCTGCACGATCACAATGAGCATGATCAGCACCCGGCTCAGCGTGCGGAACAGGTCCGGCCGGCGCTTGCGGCGCCTTACGGCGGGCTTGGGAGGGACGACGGCGGGCGGTTGGGCGGGAGGGGCTGCCTGGGTGATCATGCGTCTGCCTTTCGCTTCAGCAGGAACAGGATGAGGCCGACGGCGGCGAGGCACTCGATGACGATGAATACCGAGATGGTGCTCGCGTAGCCGAAGTCCGTGCTGGTGAACGCCGTCTTGTACATGTAGGTGGTGAGCAGCTCGGAGGACTGTCCCGGGCCGCCGTTGGTCATCAGGTAGGGGATGTCGAACCCCCGCAGGCCGTAGGTGGTGGCCATGATGGTGGTGGTGATCCATACCGGGCGGATGTAAGGGAACCGGATTTTGCTGAACAGCGTCCACCGGGATGCGCCGTCCAGGACCGCCGCTTCCTCCAACTCCTTGGGCACCGCGAGCAGTGCCGCGTAGATGATCAGCATGTACAACCCGGTGAAGCGCCAGCCTTCCGGTGTGGACACGGCCGCCAGGACCGTGTCCACATCCGAAAGCCATGGCCGTTCCAGGCTGCCCAGTCCGATCCAGTGGAGCAGCTGGTTCAGCAGTCCCACCGGTTCCAGCGAGTAGATCCGGACGAAGAGGAAAGCGATGGCCACGGTGGAGATCACTGCCGGCAGCAGGTAGAGGGTTTTGATGAGCTCCCGTCCGCGGCGGAGGGAGGTGAGGAGGCTCGCCACCGCCAGGGCGCCGCCGAGTTGCAGCACCAGGCAGATGGCCAGGTAGATGAGCGCGTTCAGGAACGCCCGCCAGAAGATGTCATCGCCGACGAACATCCGGACGTAGTTCGCCAGTCCGACGCATTCCATGTCGCTGATGCCGTTCCAGGAGAAGAAGCTCAGGAACAGGGACTGGAGGATGGGGAAGAGGACCGCAGCGCCATAGAGCAGCAGCGGAGGGAGCAGGAAGACCAGGACCGATGTCCGTGACCTGTTGGGCAGCATGGCGAACCTTTACTTGAAGAACTTGGGGGCGTTCTGGGCGATGGTGCTGTCCAGCGTTTCCGTGAACTGCTGGGGCGTGACCTCGCCTTGCACAAGCAGGACCAGTTCCTGCTGCAGCCGGCCGTTGGTGGTGGGGTCCAGCTGGGTATCCCACGGCATGGCCTGCTTGGAGCCGAGGTCCTTCGCCTGGTCCAGGGCCTTTTGGAACAGCGGCGTGGCGTTGGCGGGGACAGTGGTCTGGACGTCGGTGGTGGGGGACAGTGCGCCGGTGGCCGCGTATTCAGCGGGGTACTTCTTCAGGGCGAACTTCAGGAAGTCGCTCACCAGGGGATCGTAGGTCTTGGCATTGACGGCCATGCCGATGCCCGACGGCGAGACGAACTCGTTTGCCGCTGTCACGGATCCTGCGGTGGTTGGCAGCGTGAAGAAGTCGATGTCGTTGCGGACGGCGGGGTTGAGCTTGTCGGTGGCCAGGCTGGGCAGCTCCCAGGTTCCAATGTTGTACATCGCGGCCTGGCCGGAGGTGAACTGGTTTTGCGCGTCCGAGTATCCCTGGGCGGAGAAACCGTCCTGGAAGCACTTGGCCTTGCCCAGTTCGGCCAGCCAGTTGACGGTCTTCTGCCCGGCGGCGTCGCTGAACTTGGCGTCGCCCTTCTTCAGTTTCTGCACGAAATCAGGCCCGGCTTCCCGGAATGGCTGATAGGCGACGTACCGCTCCAACGGCCACTGGTCCTGGCCGTCGATGGCAATGGGGGTGATCCCTTTGCTGCGCAGGGCGGTGCACATGGCCGGGATGTCGTCCAGGGACTTGGGTACGGCCACGCCTGCCTTCGCCAGGAGTGCCTTGTTGTACCACATGAACTCCAGCTCGAACTGGAACGGGATCATGTAGAGGGATCCGTCGTCGAAGCGCTGGTAGTCCAGTGCGCCGGGGCGGTAGTTGCCGTAGATGTCCAGGGATTTCAACAGCTTTTCGGCGTCGAGCATCTTGCCCTGCTTGGCCAGTTGCTGGGCGAAGGGGGTGGCGTCGGTGTCGAACAGTTCGGGAAGCTTGTTGGCCGCGGCCAGGGTCTCGAGCTTTTGGATGTAGGAGGGCCGGTCCGGGGTGGTGATCAGGTTCAACTTGAAGCCGGGGTGGTCCGTGGCATATTCGTCAGCCAGCTTCTTCATGATGTTGATGACGGCGCCATCTGCCGGGCGGGAGAGCAACCAGGAGATTTCCCGGGGCTTGACCTCGCCGGTGGGGCTGACGTTGGTGGAATTGGTGGAACTGCCGCCGCCACAAGCTGTGAGCGCCAGGGCGGTGACTGCTGCGACGGCGGCAGCGCGGAGCAGGTTCTTCATGTGGGGCAATCTCCCTTGATTGAACGGACCGTTGGAACGGGTCGGGTGGAACGGAGGATGGGTATTCAGTTGTCGGTGCGCTTACGGACGTCGAATTCTGTAACTGTGACGGTGCCTTCGCCGGCGAACACGCCTATCGCGCCGGTGGGCAGGTCATAGATCCGGGTGCTGAGGGCCACTTGCCCGTCCACGACGGCGACGCACAGGTCGCCGTCCACCACCACTTCCAGCGTGTGGCTGCCCGGGGAGAGGTCGCAGGGGCGCTCCAGTTCGATGGCGAACGGGACGTCGCCCGAGACGTGCCACTGTGCGTCGCCAGTAATGGCTCGTGGCCAGCGGTCAAAGACCAGCCGCCCGCGCTGTGGTTCAAGGCGGAGCACGTAGGAGTGGTCGCCGTCCGGCGTGGAGCGCAGCAGCAGCCCGCATTCGGTGGTGCCCGGCCTGATGTCCAGCACTGCCCTGGCGTAGAACTGCGTGGGCACCGCATTCGCGGCGATCGCAGCGCTGTAGCTGTCCGGGACGTCCAGCCGGAGGGGCAGTCCGCTCCCAAGGTCCAGCGGGACGTCGTCCCAGAAGCTGTCCACCAGTTCGTCGGCGAACCCGAACGCCAAAGTCCCGTCGGCGTTCTGCCTGGCCTCCAGGACGGCCATGGTGCCCGCCCACTGCCAGGCGCCGTCGTCGGAATTTCCTTCCTTGCTGGCGATCCAGCCAAAGAAGAACCGCCGGCCGTCCCGCTCTGCCGTCTTGGCGGCGTAGAAGGCGCGCCCGTCGATGCTGTCCAGGGCCGGGACGGTCCACGGGCCGTCGGGGCTCGCGGCCATCCGGTACCGGGTGGTGAAGGTTTCGGAGAACTCCGAGTAGACCATGTACCACCAGCCGCCCCACTCGAACACGTCGGGGCACTCGTGGGTGATGTACCGGCGGGGATCCCAGAAGGGATCGGTGTGGGACCAGGCCATCAGGTCCGGGGAGATGCACTGCGCGATCACGCCGCGGCGCCGCTCCGGTCCGGTGGAGTGCCTGCCGGCAAGGAGCATCCGCCACACGCCGGCTGCCTCGTCGCGGAAGACGAAGGGGTCCCGCCAGTCCGCGGAGTCGTACCCGTCCGGGGCGCCGAAGGTGAGCTCGGGGTGCTTGGTCCAGGTGGCCATCCCGTCAGTGCTGGTGGCGTGCATGACCAGTTGCAGGGGCAGGCCGCCGGGGCCCAAATTGGCTGGGTTTTGGCCGGTGTAGAAGAGGTGGTGGACGCCGGACTCGTCGGCGACGATGCTGCCGGTGTAGCAGTTGAAGTCCAGGTCATCTGCGGTGCCGTGCGGGAGGGCCACGCCATGGTCCTGGAACTGCGTCAGATCTTTGGTGGTCACCAGGTTCCACGATGTTCCGGGCTTCGGATCGGCGCGCACCTCATGAAGGTAGAAGAGCCAGAACTCGCCATCCTTCTGGAAGGGGATAAGGTCGCCAACCCACGCATCGGCGGGCTGGAAGAAGACTGGGTAGCTCATCAGCGGTGATGTCCGTTCTGCTAAAGCGTTTGATCACCTAGAAGTTAGCGCGAAAGCGAGCGGTGATCAAGCGTTTTAGCAAAAATACTTTTCCGCGGGCCCGGGGATCACTTTATGGCGTGGGCCACTTTGCTGAAACGCTTGACCATTCCGGCCGCGGCTGGGTATCTTGTCCTGCTAAAGCGCTTAATCACTGCGGTGACCGTGCGGACCAACGAGGGTTCCCCATGGAGCGCCCGGCGGCGAAGGTGCCGCCCCCGCGAGAGGAAGTCAATGATGACCCATGCCATGTCACGCCGCCACGTCCTGCAAGGCACCGGAGCAGGAGCGCTGGCCCTGCTCACCGCCGGTGCCGCTTCTGGCGCCCCCGCGCACGCCCAGGGTTCCCTGCGCGCGGTCTTCCACATGACCCCGCCCTCGGGGTGGCTGTGCGACCCCCAGCGGCCCGTGTACGTCAACGGCGCCCACCATCTCTACTACCTGCATTCCACGCAAAACAACGGGCAGGGCGGGTGGGACCATGCCACCACTACCGACGCAGTGGCCTTCACCCATCACGGCGTCGCGCTGCCCCTGCAGCCCGATTTCCCCGTGTGGTCCGGATCGGCGGTGGTGGACACCGCCAACAGCGCAGGCTTCGGTGCGGGAGCGATCGTCGTGCTCGCCACGCAGCCCACGGACGGCATCAGGAAATACCAGGAGCAGTACCTCTACTGGTCAACCGACGGCGGTTACACCTTCACGGCGCTCCCGGATCCGGTGATCGTGAACAGTGACGGCCGGGCCGCCACCACGCAGGCCGAGATCGACAATGCTGAATGGTTCCGGGACCCCAAAATCCACTGGGACCCTGCGCGCAACGAATGGGTGTGCGTGATCGGCCGCGCCCGATACGCCGCCTTCTACACATCCGTGAACCTGCGGGACTGGCAGCTGAAACGCAACTTCGACTACCCCAACCATGCGCTGGGCGGCATCGAGTGTCCGGACCTGTTCCAGATGAAGGCCGACGACGGCACCTGGCATTGGGTGCTGGGCGCCAGCATGGACGCCTACAGCATCGGGCTGCCCATGACTTATGCCTACTGGACCGGAACATGGGACGGCGACCAGTTCCTTGCTGACGATGTGGACAATCCGCAATGGCTGGATTGGGGCTGGGACTGGTATGCGGCGGTGACCTGGCCGGTGCCGGACGCGCCGGAGACGCGCCGGTACGCCGTCGCCTGGATGAACAACTGGAAATACGCCGCCCGGGACGTTCCCACGGATTCCACCGACGGGTACAACGGCCAGAACTCGATCGTCCGGGAGCTGCGGCTGGAGCGCCAGGGTGGAAGTTGGTACAGCCTCCTGAGCAGCCCCGTTGCAGCGCTCGCAAACTACGTCACCGCCACCACGGTACTCCCGGACCGGACAGTGAACGGCAGCGTTGTCCTGCCCTGGAACGGCAGCGCCTACGAGCTGGAGCTGGATATCTCATGGAGTACCGCGGCAAACGTGGGCGTGTCAGTTGGCCGCTCTGCGGATGGCACCCGCCACACAAACATCGGCAAATACGGTGGCGAGCTGTACGTCGACCGCGCGCCCTCGGACCTGGCCGGGTACTCGCTGGTGCCGTACACGCGCGCCGCGGCCCCCGTCGACGCCGCCGCGAGGTCCGTGCACCTCCGCATCTTCGTGGATACCCAGAGCGTGGAGGTGTTCGTGAACGCCGGGCACACGGTGCTGTCGCAGCAGGTGCAATTCACGGACGGCGATACCGGCATCTCTTTCTACAGCGACGGTGGGCCGGCCGTCTTTTCCGGAATCACCATCCGTGCCTTCTGACCGGGCTACCGGAGCGCTTCCAGGGTGACGCCGGTGTAGTCCGCAAGCTGCGCCAACAGGGCGTCCTGGAAGCGGTGATCGTTGGCTGCCGGGTGCGGGGTTTGCCGTTGCTGGTGGTACCAGTAGCCGCCGCCGGCCAGGGCCGCCGGATCATCGCTGGTGGCCAGCCATTCCTGGGTGCGGTGGCCAAGTTCCAGGCTGTCCGGCGCGGACCGGCCGCCCATCCGGGTGGGCACCCAGCCGGGGTCCACGGCGTTGCTGGCGACGTGCGGCACCAGCCGGGCCAGCGCCGCGGACAGCGCGGTCACCTGGAGCTTGGTGGTGGAGTAGGAGGCCGTCGTCGTCCGCCCTTCCCAGTCCAGGCCGTCCAAGCCGGCGTCGCCGCCGCGGTGCATGCCGCTGCTCAGGTAGACCAGGCGGCGCGGACCCGGCATGAGGGCCGTCAGCAGATACGGGGCCACCACGTTCACGGGCAGCAGTGCGGGCCCGTTGAGCACCCCGGCGTTGTGGATGACGGCGTCAATGCCGCCGATTCCGTTGGCGTCCGCTGCGAGCTGCCTGACGTCCGCCAGGATGGCCAGGTCTCCGATGACGCTGTGCGCCCCGCGGTCCAGCAGGTGCTGCACCGCGGGGAGCCGCCGGGAGGACCGCGCATGCACGATCACCTCATGGCCGTCCCGGAGCAGCGTCTCCGCCGTCGCCAGGCCCAGCCCGTCCGTGGATCCGGTGATGAAGATGCGTGCCACAGGGTCCTCCGTGGTTGGTGGGTGTTGTAAACCAGTATCCGGGCGTCAGGCGGCGTCGGTGGGGGCGGCGCGGTGGTCAATGGCAGCTGTCAGTTCGTCGATGCGGTCCATGGCGCCGTTGAGTTTCTCGACGGCGGCCCACAGCTCCGGATGCTGTTCCCGGACCTGGTCCAGGGTGGTACCTGCGGACCGCAGGGACCCGAGGTCGAAGCTAACGTTGGTACGCGCCCCCGCAACAGCGGCCCGCAGGGCACCAAACGCGACGACGACATCCGCCACCAGCGCCCGGTTGCCGTTGGTTGCCAGCCAGGCGAGGTCGTCGATGGCTGCAATGGCCCGCTCGCCCAGCACGGCGGAGGATGCGGCGGCATCCAAGGAGGCGCGGCGGATCGCTTCGTCCCGTTCCGGTCCCGGCTCCAGCCTGAAGGCGGCGCCAAACGCCTTGGAGGCGGATGCGTCGTCATCTGCCAGGCGCAGGGCTTCCTGACGCAGTGCGCGTGCCCGCGTCCGTATCCCTGCCGGCTCCCCGCCGTCGTCATCGCTGTAGCCGGCCACCATGGACGTCAGCGACGCGGCGACGGCGAGCATCAGTCCTGTCCCCGCCCCTCCGCCGGGCGAACCCGTGGATTCCGCCAGAGCGCGCGTCCACTCAGCCACCGTTGACCCTTGGGTGGTCACAACAGATTCCTCCATGCAAGGGACCGTGCCCAGAAACGCGCCCGGCTAAACGCTTGAGAGCGGCGGCACGGCGCGCATCCAGCCCACTTTTCGGGGGCGTAGCCCTGGAAACGTGCGATACTCCCGGCGATTGGGACAGCTAAAGTGGGCCAGTGTGACCCAACGCTACCGCTATGAGTACGGCCAGGACCCCAGCCAGTGGGGAGAGCTTTTCCTCCCCGATCTTCCGGCCGGCGGGACCCACCAGGGCGTGGTGGTCGTGATCCACGGCGGGTACTGGCGCTCCACGTACGGGGCCGAGCTGGGGGAGCCGCTGGCGAAGGACCTGGCGGAGCACGGCGTGGCGGCCTGGAACCTCGAGTACCGGCGTGCCGGTAACGGCGGCGGCTGGCCCGCCACTTTCGAGGACATCCTGGCCGGCATCGACAAGCTGGCCGGCCTTGCGGAACCGCACGCGCTGGACCTGGGCAAAGTGGTGGCGCTGGGACATTCCGCCGGCGGGCACCTGGCTGTCTGGGCCGCGGGAAGAGCCAAAATGGATGGATTGGCTCCGGCGGAAGGCGGCCAGGTCAAAAACAATAACGACGGCGTCCGTCTCGCGGGGGTGGTCAGCCAATCGGGCGTCCTCAACCTGGCCGAGGCCGAACGCCTGGACCTCAGCAACGGTGCGGTAGCCAACCTGCTGGGCGGCCCGTCGTCGGAATATCCCCAACGGCACCGCAGTGCCGACCCCATGGCCGCGCTGCCGCTGGACGTTCCGGTCTATGCGGTCCATGCGGAGGCGGATGACGATGTGCCGCTGGCCATGTCCACGCTGTACGTGGATGCGAGCAGGGCGGGGGCCGTGCCTGCCCGGCTGGTGATGGTGCCCGGTGACCACTTCGACCTGATCAACCCCGAGTCCCCGGCGTATGCGACGTGCCGCGAGCTGGCGGCGCAGCTGCTGCGCTGACACGAACTGCTGACCCCGCCCGCTTTCTGGCAGAGTATGACCATGCTCACAGTTATTGGCGAAGGCCTTGTCGACGTTGTCCAGCGTGCCTCGGGAATCGAGGCACACGTGGGCGGCAGCCCGCTCAACGTCGCGGTCGGTCTGGCACGCCTGGACCACCCGGTCCAGTTTATCGGCCGTTATGGCCGGGACGCTTACGGTGACTCGGTGGCCGCGCACCTGCGCTCCAGTTCAGTGATGCTGCCGCTGCCCCCGGATGAGTTGCCTACCAGCGTGGCCACCGCGTTGATCGACGACGACGGCGCCGCCACCTACACGTTCGACCTCACCTGGGAGCTGCCCGGCCTCGCGGACCGGCTCGGCTTCATGCTGCAGGGCACCACACTGCTGCACACCGGCTCCATCGCCACCATGCTGGCGCCGGGTGCCGCCGAGGTGCTGGCCGCCGTCGAGCATGCCCACCCCTCCGCCACCATCAGCTTCGACCCGAACTGCCGCCCCAGCATCATCACCGATGTTGACTACGCCCGCCGGCAGGCGGAGAAGTTCGTGGCACTCTCGGACGTCGTGAAGGCTTCCGACGAGGACCTGGCCTGGCTCTACCCGGGACAGGATGCGCTGGACTCGGCGCGCAAGTGGCTGGCGCTTGGCGGTGAGGAGGGCCCCGCCCTGGTGGTGGTGACGCGCGGCGCGGACGGGCCCTGGGGCGTCTGCCGGGCCGGCGAAGCGTCAGCGCCCGCGCCCAAGGTGGAGGTGGCGGACACCGTCGGGGCCGGGGACTCGTTCATGGCGGCGCTGTTGTCCGGCTTGGTTGACCGCGGCCTGGATGGTGCCCAAAACCGTCAGGACCTGAGGGACCTCCCGGCGGAAGGCCTCGGCGAGCTGCTGGAGCACGCCGCGCGGGCAGCGGCCGTCACGGTGGCCCGGCCCGGCGCCAACCCGCCAACGCGCGCCGAACTGCACGGACCGGATGGGGACTGACCCGTACACTGCCCTCGTGGTTGTAGTACGGCCACGGCAGTCCGCGGGAGTGAGCGGACATCATGCTCCGGATCCTGCACGTCCTCCCCAAGTCCTGCGACATTGACGGCGACGGCAACGAACATGCAGGCGTGCCAGCTTGAAAACTAAGCATGCTTTCTATTAGTTTGGTGTCAGCTTCTCCGCCTGTCCCCCATCAGGCGGAGAAGTTGCCAGGAAGGCACCGCCTCTTGTGCTGCGGGGCTTTCCGCTATCCGCGCTTGCGCAGCAGGTGTCTTGGAACCGAACGGCAGAGGAGTGTGCAATGGCTCAGGGTGACATCGAGACGTACTACGAAGACGGCCACTGGAAGAACAAGCGCGAAGGCGTTGATCGTGCTTTCGGGGCCGGCTATGGCACCAAGGAAGAGGCGGTGGCCGCCGGCCAGGACGCCGCGAAGGTGGCCAAGGTGGAGCACGTCATCAAGAACCAGGATGGCCGGATCGGCGAGAAGTTCAGCTACGGCAATGATCCCCGGAACGTCCCGGGCTGATTGACAGACCACGCCCAAGGCGCCGCGGCGCGTGGGGGCAGGGCGGGCCGACTCATTGATTTGAGCCGGCCCTTCTGCGTTCTCCCCGCCCGGCGGCGCCTGTGTGGGATGCTGGAGCGGTGGACGATCCCTGCACGGAAGGCTTGGCCACCGCACGTGCGGCTGGCCGGTGTTTTCCGTGCCCTGATGACAAGGTGCACAGGCCATGACCGTGAATGAGATGGTTCGTGACGCAGTCCTCGCCGGAACGGGACTGCCAATTCCTGGTCCGGAGGGACACGTCGAGGTCCCGGCTGCGTCGGAACGGTTGCAAAACCTTGTCGAACTGGCCCGCACGGTCTGTGGCCAGCCGGTGACAGCCATCAACATCATTACCGAAGACCTCCAGTACCAGGCAGCCACGGCCGGGATGGAGCCGTATCTGTGCACCAGGGAAGACTCGATGTGCGCGGTCGGGTTCCTTAGCGGGGAACCCACCGTCCTCGAGGATGCTTCCCTCGATCCCCGGTACCGCGACAATCCCTACGTTGATGGCCGTCGGAGCAGCGTCAGGTTCTATGCCTCCATCCCGTTGGTAACGAATGACGGATTTGTCCTCGGGACCTTATGTGCCGGCGCCGGGGAAGCAGGCCGCCTCAGCGGCGAACAACTCCGCGGCCTTGAGACGCTCGCTGCCCAAATCGTAGACGTCCTGCAATTGGAACATCGTGCGCGCCGCCTGGCTGATGCGCTGGCCGAAGCTGAGCGCAGCAACACCCTCCTGGCGGAGTTTGCCGGCCGGATCAGCCACGACCTCCGCAACCCGCTGACCTCGATCCTCGGATTTGTGGAACTGGGCGAGATGGACGCCGAAGCAGGCGATGACGCCCGGCTGCCGGAGTACCTGGGCATTGTCGGCAGGACCGGGCGGCGGATGTTGTCGATGGTCGAGGACGTCCTGGCGTTCGCCACCATCGGCGGAGACCTGCGGCCAGCCAAGGTTTCCCTTGCAGACCTGGTTCAGGAAGTCATGGTGGACCTGGCCGCCGCCGTGGACGAGTCCCGAGCGTCCGTCAACTGGGGGGATCTGACATTCACCGCGGACCCCGTCCAGACCCGGGTACTGCTGCAGAACGTGATCCATAACGCCCTCACTTACCGGCGGCCAGGCGTCCCGCCGGTCATCCACATCACCGGCCACCGGGGGGAAGACGGTGCGGTCCTGCGCGTGGTCGACAACGGCAAGGGCATCGCCGCCGCCGACCGCGAACGCGTACTTGATCCGCTGGTACGCCTTGACCGCCAGGGGGACCCGCCCGGATCCGGCCTCGGCCTGGCAACCTGCGCGCGGATAGCCGCCGCGGCCGGCGGGCGACTTGAGCTCGGGGGCGCCCCCGACTCCGGGACCATTGTCACCATCAACCTGGGACCTGACAGCTAACGGGCCGCCACGACGCCGGCTGCCTCCGTGAAGAGTCCCCTCCTAGGACAGGCTTGTCCTGGCCGTCCCGGCAAAACTCTCCACCGGCACGCACACCCTCAAGGGAACGCACCTCCTGGACGTCGGCGGAGCTGGTCCAGCGCACGCCCCCCATTCCCGGCGGTGGCTGCGGCCACCAACGTAGGCGGCCAGGGCGCCCACTGGACCTGCACAACGTCGTCGCCCGCGTTCAGTGAAACGATCCCCTTCATAAGGACGACGGGTGGGACGGGCCGGTTGAAGAGGCCAAGGCCTCCTGCGCGTCCATAGTTCAGGCTTCGCAGACTCGAAAGTCGGCGAAGCCATCCGCTTCCTCCTGGACGAGGAGTTCGGCGCTGGCGCCCACCTGCCGACGTTGAGCCAGGTGTTTGCGGGCACCCCCGGCGTGGCCATCCTGGTACCGCTCACAGCGCGGTGATCGTTGTCCCCATGATCTTTAAGCTGCGGGAGCCGGCAAGGAACCAGCGCACCGAGGCTGTCCGCACCCCGGTGCCGTCATTGCCAGGGCAGGAACCGGTGTCCTGCTGCCCACCCTCCTGACCTGGGCCGTGAACGGACTCGAATACCAGCAGCATGGCCACGGCACCGGCATCTGGACCGGAACATTGTTCATCGGCCAGTTCCTGACTCCCATCGTCCTCGGCGCCGCTGCAGCGGCGCTGGGAAGCCTCGGGTTTACCTTGGGCGCTTTGGGAATCGCGTGCGCGGTGGCCCTCTTCGCAGTCCTGGTCCGGGGACCGCGGATGGTGCCGGTCAGTCATTAGCCAGCCCTTGGAAGGGCGGAACTCCGGGCACGGATAACCTGTGAGTATGAAGAACCTGGACCTGAACCTGCTGCCCCACCTTCAGGTCCTCTTGGAACTGCGCAACATCTCCCGGGCAGCGGAGCGGCTCCAGCTCAGCCAGCCGGCCACCAGCGCCGCGATGGCCAGGCTCCGGCGCCATTTCGACGACGAGCTCCTGGTCCGTAACGGGCGCACCTATGACCTCACGCCCTTTGCCCAGTCGTTGGTCCCGCTGGTTGACGAAGCCATGCTTCATATCCAGCGGGCCACGCGCGTACGGTCCGGGTTCGACGCAGCCACCAGCGAGCGGGAGTTCATCATCGCGGCCTCGGACTACGCCGCCGCCCTCATCGTGGGGCCGCTGCGCGGGATCCTGCGGAAAGAAGCACCAGGTGTTTCCGTGGACTTCGTCCCCACCGCGGGCTCCGGGATCCAGGGCCAGATGGCCGACTACTCCAAGATCGACCTGCTGGTGGGGCCCACGGGATACCAGATGCAGGGAGCCAGCAAGCAGCTCTTCCGTGACAGCTTCGTGGCCGTGGCCGACGCCGGCAACCCGCTGCTCCTGCAGCCCCGCCTGACCCTCGAAGACCTGACCGCGGTGCCGCACGCCGTTGGCTATTTCGGCGAGGGCATCAGCACTCCGGCGGACAAACTGTTCGAGTCCCGGGGTATCCAGCGCCGGGTAGCGGCCGTGGTGTCCGGCTTCCTGTCCCTGCCGCTCCTGGTCGAAGGCACCGACCTTGTGGCACTCGTCCCCCGGATGCTGGCCGGACGCGCCCAGCGCGGCGCGGATATCGTGGTGCTGGAGTTCTCCGGCGGAACCGAAGCGTCACTGGTGGAGGCCATGTACTGGCACCCGTCCCAGGCGGAGGACCCGGCCAACGTGTGGCTGCGGTCCGTGGTCCAGCGCTCCTGCGCCCGGCTCCACGAGCTCTTCCCCGTCAACGCCCATCCGGTGGCTATCCATGCGGCGGATACCCCCTAGGGCCAGGCTGGTTCCTCTCCCGTGACGGGCGTCCTGCATGATAATTCCTCCCGTGACCGCGAAGGCCAGCAGCCGTAAACTCATGCTGGACCGCGAGCCGTGCAGCGACTCAAACAACCCAAGGAGGACTGTTATGAGCAATGTAACCACCAGCCCTGAGGCGGCGGCCGCCGCACAGACCCTATTCCGGGTCGCGCTGGGAGGTGTCCTCGTCGCCCACGGATCCCAGAAACTCTTCGGCTGGTTCGGTGGGGGAGGCGTCGACGGCACCAGTAAGGGCATGCATGCCATGGGCTTCCGCCCCGGAAAACCCAGTGCCGTCCTTGCGGGCGTAGGTGAAGCAGGAGCCGGCCTGGCCTTGGCCCTGGGGATCGCCACCCCTGCCGCCGGCGCCGCTGCCGCAACCACCATGGGCGTAGCAGCCAGCGTCCATGCCCCGAACGGCTTCTTCGCCCAAGAGGGCGGTCTTGAGTATCCGGCGGTGCTGGGCCTGGCAGCCGCGGCCTTCACTATTGGCGGCTCCGGACCATACTCCCTGGATGCGCTCACCGGCCGCGTCCTGGACCGGCCCTGGATGCGGATCACCGCTTTAGCCGTAATCCCCACAGCCATCGCCGTTCAAATTCACCGTCGGCGCCAAGCCCTCGCCGCAGACGCGGCAGCTTCGGCCGCCGGCAGCAGCGCCGGGGAAGAGGCCTGAGTCCGTCCCCCTGACCATCCACGCGGCGGATACCACGTAGACCCAGGACACCGTTGCCGTTCCGGTCCATTCCTGCGAAAGTCGGGGAAACACGCTTTCGGAAAGGAACCCCCGTGCCCGTTTCCAGCCAGCGCCTGCCCGGCAAGACCGCCGTCATCACCGGAACGGCCAGCGGCCAAGGCAGGGCAGCAGCGCTCGCCTTCGCTGCCGAAGGGGCCTTCGTGGTGGGCTGCGATATGGACGACGACGGCGCGGCAGCCACAGTCGCGGCAGTCACCGCGGCCGGGGGCCGGATGGGCAGCAGCCGGGTGGATCTGACAGATGAGGCCGCCGTGGCGGCCTGGGCGGGCGACGTTGCCGAAGCCCACGGGCAGGTCCACATCCTGTACGCCAACGCGGCCATCACACGGTTCGCCCCCATGGAGCAGCTCACCTATGCGGACTGGAAGTGGAACGTTGAGCACGAGATGGACGTGGTTTTCCTGCCGGTGAAGTACTTCTGGCCGCAGCTGATTGCGGTGCGAAACGCGGCCATCGTCCTGGTGGGTTCCACCGCGGGCGTGACAGGCTCGATGACCAACGGCCGGCTGGCGCACACCGCCACCAAGGGCGCCGTAGTGGCCATGACCAAGCAGCTGGCGGCCGAAGGGGCGCCGCACGGGCTGCGCGTCAACGCGGTCAGCCCCGGCATGATCCGCACCGCCGCCACCGAGGGCAACCTCCTTGCTCCCAACCACCCGATGCGGACCATCGCCGGCAGCATTCCCCTGGGCAGGATCGGCGCGCCGGAGGAGGTGGCCGCCTGCGCACTGTTCCTCGCTTCCGATGAAGCGTCTTACGTGACGGGGGCCAACCTGATGGTCGACGGCGGCTGGTCGGCGGTCTTGCCCGGCTGACCCGTCCCTCCGGGAAGGTCAGCGCAGGGCGTCGGATACGGACTTGGCCCCGCCGTGGCTCGCCTGGCCGCCATCCACCGGGATTTCCGCGCCGGTCACGAACGAGGAAAGCGGGCTGAGGAGGAAGAGTACGACGCCGGCCACCTCCCCGACGCTGCCAGTGCGGCCAAGCGGCGTCTCGGCCACGGTGGCCTGCCGGAATTCCGGTTTGGCACCTTGTGTCATGGGGGTTTCGATGAAGCCGGGGTGGACGGTGTTCACCCTGATGCCGCGCGGGCCAAGCTCCATGGCCGCCACCTGTGAAAGGCCGCGGAGTGCCCATTTGCTGGCGGTGTACGCCACGGGGTAGTGCGCCGTCAGGCCGGCAACAGAGCCGACATTAACAATGGAAGCTCCGCTGCCCATCAAGGGCGCGAGTGACTGGATTCCCAGCAGGCTGCCGGCGACGTTCACCTCATACACCTTTTGGAGATCGGCCACGGAGGTATCCAGCAGCCTGCTGCGCCGGGTGATGCCGGCATTGTTGACCAGCCCGTCCACCTGCCACCCTTGGGACCTGATCCACGCCGCCAGCTCGGCCCATCCAGTGGCATCGGAAACATCAAGCTGCCGGTACACCAGGACCCCGTCCGGCGATGGAATCACGCTCTCCAGCTCCGCAGGGATGCTGGCGGCCAGGTCCGTGGCGATCACCCGCGCACCGGCCTCGGTGAGCATCCGGGCCTCGGCAGCACCCTGGCCTTGTGCCGCACCGGTGACCACCACCGTGCGGCCGTCGAGCCGCAGGGAGGGCACCCTAAATCCCCGAAGCCGCGGCGGAGGCAACCCGGTTGCGGGGCCGGGTCCGGGCGGGAACGCGGGTGGTGGCCTCACGCCTGGCGCCTACCGTGTTCTCGATGGTGCCGACGCCTTCCACGGTCATCCGGACCACGTCGCCGGTTTTCAGCGGCGGGGGAGTCTGGGACCCGTTGCGGCCCCAGAGTTCGGCAAGGCAGCCGCTGCCGCACGTGCCGGAGCCCAGTACGTCGCCGGGACGCACCACGGAGTCCTGCGAGGCGTACGCCACCAGCTCGGCGAACGGCCAGCCCATGTTGGAGAGCAGGTCCCGGCCGATGGTTTCGCCGTTGACCTGGACGGACATGGAGATCGGCAGGAAGCCTTCGGCATCGTGCCGATCCTCGAATTCGTCCGCGGTGACAATCCAGGGCCCCAGCGTGTTGGCGAAGTCCTTGCCCTTGCACGGACCCAGGCTGACCTTCATCTCCCGGCGCTGCAGATCCCGGGCGGACCAGTCGTTGAGCACCGTGTATCCGAAAATGTGCCGGTGGGCCTCTTTCGCGGTCAGGTTGCGGCCGTCGCTCCCGGGGACGCGTCCGACGACGGCTGCCACCTCCGTTTCAAAGTCCAGGTCCGTGCAGCCCGCGGGAATCCCGATCGCCTCACCTGTGCCCGTCACCGTGTGCGGGTTGGTGAAGTAGAACGTGGGTGCCTCGTACCATTCGGGGACCACGCCTGCCACGCCGTCGATGCTCTTCCGTACGCCTTCCACGTGCTCCTCGAACGCCACGAAGTCCCGGATGGTGGCCGGTTCCAGCGGGGCGAGCAGCTGCACATCCGCCAGCGGAGCGGCAGCAGCGGAACCAATGACGCGACGGGCAAGTGCCAGCGTTTCCTCGAGTCCGGCGTCCAGGAGAGTCTGGACGTCCTGGCCTGCCGGCAGGGCGTAGCAGTTTCCGCCTTCAACAAAGCCGGACTGCGTCCCGCCGTCGTGATTCCAACGGGCAATCTTGACCATGTGCGTGTTCCTTAAGTGTTGCGTCGGGCGGCCAGGGCGGCCGCAGCGGTGATGCCCAGCGCGCGTGCGTTGCCGCCCAAAACCCGGGCCTCGTCATCGGCCGGGAGCGCGGCAGCCTCGACCTCGTCCACCGGGAGGTCCGAGCCCATGTCGAACGGATAGTCAGAGCCGAGCAGCACCTGCTCGGGCCCCGCGGCGGCCACGAGTGCCCGCAGTTCAGCCGTGCTGTGGACCAGCGAGTCGAAGTACAGCTTCTTCAGGTAGGACGACGGCGGCTGGGCGCAGCCGTGTGCCTCGGGCCGGACCTTCCAGGCGTGGTCGGAGCGGCCCAGGGTGGTGGGAAGGTAACCGCCGCCGTGGGCGGCCAGGACCTTCAGTCCGGGGTGGCGGTCCAGGACGCCGCTGAAGACCAGGTGGGACAGTGCAACCGCATTTTCGGCTGGCTGGGACACGGTGTTGGCCAGGTAGAAGCGGTCCAGCCGCTCATCCAGCGAGCAGCCGAAGGGGTGCAGGAACACCAGGGCGCCCAGTTCCTCCGCTCGGCCCCAGAACGGCTCCAGCCGGGGATCGGACAGTTCCACGGTGCTGCGCTCCGGGTCGTTTGGGGTGGCGGCGAACGACCCGATCTCCACACCCAGCAGCCCGCATTCGAGCACCGCATGCTCCAGGGCGTCCACCATCAGGGCAGGGTGCTGGAGCGGGACCAGGCCGAGGCCGTGGAGCCGGTCCGGTGCGCGGTCCACGAACTCCCGCACCGCCTGGTTGGCGGCCTTGGCCAGTCTCAAACCCAGTTCCCCGCCGGCAAAGTAGTAGAAGTGCGACGGCGACGGCGAAACCAGCTGCACGTCCACGCCCTGCGCGTCCATGTCCGCGAGCCTGCGGTCCAGGTCCGTCAGCTGCGGCCAGCGCTCCTTGATCATCCTGCCCGACGCGGCCATGGACTCCGGCCCGTTGCGCCGCACTTCAAGGGCCTGCTGGGCGCCGAAGCCCTCCGGATCTGCCTCGGCCACGAGCTGTTGCAGGGCCGGAAGCAGGATGTGGGCGTGGACATCCACGGTGGGGGCTTGAACAGAGTCGGTGATCATGCGGGTTCCTTCAGCATGGTGGACAGTGAGTTCATCAGGCCGGGCACGTTGGCGTCGCGGACGCCGTCGAGCATCCACTGGCCCAGCTGGACGGAAGCGTTGACAACTGCCTTGGCCCGGTCCAGCCGGCGGTCGGTGAATTCCTTCCACAGGGTTTCGGTGAGGTCGTCAGCCTGGATCAGCAGCTCGGCCAGCACAGCCGCATCTTCCAGCGCCATGGCTGCACCCTGCGCCACCGTGGGCGGGCAGCTGTGGGCGGCGTCGCCGATGATCACGGTGCGGCCTCGGTTCCACGGGCCGTCCACCAGGTGGGTGGTGAACCACGTGTAGTTGATGCGCGCGCTGTGGTCCAGGTTGGCGCGGATTTCCTTCCACGGGCCTCCGTAGGCAGCGGCGAGTTCGGCCATGATGCGGGGCCCGTCCTCGTGCTTGCGCTCCTGGGCCTTCTCCACCAGGTAGGCGTAGATGGTGTCCGGGCCGGTGGGGCAGTAGCCGGCGATGAAGCAGGGGCCGCCGTAGGTCAGGTCGGTGCGGACCACCTCTTCGGGCCGTTCCACGAAGGCACGCCAGATGCCCATGCCGGTGGGCCGGGGTTCGACGTCGATGCCGATGGCCTTGCGTACGGCCGAGTGCAGGCCGTCGGCGCCGATCAGGAGGTCATAGGTGGTGGAGCCGCCGTCGGCGGTGCTCACGGTGACGGACCCGCCGTCGTCCGTTATTCCGGTGACGGTCCTGCCGTAGCTGACCCGCGCGCCAGCCTGCTCGGCGCGTTCGCGGAGAATGGCGGTGAGGTCCGGGCGGTACATGCCCATGGTGGCGGGAAGGTCCTCGCCGCCGGTACGGATATCCTCGAGGACCGCGATGACGGTGCCGGCGGGATCGGGGGCGCGCAGGCCCAGGGTGCTGAAGCCGTAGCCCTTTGCCTCCACCTGGTCCCAGACGCCGAGTTGGCGGAGCACCCGCAGGGCGTTGCCCTGCAGGGTGATGCCGGACCCGAGGGTCTGCGGGGCGTCCGCCTTTTCGAGGATTTCGACCCGGATTCCGGCGTCGGCCAGAAGGATGGCTGCTGCCAGGCCCGCGGCTCCCGCCCCAACGATTCCGACGTTCTGTACTGCTGCCATCGCTGACTCCTTTGTATTGACGGCGACACTGCTGGTGGTTGGTGCTGTTTTACCTGAAGCTACCGGACGGCGATCGGGTTGACGGGTGAGCCAACGGCACCGGTGATCGGGAGCGGGGCTGCGGTGAGCAGGAAGTCGTACCTGCCATCCGCCGCGCACGCTTCGGCCAGCCCGTCCGGGTCCCACATCTCGCCCAGGAACAGGCCGAGGTTGGGGATCGCGATCTGGTGCAGGGGCTGGAAGGCGGCGTCGAACTCGTTCGGACGGACCTCGAAACCCCAGGTGTCGGTGGCGATTCCGGCGATTTCGCTGCGGTGCAGCCAGGGCGCCGTCGTAAAGGACAGCCCCGGGGCCGACCCGCCGGCGTAGTCGCCCCAGCCGTCGCGGCGGACCCTCGTGTACTGGCCGGTGCGGATTATCACGATGTCGCCCCGGCCCACTGTTGAGCTGGGGCCTTGGAGGTCGATGGTACGCCGGAGGTGTTCCGGGGTGATGGCGAATCCGTCCGGCAGTTCGCCGTCGTTCCGTCCCAGCTCGGGGCCCAGCGCCCGGCCGACGTCGAGCAGCACGCCCCGGGTGACGATCTTGGCGGCGGCAGTTTCGATGCCGGTCACCAGGTCGCCCTCCGAGGTGACCACGTCCCCGGCGGCGCGGCCGTTCCAGGCCTTCCCCTGGTCGAAGATGTGGCCCAGGCCGTCCCACTGGGTTGAGCACTGCAGGGGCATGGCGATCACGTCGTCCGCTCCGCCGAAGCCGTGCGGGAAGCCCTGGTTGCCGCGCTCAGCGTCAACCCCGGTGTCCGTCATGGTGTGGACCGGGTTGGTCCGGCGGCGCCAGCCTTTTTGCGGGCCGTTGGTGTCGAACGGCTGGGACAGCGAGAATGCCTCACCGGTCTTCACCAGGGCTGCGGCTTGGACGCGCTTGGCCGCGTCGATGAAGTTCAGGGTGCCCAGGACGTCGTCCTGGCCCCAGCGGCCCCAGTTGTTGTGGGCCTGCGCCATGCCCCGGATGCTGCCGAGCGGGTCTTCACGCCGGATGACCGGGGAATCAGCTGATTCCCCGGTTCCGGTGGTCAATGCAGTGTCCTGGGTGGTCACTGGACACCTTCACTTGTGGTTTCGTCCTTGCAGTGGATGAGCTGGGTGCCCAGCCCGGTGATGGTGCCTTCCATGACGTCCCCGTCCTGGAGCAGCCGGCCCCAGTGCTGGCCGTTGCCGGCGGGGCTGCCGGTGAGCACCAGGTCGCCGGGGCGCAGCGGCATGATCTGGGAGGCTTCGCTGACCAGCTTGGCCACACCGAAGATCATGTCCTTCGTGGACTCGTCCTGCATGGCCTTGCCGTTGAGCTTCAGGGTGACCTGGACATCCTGCGGGTCGCCGAAGAACTTGGCGGGCACCAGCAGCGGCCCGGTGGGCAGGAAGCCCGGGGCGTTTTTGGCACGGTACCAGTCCGAGCCGATGGCTGGCATGTCTTTGCGGAAAACGTACTCGCGGGTGGTGATGTCGTTGACCATGGTGTAGCCGAAGACGTATTCCAGGGCTTCCTCGGGGGTAACCCGGAACGCCGTCTTTCCGATCACCGCCGCCAGTTCCAGCTCCCAGTCGTGGGACGTGGAGTAGGACGGAAGGGTGAGCTCGTCCGTGGCGGACGCGATCGCCGTCGGCAGCCCGATGAAGAAGTACGGCGTGCCCTGGCCTGCGCGCTTGTCCATCATGGCGGCGGTCTTGGTGCGCACTTCCTCCTCGTCCTCGCCGGGTTCGCGGTGGGCTGCGGCGAGGTCGATGACGTGCTTGCGGTAGTTCGCGCCGGTCTGCAGGACCTGCGCGGGCTCCACCGGAGCGAGGATTTCGACGTCGACCAGCGCCAGTCCGGTGTTCCCGCCCGCCGAGGCGGCCAGGCTGTCCAGCTGGGGTTCGGTGGTGTCCCAGTGCTCGATCAAGGAGTTGATGTCCCCGTCCAGCGGCAGGACCCGGTCTTCAACCAGCAGGCCGGCGCGTGCCTTGGCGTCGCCGGCTTCCTGGAACCGGATGAGTGCATAGGTTTCAGCCATGGTGTTTCAGCCTCGGCCCTGCTTGGCGTACGGGTTCAGGAGGGCTTCCTTCATCTCGGGCGAAGCACCTTCCTCGGTGGCGGTGAAGCCTTCGGCCGGGGGGAAGGATTCGGTCATGGAGTGCGGCATGGCGCCGTTCTTGTAGAAGTTGTTGGAGCCGAGCGAGGGCTTCCAGGTGTTGGCTTCCCAGTCCGGGACGTAGTTGCGGTAGCCGCCGGAGTTGAGCTCCACGCGCAGGCCGGAGGGGTCGCGGAAGTAGAGGAAGTTCTGCTCGCCTACACCGTGGATGGAGGGACCGTATTCCATTGGGGTGCCGTTTTCCATCATGACGTCGGCAGTGCGGAGCAGGTCCTCGGTGGCATCTACCCAGAAGGCGATGTGGTTGACGCGGCCGGCCCGGCTGGAGGTGTCCAGGACAACGCCGAGGTCGTGGGACTTCTCGTTGGTGGTCAGCACGGAGAACACGGTGATGGGTGCTTCGTCCAGGTCAACGAACGCCATGACGCGGAAGCCCAGGGCCTCGTTGTACCACTTGGCGAAGCCGCGGACATCGGAGGACGCAACGGTGACGTGGTCCAGGAAGCGGGGGGCGGCGGCATGGCTGCTGCGGCGCTCCGGGCGGTCCGGGTAGGTGGATTCGAAGCCGGGCTCGGCCACGAACTTGTCCACGTCGTAGAACAGGCGCATGTGGTGGCCGTACGGGCCGGTGAATTCATAGGCCTTGCCGTATCCGTGGCCGCCGGCGGTCCAGGTGCCCTGTACACCGGTCGCTTCGACGCGCTGCGCTGCGGCTTCCAGGGCTGCCTGGGAGTTGGTGCGCCAGGCCATCCGGCCCAGGGATGCCTCCGGGCCTTCGGTGACGACCAGGCTGTAGCGGTAGTAGTCGCCCCAGCAGCGGAGGTAGACGTTGCCGTCCACGCGGTCGATGATACGCATGCCGAACTTTTCCTCGTAAAACCGTGCCGAGGCTTCGACGTCCGGGCTGGTGATCTCGAGGTGGGCAAGATGGGAGAGGGGAGTTTCCACGTTGAAGTCCTTCTTGGTTAGTGGCTGCGGTTTGGTGCAGGTCCTGTAACCACTGTGAGGCACTTCATATATTCGGGGAAGGCCAGGTTTTCGATATCAGATATCTGCCACGCCGATACTCCAGCCCACTGAAACGCCCGCTCACTTATTGCTTCCAGAACGACAACGCCCGCTCACTGTCCTGAAGAGAGTGAGCGGGCGTTGACCGACAGAGGGTAATACGTGAGCGGGCGTGCGGCGGTACTATTCCTTGCCGAGCCCAGCCGCGGAAGTCTTCTCACCCGAAACGCTGTTGAGCACCCGCAGGTCAAAGATGCCGTTGATATCGGCCTGCTTGGTGGTGCCGGCAGTCACGCCGTCGGCCAGGAGCTTCTGGTAGGTTCCGGCCAGTGGGTCCACGGTGAAGACGATGTTCTTCAGGGACCGGTCAATGACGTCTGCCTTCAGCTCAGCACCCGCTGCTTCCTTCAGTGCGGCATTGATCACTGCAGCCTTGTCACCGGCGGAGGCATTGTTCAGCCATTCAACCGACTTCACGTGGCCCTTCAACAGTGCCTTGACGGTGTCCGGGTGATCGGCCGCGTATTTCTGGTTGACGATCAGGATGGTGGTGGGGAACTCGCCCGGCTTGCCGGAGAGCGAGCCGTCCCACAGATCCTTTTCATCCACCAGCACCTTCGCGCCCGCGTCCAGCACCAGGCGGGAGGCCCAGGGCTCAGGCAGCCACGCGCCGTCGAGCTTTCCGTCCTGGAACAGCTTGAGCGTCTGGGCGTTCTCGGTGGGGTTGATGGCGACGTCGCCACTGCCATCCACGTTGGTTTTATAGCCCTGCGACGAGAGCCAGGCGCGGAGGGCGACGTCCTGGGTGCCGCCCAGCTGGGGCGACGCGAGGGTCTTGCCCTTGAGGTCTGCGGCGGAGTTGATCTCCGGCTTGACCACAAGCTGCGCCCCACCGGCGGCAGCTCCGGCGATGATGCTCACCGACTGGCCCTGGCTCTTGACGAACGAGTTGATGGCCGGGTTGGGGCCGATGTACGTAGCATCGATGGCGCCCGCGTTCAGGGCTTCGATGGCGGCCGGACCGGCATTGAAAACCTGGGTGCTGAGCTTGGTGCTGCCCAGTTCGTCGGCGATAAAGCCTTTGCTGACGCCCACCAGGGCCGGGGCGTGCGTGACGTTTCCGAAGTAGCCCAGCTTCAGCTCGGCGGCCGGATTGCCGGACGGGGCGCTCTCCTGGGTTGCGGCCGGGGTGCCACTGTTGACGGCGGCGGCAACGGCGGCGCCACCGCCAACGAGGGCCAGGAGTGCGGCGGCGATACCGATCTTGAGGCCTAGGGGACGCTTAGGCGCGGCTGACTGGCCAGCTACGATGCGCGTGGAGTTCTGCGGGTTTTGCGGACTCTTGTCCTGCGGGTCGGTCATGGGGATTCCTTTGCTGGGGCGGATGCTGAGATGAGGTTACGGAGCGCCCGGCGGGGCCACAATCGTCGGTGTCGCACTGGTTCACCCGGCGACGCGAAGGCGCAACCCGGCGTCGCGGGGCGTCAAGAAATGTCCCGAGGCGTCTTAATCAGGAGTGCGCGCGGGCTCCGCAACAGCGACCTGCGAGGTCAAGCCGGAAACTCTTCCGGCTTGACCTGACCGGCGTCCTGACAGGCGCGGCAGCCACCGATTTCGACCGGGATTTCGGAGACGGCGAAGCCCTCCGCGCCTGCTTAACAGCCTTTGGATTAAGGCATTCCGGATTAGATGCTTCCGGGAGCATCGCAGGGCGTGATTATCCGGCCCTGGCCGGCCGGTTCAAAGAGGATAAAATTCTCTTTTCTATTGCCGTGCCATTTCCAGCAGCGACTTCCTGAAATATTCTGATATCCACCACGCAATTTGGGTGTGGGTCTTCAGCAGGCCACCAAGATGTTTTAGGGGCCGAGTTGAAGAACGGAAGTGGCATGGGGGCCTGGAGTGAGAGGTAGAGGTGTATTCCTGGCAGTAGGCCCGGCGATGGCGCCGTACTGCACTTTCAGCAGTTCCAACCAATAACAAGGAGTAATTCATGTTGCTTTGGATCGCTATTATCATTGCCGTTCTCTGGCTTCTCGGACTGCTCGCCAATATCGGCGGCGGGTTCATCCACATCCTCTTGGTTGTTGCCGTGGTGGTGCTTATCTTCCACTTTGTCCAGGGCAGGTCCCGCGCCTGATTGGAACAAGGGCCCCGCCGGCTGTGGTTCCGCCGGCGGGGCCCCAGGCATCAGGCAGCCTTCACCAGCGGCAGTTCGTCCCAGTGCGTGGTGTACCGGGGTGAGCGCATGTCGCGCTTCATGGTCCAGTCGAGGCCGGACTTGACGCCTGCATACCCCAATCCGATGGAGCCCCGACCAAAGCGGCGGCTGACATCCTCGAGCAGCGGCCCGATGCCGCGTTTCTCATGCCGGTTCTCGAAGGGCTCCAGCGGCGGCTGGTTGCCGGTGGGCCGCAGATCGGTCAGCATCAGGCCCGCCTTGGCGTACTTGAGCCCGTCCAGGATCTTCGGCAGCAGCGCGTGCGCGGCCCTGGTCAGCAGGAGCGGATCCGCCGTGGGCATGGGAAGCCGGACGCACACCGAAGGATATGCCTGTTCCTGGCTCCGGAAGGGCGAGGTGGCAGCGAACGCCGTGAGCACTTTCGCCTGGAGTCCGTGTTTGGCCAGCCGTGCGCTCGCCTGCTGGCCGTATATGCCCAGCACCTCCCGCAAGCCGGCGGAAGTGGTCACTGGCGTAGCAAACGAGCGGGAAAAGATCAGCTGGTCGCGGCCAACGCGCTCCTCCTCCATCGGAATGCAGGGGGTCCCGCGCAGTTCGAGGACCGTTCGCATCAGCACCACTGAGAACCTGTCCCTGATCGCCACCGGGTCCGCCTGCGCCAGGTCCAGCACGGTGAAAATCCCCATGGCGTTCAGGCGCTTGGCCAGGCGGCCGGCCACGCCCCAGATCTCGTCCACGGGCAAGCGGCCCATCAGGCCCTCCCGGACCGGCGCAGGTACTGATTCCCAGAGGCATACTCCGGCGAATGCTGCGTTGTTCTTCGCCCACTTGTTGCAAAGCTTGGCCAGGGTTTTGGTGGGGGCTATCCCTACGCACACCGGCACCCCGACATGGCGCAGCACGGCCTCCTTGATCCTGCGGCCCAGGCCCAGCAGTTGGTCCGGTCCGCCTTTGACGCCCAGGAACGCCTCGTCAATGCTGTAGACCTCCAGCCAGGCCGAGTACCTGCCGAGAAGCTCCATCACGCGCGCGCTGATGTCCCCATACAGCTCATAGTTGCTGGACCTTGCCACCAGGCCCCACTCCTTGGCCCGCGGCGCGAGCTTGAACCATGGTTCTCCGGTGGAGATGCCGAGAGCTTTCGCCTCGGGGGACCGGGTCACCGCGCAGCCGTCATTGTTGGACAGCACCACCAGCGGCCGGCCCTCCAGGGAAGGATCGAATGCGCGCTCCGCTGACGCGTAGAAGCAGTTAACGTCCACGTGGGCGATCTGCGGCATCCGCCGCATGGGGGCCGGCTTAGCCACGGCGCTCCTCACACATGGTGCAGGCACCGGGTGGCAACGCCCCAGATGGTCAGCTCGGACAGGGCAGGCACCCGGATGTCCGCGTAGCGCGGGTTTTCCGCCTGCAACACCACGCCCTTGGCTGTGATGCGCAGGCGCTTGACGGTCAGTTCGCCGTCCAGGACGGCGATCACCACCGACCCGTCCCGCGGTTGCAGGGCCCGGTTCACAATGAGTTCGTCGCCGTCGCTGATGCCCGCGCCCTCCATCGAGTCCCCGGTCACCCGGACCACGAAAGTGCTGGTGATGTCCTTGATCAGGTGGGCGTTCAGATCGATCCGGCCATCGAAGTAGTCCTGCGCGGGAGACGGAAACCCGGCCGCCACGGCCACCGGCGAGATCAGCACCGACAACAGGGAGGCGCCCGCATCTATCACGCGGGGACCGACAATAACGCCCACAACACACCTTTATTCGAAAATATGTTCGATAGTTCAGTGTAGCGCCGGAGGCCGACAACGGGGACCCACCGCCCACGTAGACTTGCAGGATGCGGTTGGTTGCAAGCGATATTGACGGAACGATCCTTGGGCACGACGGAAAAATCAGCCCGCGCACCATCCGCGCCTTCCACGCCTGCCGGGACGCCGGCGTCGAACTGGTCTTTGTCACCGGACGCCCGCCGCGCTGGCTGCACCCGCTTGAGGAGCAGCTTGGCCACACCGGACGGGTGATCTGTTCCAACGGCGCCGTCGTCTGGGATCTCGAAGCGGACCGCCTGGTGTCCGCCCGCGCCCTGGCCATCGATACCGTCCTGGAAATCCGCCGCATCATCAAGGAACTCCGTCCCGCGGCGCTGTTCGCGGCGGAAACACTCACCGGGTTCCACCTCGAACCCGGCTTCATCGAAAACGAATCCAGCGAACTCCTGGCCGAATTCACTCCTGCGCCACTCCACGAAACGCTCACCGGGGACGACGCCGTGGTCAAGTTCCTCGCCATTGTCCGGGAAGGCACGCCGGACGACTTCCTCGCGGAGGTGGCGCCCGCCGTCGGACACCTGGCCGCCGCCACCCACTCCTCGCCCGGCGTCGCCATGCTGGAACTGTCCCTCCCGGGCGTCAACAAGGCCGTCACCCTGGCCGAGTACGCCGCAGCGCTGGGCATCGAAGCCGCCGACGTCGTGGCCTTCGGCGACATGCCCAACGACATCGAAATGCTCCGCTGGGCAGGCCACGGCTACGCGATGGCCAGCGGCCACCCCGAAGCCATCAAGGCGGCGGGCCGGCAGGCCCCGCATTTTGACGACGACGGCGTGGCCCAGGTCCTGGAAGCCCGGCTCGCTGCCCGGGGGGTACAGTTTTCCTGATTCCGGCCCCGTACTTCCAGCTGGCGCTCACCTGGCGTTTACCTTTCCCCGGTAGCGTCAGCGGTGGAGGGCAGGTCCCTCCCCGGCCGGCTCACAGGGGGTTCCGATGGCACGAAGCGTCAAACAGCGCGCAGCAGACGCGCCGCTGCGCAAGGCAACGCCTGATCCGCATTGGAAGCAGTTGCGCCAGGGCGACAGGGTCCGCGTCCTGCTTTCACCCGGCTTTCAGGCGAGCGGGGTAGTGGACACCATTACCGCGGACCACACTGCGGTCTGGGTCCACCTGGAGGGCGGCCGCGGACGCATCCTGCTGCACTGCGGCGACGGCGTGGACATCCTTCCCTGCGGCGAAACCGACTGCCAGGACTAACGCTGCGGCCCTCGGGTACGCTCGCAATGTGACCCTGCCCTTTTTCGAGCACCCTGACGACGCCGGGCGGCAGCTTCCCATCGCCATGGCCCACCGGGGTTTCTCAGTGGACGGACTGGAAAATTCCATGGCCGCGTTCCGCGCCGGCGTCGAACTCGGCTTCCGGTACCTCGAAACGGACGTGCACACCACGGCAGACGGCGTGCTGCTGCTTTTCCACGATGAAACCCTGGACCGGGTGACCGACGGCAGGGGCCGGGTCCAGGATCTTTCGGCGGCGGAGGTGGCAAATGCCCGGATCAACGGCCGTGAACCCATCCCAACGTTCGATGAATTGGTCACGCGGCTTCCTGAGGCCAGGCTGAACCTGGACATCAAGGACTGGAGTTCGGTCCACAGCACCGCCGCTGCGATCGAACGGCACCAGGTGCACCACCGGGTGCTGGTCACCAGTTTCTCAGACCGACGACGACGGGCTGTGCTGAAGCTGCTCAGCCGGCCCGTTGCCTCTTCGGCCGGCGTGGCCTCGAATGCCCTCTTCACCCTCCTGGGACCGGTCCTTCCGCGGCGGGTCTTCCGCCGGATCATGCGCCGGGCACTCCGCGACATCCAGGCATTGCAGGTTCCGGTGCGCTACGGACGGGTCCCGGTTGTTACTGCGGGCTTCATCCGGCGCGCCCACGACCTTGGCCTGGTGGTGCATGTCTGGACCATCAACGAGGCCGCTGAGATGCACCGCCTCCTCCAGTTGGGGGTGGACGGCATCGTCACGGATCGGGCGGACCTGCTGCGTGACGTGCTGATTGCGCGCGGCCAGTGGCCGCCGGCGCAGGGCCGCTAGGCTGCGCGCGGGCTACTCGCCGGGACTGGCCAGGTGGCGCTCCAGGCCGTCCACGTCCAGGCGTGTGTTCCAGTTGGCCCAGTCCTTGGGCCGCACGGAGGGCCGGCCCAGCAGGTAACCCTGTCCGGCGCTGATGCCCAGTTCCGTGAGGACCTTGAGTTCACCCACCGTCTCAATGCCCTCGGCCACCAGGGTGATGCCGATCTGGTCCGTGAAGTCCACCAGGCAGGCAGCCAGGGCGCGCTGGACGCCGTCCTTGTCGACGTCGCCGATCACGTTGCGGCCCACCTTGAGGAAGTCAGGCCGAAGGTGGATCATCCGGCTCAGTGCCCCGGCTCCGGTGTGGGTGTCGTCCACGGCGATCCGGAGGCCCTTCTCCCGCAGCGGATTGAGTGCCGAAATGAACTGGAGGTACTCCTCTTCCGGAATGTCTTCCGTCAGTTCGAGCACCACCCGGTCCATGGGCAGCTCGATGTGCTCGAACAACTCCGGCAGCCGGGGGTCCATGCAGGACGTCGGGGAGATGTTGAGTGACACGTAGAGGGAGTCGGGCAGGTTACGGGCAGCCGCCGCGGCCGAGCCAAGGGCGGAGAACTCAAGGTTTGCGCCGAGGCCCACTGCCTCCGCCTCGGCGAACCACAGTTCCGCGGTGGCGCCGTCGTCGCTGACGAAGCGCGAGAGCGCCTCGGCGCCCACCACGGTTTTGCCTTCCAGCCCGTAAATCGGCTGGAACGCGGTCATCAGCATGTGGTTTTCCAGCAGGGCGCTGATCCGGGACGCGCTGCGGATGGCGTCCAGCTGCTCGGCCAGCTTCGGCGGCAGTGCGGGCGGCGCCAAGCGCATCTCCCTGACCGATTCAATCGTTTCGGCTGCATTGGCGTCGCTGCTCCGGGCCTCCAGGAGATACTCCAGCAGGGCCCGTTCGGGCACGCCGGGATTCTCATCGAGGCTGTCGCTCAGCCGCTGCCGCACGGCGGCTCCCGCTGGATCCGCATCCGCCAGTACTGCGGCGATAATTCCCCATGCCTGTACACGAACCGACATTAGCTACGCCCCCAGTTGACGAAGTAATGACCCTTTGGCCCATAAATGTTCAATTTCAAAAACGCCTTTAGAGTCCGGTGCTGCTGTGAGACCTGAATTCCGCGGCGACGAAAAACCGGACACCGCACGCTGATCGTATAACGGCGGCCACGAAAGCGCAGTACTTTGCGCACTACTGGTTAGCGCTTTCCGCCCGCTCTTTCAATAAAGCAGGGACCTGGTCCGGCGGGACGGGCCGGCCGAAGTAGTAGCCCTGGGCGCTTCGGCAGCCCAGGCCGCGCAGGATTTCCGCCTGCTCCGCCGTTTCCACGCCCTCCCAAACAGCTTCCAGCCCGCAGGCCCGCACCAGTTGCAGGACCGCTGCCACCAGGGCGGGCTGGCTGGGATCGGTCTCCAGGCCGGTGATCAGCGACCGGTCAACCTTGACCCTGTCCACCGGCAGCCGGCGGAGGTAGCTGATGGACGAGTAGCCGGTGCCAAAGTCGTCAATTTCAATGCCCACACCCAGGCCGCGCAGGCCGCCCAGCGAGTACCGGTCCAGCTCGTTGCCTTTGACGATGGCCACTTCCGTCAGTTCAAGGACCACTTGCTCGGGCCGGACGCCGGTCTCCTTCAGGACATTGCGCACGTCCTCGATGAACTGCAGGCTTTGGAGGTCGGTGGCGGAGATGTTGATCCGCACGGAGAAAATGCTGTCCACCAGTGAGGCGTCGATCCATTTCCGCAGCTGCCATACGGCGGTCCGGAGCACCCAGAGGCCCAGCTCGGAGATCAGTCCCGCCTCCTCCGCCAGCGGGATGAACTCGTCCGGCATGATGAAACCGCGGGTGGGATGGTTCCAGCGGACCAGCGCCTCCATGCCCTCGACCCGTCCGGTGTCCAGCTCCACCACCGGCTGGTAGTAGAGGGTCAGGGCGTCTTCCTGAATGGCAGCCCTGAGGTCGTCCACCAGCTGGCTGCGAAGCCGCCGCATCAGCAGCAGCGCGGGTTCGAAGCGGTGCAGCTTGTTCTGGCCCTCAGCCTTGGAAGCGTACATGGCGACGTCTGCCTCCATCAGCATGTCCTCGGGGCTTTGGTCTTCGCTGCCGACGCTGAGCCCGATGCTGGCACCGCACCGCACGCTGTGGCCGGGGAGTTCGATGGGTTCGCTGAGCGATGCCAGGATGCGGTGCGCCACGATGGCGGCCTGGTCCGGCGACGCCGACGGCATCACTATCGCGAACTCGTCGCCGCCCAGGCGGGCAACGACGTCGGAAACGCGCACCGCGCCACGGAGCCGTTCGCCCACGGTCACCAGGACCTGGTCGCCGGCAGTGTGCCCGAGGCTGTCATTGATGGATTTGAACGCGTCCAGGTCCATCAGCAAAATCGCCGGGCACTCCTCCTCCGGGTCCTTTCCGCCGGCGCCCTCCTGTGCCGTCCGGAGGGCTTCAATGAGCGCGGACCGGTTGGCCAGGCCCGTCAGGGGGTCCTGCATGGCCATCTTCTGCATCTCCAGGTGGGCCTCGTGCAGGAGCTGGGTCCGGACCCGGACCCGCTGTTCGAGTTCCTGGTAGATGATCTGCAGGTCCTCGGCCAGCAGGTTGGTGCCCATAATGATGGCATCGAGTTCGTCGCGGGCGGGGGAGACTTCAATCCGGGAGCTGAGGTCGCCGGAAGCGAGCCGGACAATGCCTTCGAGCAGCTGGGAAAGCCGGGGGTCGTCATCGGCAAACATTGCCAGTCCTCCTTCCCGCTTAGTTGACCTGGGCGTGGTCAGTGCCAACGGGGAGGCTGACAGTCACTGTGGTGCCGGCTCCCAGGGTGGAGGCCACATCAATTCTGCCGCCATGGCGGTCCACAATGTCCTTGGAGATGGCCAGGCCCAGGCCCGTTCCCGGGATGGCCCCGTTCATGGCGTTGGAAGCCCGGTAGAAGCGGGTGAACACATGGTTGATCTCGTCGCTGGAAATGCCGATGCCGGTATCGGCGATCCGGACTGTGGCCCACTTTGATCCGTCGGCACCGGCGTGGGACTCGCTGCCCACCTCGATCCGTCCGCCGCTGGGGGTGAACTTGATGGCGTTGGACACGAGGTTGGTGAAGACCTGCTGCAGCTGCACCTCGTCGGCGAGGATCTCCGGATCCTCGGGAACAGGGTCGACGTCGATGGTGACGTTCTGCAGCGTGGCCAGCGGCCGCAGCGCCGCGGCCACCAGGTCGAGGGTCTGCCCCAGGCGCACCGGTGCCAGGTGCATCATGGTGTCATCCAGGCCGCCGCGCGAGACGCTGAGCATATCCTCGATGAGCGTGCGCAGCCGTTCTGTGTTGCGGACCACGATGTCCAGCATTTGGTGGACTTCCTTGGATACCGGGTGCTCGGTGCTTTCCTGGATCATGTCCAGGTACGCCATGATCGAAGTCAGCGGCGTCCTCAGCTCGTGGTTTACCGTGGCCAGGAAGTCCGTCTTTGCCTTGTCGAGTTCGCGCAGTTGTTTGACCACCTGCTGCTGGCTGTTGATCAAGTGGCTTTGGATGAGCCCGTAGGCGGCGTTCCCCGCCACGTGCTGGATCAGCCCCAGTTCGGCGCTGGACCAGGTCCTGGGCCGCTCCATCATGGCAATCCAGATGATGCCCAGGGACGAATTCCCTTCACCAATGGGGACCGCCAAGGTGGAGGCGGCCCCGGCGATGGCAGGCGCGTGGGCATGCGCGTCAGCCTCGCTTCCGTCGGCAGACATAGTTTCCGTGCCCGCCCAGAGCGCATCCGCCGTGGCGCGGGCTTCATCCTCGCCGGGCAGTTCATCGGGGTGCAGTTCCACCAGGCCGCGCCGGTGCCAGGTGGCCGTGATCACCGGTACCCGGTGGTCCTCGAAGGTGGCCAGGACAACGTAGTCGGCCTTGAAGGTCCGGCCGAATCCGGCTACGACGTGGTTGGCAATCTCCTGTGGATTGTTGGTGGCACGTACTGCCGCGGAGACTTCGCGGAGCTGCTCGCGGAGGGCCTCGGCCTCCTGCCGTGAGGCGCGGCGGCGGGATACCTGCTCGATAAGGACCGACGTGCGGTGGACCAGTTCCTGGGGTGCGGGCGGCTTGGTGATGCAGTCGTGGACGCCGGAGGGATCCGCTGCCGCGATGTCCGCGGGGTCGTCCAGGTCCACCATCACCAGGACCGGGGCCGTGGTCCGGACCGCTGACAGGGGCGCGTCCGCGATGATGACGGAGGGTTCGAATTCGTCCAGCAGCCGGGCGAGCGCACCGGCGTCGGCGGCTTCAAGGACGGTGTAGCCAGCGCCCCGCAGGGCGTGGGCGTTGAGGGCCAGGCGGCCGGCGTCGGAATCGGCGACGATGGCAGTGCGGGGCAGGCGCGCGTTACTCGGCACAGCCGTCACAGTGCCCCCTTCCCTCCCAGTTGAGTACATTGTAGGGGGATGCGGGGCGCCGGTGGCCACTACAGCCTTCCCGCGCCCCAACGGCCCGCCGTATGGCCGGGGCGCGCCGTAATGTAACGGAAGGTGCGCCGCCTGCGGGGGCGGGAACATATATTTGAGCCGTGTCATCCCGAACTAAACCAACGTCCTCCGCCTGGCGGAAGTACCTGATGATCCCCAGGCTCGTCAGGTTGTCGCGGAGCGCTCCGAAGGACCGGCACAAGGCGTGGGACCAGTATTGGGCCGGCATCACCGCCACGGGCGCGGGAGGCGAGGTCCTATGGGATTCCGGCAGCGACCACGAATTCCTCGGCTACAAGGACAACCTGCTGCGGTACCTGGACCCGGCCTGCCCCGTCGTGGACGCCGGGTGCGGCCACGGCAGTTTCACCCGGGCGCTCGCCGGGGTCTTCCCGCAGGTTGTCGGCGTGGATGTCTCGCCGCACGCGGTGGACATTGCGCGGCGGCAGTCCGAAGGAAGCGCCAACCCCGTTTTTGAAGCACACGATATGACGGCGCCGGGTGCCGGCGCTGCCCTCGCCGCGTCCATCCACGCGGATGTTGATGGTGCCAATGTCTTCATCCGGGGAGTCCTGCACGTCCTTGACGCCACCCATCAAAAGGCGCTCGTGGAAAACCTGCGGACCCTTGCCGGGCGCCGCGGCACCGTCTTTATGGCGGAAACCAATTTCCATGGGAATCCGGTGGAGTACGTGACGCACCTGGGCGCCACCGCCCGCGGCATCCCGGCGCCGCTGGAACTGGCCATCCGCGGGCTGCCGATGCCCGGACACTTCGGTCCCGAAGAACGCGAACGGGCCTTCCCGACGTTGGACTGGGAACTCCTTGAGGACGGCCACGTTGCCATCGAAACCAACCCCGTGACAGGCGTCCCCGGACAGGACCGGGTGCCCGGATACTACGCTGTGGTCCGTCCGCGGCGGTAGCAGGTCCCTGCCTTTTCCGCATGTTGCCGCAGGCTTGCCCGCATCCCCGCAAGCCATCCACACGGTACCCACTCGGGTCCTTGACAGGGAGCGGATCCGGAGGCTCCATGGTAAGTAGACTTATCAATCGGGCCCCAGGAAAGGAAACCGGCTGTGGCACGGGACAAAGGCAACGGCACCCATAAGTTCATTCCGTCCGGGGCGCTCCGCAGGCTGTTGCTGCCCCCCACCTACGGGCGGCACGTCACCCAGGCCACCGAATTCACCATCCTGTCCGTGGAGGTGTGGGCATCCGGGCTGGTGGTCAACATCCACCTCCCCTCGGACAGTGTCCCCGAGCCCCGGCTCACGCTCCAGGACCACTTTGGAACCGAATACACCTTGCAGGATTCGGCCACCATCGGTACCCGCAACCTGCAGGTGTTTACCCCGTCGGTGCCGCCTGGCACCAGAAGCCTGACCGTCAGGTCCGCGGACGACGGCGGCCGGCCCGTAGTGACCTTCGCCGTGCCGTTGATGGCCGTACCGGATGCGCTGCCCGGCCTTGAGGAAGGGGCGCACGGGCCCTCCGGCGCCACCGACGGGCCCTACGAGCCCGAACTCCGCCGACCCGCCTGACCACCGCCCCACCTGACCTGCCGCTCCGCCTGACACCGAAGAAGGGCCCGCCATGCCGGACACCAGCAATTTCACGCCCTCCGCTGCCATCGTTACCGCCTCCGACTCCGGGATTGGCAAGGCCACCGCGGTGGCGCTCGCCCGCGCCGGGATGGATGTTGGCGTCACCTGGCATACGGACAAGGCGGGTGCGGAGGGTACTGCCGAGGAAATCCGAAGCCTCGGGCAAAAGGCTGTGGTCCGGCAACTGGACACCATGGAACTCGGGGCCGCCGCCGGCGTCATAGACGACCTCGCCGGGGAGCTGGGTGGCCTGGACGTCTTCGTGAACAATGCCGGCACCGGGGCAAATACCAAGTTCCTTGACATGGGGATTGACGACTGGATGCGGATCCTGGACACCAACCTCAACGGCGCGTTCGTCTGCCTGCAGGCAGCGGCCCGGCGCATGGTCAAGGCCGGCAGTGGCGGCCGCCTGATTGCCGTGTCCAGCGTCCATGAGTTCCAGCCCCGCGTTGGCTCCTCCGCCTACGACGCGTCGAAGCACGGCCTGGGCGGCTTGATGAAGACGTTGGCTCTGGAGCTGGGCCAGTACGGCATCACGGCCAATACGGTGGCCCCGGGCGAGATCGCCACGCCCATGACGGGGCAGGAGGATCGGGATCCGACGACGATCAGTCGGCCGGGCGTGCCGCTCGGCAGGCCCGGACATGCGCGGGAGATCGCTGACGTCATTGCGTTCCTCGCCTCGCCTGCCTCCAGCTATGTGACCGGCGCGGCCTGGGTGGTGGACGGGGGAATGCTGCAGATGGGTCCGCAGGCCGGTTCCCACCTCAGCGGCAACGACTGGCGCGACGGATAGGCAGCAGGGTCCCGCCCGCCCCGGTGCGTCCGCATTACGGGAACGGCAAGCGCTTTCCGGGATCCAGCTGGCAAGATGGATCGCATGCGCATTCTTATTGCTCCGGACAAGTTCAAGGGGTCCCTCACGGCGGCAGAAGCGGCCGCCGCCATCGCCGAAGGGGCGCTGCGCGTGTATCCGGACGCCGTGGCCACCCAATTCCCCATCGCCGACGGCGGGGAGGGGACCTTGGAAGCCGCGGTGGCGGCCGGGTATGAGGAGCGGCTTAATGCCGTGGTGGGGCCGATCCTGGCCCCCGTCGGCGCCGCCTGGGCCATCCACAAAGCGGCTGGCGGCAAGGTCACGGCAGTGATCGAGACGGCACAGGCGTCCGGTCTGGCCGACATGGAACCGACCCCGGCGAACGCCCTGCGCGCCCACAGCTACGGCTGCGGCCAGCTCATCGCCGCCGCCCTGGACGCAGGCGCAACCGAGATCGTGCTGGGCCTGGGCGGTTCGGCAATGACCGACGGCGGGAGCGGCGCCCTCCGCGCCCTGGGATTAAAGCCCCTTGATGCTGCCGGGAATGTGGTGCCCCTCGGCGGCGGCTCCCTGGCCGACGTCGTATCACTGGACACGTCCGGGCTGGACCCGAGGCTCGCCGCCACCACCTTCCGGATCGCCGTGGACGTCCGCAACCCGCTCTACGGCCCATCCGGTGCCGCACACGTCTTCGGTCCCCAGAAAGGTGCGGACCAGGACGCCGCGGAACTGCTCGACGCCGGCCTGCGCAACTGGGCGTCAATCCTTCGGGAAGTGACGGGCCGGGACGTCAACGTCCCCGGCGCCGGCGCTGCCGGCGGCTTCCCGGCGTCGTTCCTTGCCTTCACCAACGCCACGCTGGAAGGCGGCTTCGCGCTGGTGGCCGGCCTGACCGGCCTGGCCGGCCAGCTGGACAGCGCGGACCTGGTGATCACCGGTGAAGGGTCCATGGACTCGCAGTCGCTGACCGGCAAGGCGCCGATTGCGCTCGCGGACGCAGCCCGGGAGCGCGGGATCCCGGTGATCGTGGTGGCCGGCCGGATCCTGGTGACCCTCGAAGACCTCGCCGGCCACGGCGTGGTTGCCGCGGCGCAGTTGCTCGATGTCGCGTCGGGCCCGGACGACGCCGTCGCCAACGCCGGCAAATACCTCACCTGGGCAACAAGCCAGGTCCTCGAGGGCGCCTGACCGGACCGGGGCGTCAGGCCCCGGTCTCGTAGTGCGGTTCTGCGACGGGCTTCGATTCCGGGGACCCCTTCTCGCGGAGATAGACCGACGCGCCCACCAGGACTCCGACCGCCAGGAACTCGCTTTGCCAGTTCTGGAAGGACTCAAACCAGAAGCGGCTGGTACCCAGATACTGCAGGAAGGTGATGTCGGGCTGGCCGTGGGCTTGCTGGTCCTGGTTGTAATCGGCCACGCCGCCGGCGGCATGCAGTGTGAACGAGGCAAGGAAAAGTCCGAACAGCAGGATCGACAGGGAGTGTTCGTACAGCTTGAGGACGGCTCCGCCGCGCCGTACCGGCCATGGTGACGCCTTGCTGATCCTGGCATGCCCCGGGTCTTCGTCCTGGGGCGACTTCCTTCCCATCGGCTTCGACTCAGAGGAGCCCTTCTGGAACAGGAACACTGTCAGGACCACATACATGGCCATTTGCAGGAACTCCGATTCCCAGTTCTCGAAGGTGGCCTCCACGAAGGCTCCGGTGCCCAGGAACTGAAGGACTGAGGCGGCCGGCTGGCCATGGGCCTGCTGGTCCTCGCTGTAGGACGCGGCCCCGGAGAGGATCATTCCCACGAAGAACACCAGGAAGCAACCCAGGTTGGCCAGCAGCAGTCCATGTTCTTTAGCCCACTTGCGCATTTGCTACTCCTTGCCGGGAAGGGCCGCGGAGGCCTTCCCCGAGGCCTGTTTGTTGAGTCGGAGCGGAACGAACACCAGCAGCACCACCATGACTCCCAGCAAGGCTCCGCCGGCGGTGACTCCGGCCGAACGGCCGGCTGCGACGTCGAAGACGAGGGCGGCGGTTCCCGCGCTGAGCAGGGCGATGCCGCCGAGGGCGATTTTGGTGATGGTGTCCGCGCTGGACACCAGTGTTTCCTTCAGCCGCTTCCGGAAGAGCCTGCGGTGCACGCTGACCGGGAGGAGGATGAAGGCGGTGGTCAGGGCGGCCACCACGACGTTGGCCAAGTAGAGGCCCACCTCCCAGCCATCCAACTTTTCAAAGCGCTGCTGGAACGGCAGCGTCAGCAGGAAGCCGGCCAGGATCTGCACCCCGGTCTGGAGCACCCGAAGCTCCTGCAGGAGTTCCGCCCAGTTGCGGTCAAGCTGTTCCTCGCGGGTCTCATTGCGTCCCGTCCGGCCCGTGTAGTCCTCCACGTCGGACACCGGCCCTCCTTCCTCTCGGGCCAAGGCCCAGGTCTTCTTTCTACTCCTCCCATACCCAGAAACAAGGCTGCCCGTTGCACTTGCACCCATATTTGATAAGTTTGCTGATTATTACCCGCAGTTGGCACAACAGGAGGAAGCATGACGCAGGAAAACCAGCAGGCTGAACCCGAGACGGCCCCGGGCGGCTACGGCACCCCCACTGCCGAGCAGGAAGCGGCCGGCACGCAGGGCCAGGAGTCCGGCGGCGGCACGTCGTCCGCGGGGGCAGACACCAACGAGCCGCAACACGGATCGGGCAAGGAACCCGTCCCCCACGATATGGATCTCCCGTCCAGTGCCGCCGAGATCGATGAGTCGAATGACGATTCCCAGGGGTCGGCGCCGGTTTCATCGGAATCCGGCCAGGAAGCCACCGGCCTCCCGGACGGCAGCGGAAACGACCTCCCGCAGGAAAAATCGCCCAATGACGACGACGAGAGCTTCGACGCCGGATAAGGCGCCGTGAGCCGCAGGCCCCCGCTTCCGCTGCCCTCCCGGCGGCGGAAGCGGGGGCCTTTATCGTTCCCCCCGGCGCACCGCGCCCCCAGTCAAGCCCGGACAAGATGGCGGTGGACGTCCTCGTGCCCACCTGCAACCGGCCGGCCGAGCTGGCCGTCTCCCTCGCCGGACTTGCCGCCCAGTCCGAACGGGCCTTCGCTGTCGTCATCAGCGACCAATCGGCGGGCCAGCCTGCCTGGGAAAACCCGGCTGCCGCGGCGATGGTGCGGGTGCTGGAGGCGCAGGGCCGTCCCGTCAGGTTGCTCCGGCACCTGCCGCGGCGCGGGCTGGCGGAACACCGCCAGTTCCTGCTGGACCAGTCCACTGCGGAGCGGTGACTCTTCCTGGACGACGACGTCTGGCTGGAGCCGGGTGCCCTGGAGCTGCTGAGCCAGGCCCTTGACGAGTTGCGGCGCGGTTTTGTGGGGATGGCGCCGCAGGGACTGTCCTTCCTCGCTGACCGCAGGCCCGAACAGGCATCCACCTTCGAGGTCTGGGATGGCCCGGTAACCCCCGAGCGCATCCGTCCGGGTGCCCCGGGCTTCGAGCGGTGGCCCCTGCACAGTGCTGCCAACGTCACCCACCTCAGCGCCGAACTGCAGCTCCAGCCCGGCCAGTGGGTGCCGTACCATGTGGCCTGGCTGGGCGGCTGCGTACTGTACCGCCGGGAGGCCTTGGACGACGCCGGCGGGTTCCGTTTCTGGAGCAGTCTCCCTGCCGAGCATGCCGGCGAGGATGTCGTTGCGCAGTGGCAGGTCATGGAACGCTACGGCGGGGCGGGCATCCTGCCCTCCGGAGCGGTCCACCTGGAATCGCCCACCACTGTAGCGGACCGGCGTGTGGAGGCGTACGACGTTGTTCTGAGGGAGGACTCCGTCTGAACACGCAGGAGCGTTGCCCGGCCTGTAGCGTGCGGTTCATTGTGGCCATGAACCGTGGTGGGCCTTCTGCCTTCCTGCATGCGGCGTTAGTTTCCGCTGCTGAAGGCGGCGTCGAAGCTGGTTCGGGAGGCGGGGAAGTCGTACTTTTTGAGGTTGGCGAGGGCTTCGGGGGCGCCGTGGAGGCGGTCCATGCCGGCGTCTTCCCATTCGATGCTGATGGGGCCGTTGTAGCCGATGGCGGCCAGGGCGCGGAAGGAGGCTTCCCAGGGCACGTCGCCGCGTCCGGCGGAGACGAAGTCCCAGCCGCGGCGGGGGTCGCCCCAGGGTAGGTGGGAGCCCATCACGGTGTTCCGTCCGGTCTGGCGGATCTTGGTATCTTTGCAGTCCACGTGGTAGATCCGGTCCTTGAAGTCCCAGATGAAGGAGACGGGGTCGATGCCCTGCCACATCATGTGCGAGGGGTCCCAGTTCAGGCCGAAGGCTTCGCGGTGGCCGATGGCTTCGAGGGTGCGGWSSGTGGTCCAGTAGTCGTAGGCGATCTCGGAGGGGTGGACTTCGTGGGCGAACCGGACGCCKTGTTCGTCGAAGACGTCCAGGATGGGGTTCCAGCGGTCGGCGAAGTCCTGGTAGCCGGCGTCGATGACTTTTTCCGGGACGGGCGGGAACATGGCCACGTACTGCCAGATGGCGGAGCCGGTGAACCCGACGACGGTGTCCACGCCGAGCGCTTTGGCGAGCCGGGCGGTGTGTTTCATTTCCTCGGCGGCGCGTTGGCGGACGCCTTCGGGGTCGCCGTCGCCCCAGACTTTGGCGCCGACGATGGCCTGGTGGCGGAAGTCGATGGGGTCATCGCAGACGGCCTGGCCTTTGAGGTGGTTGGAGATGGCCCAGACTTTGAGGTTGTACTTGTCCAGGATCCCGAGTTTGGAGTCGACGTAGCCGGGTTCGTCCCAGCGCCAGGCGTCCAGGTGGTCGCCGGAGACGGCGATTTCCAGGCCGTCGTAGCCCCAGCCGGAGGCCAGCTTGGCGACTTCTTCGAAGGGCAGGTCGGCCCACTGGCCGGTGAACAGGGTGAAGGGGCCGGGCATGTCAGGCTCCTGTTATCTGTGACGCTGACCTTGTCACGACGGAATGATGGACAGGGGTTATGGTGCTTTTGTTGTTGGCTGACTCTTCGACGGCGCCCAGGACCCGTTGGACCTGCAGTCCTTCTTCGAACGACGGCGAAGGCTGGGTTCCGTCCCTGATGGCCAGGAGGAAGTCGCGGATCTGGTGGGTGAAGGTGTGTTCCCAGCCGATGATGTGGCCTTGCGGCCACCACGCCTCCAGGTAGGGGTGCTCGGGTTCGTTGACCACGATCCTGCGGAAACCTTGCTCGCGAACGGGGACAGTAGCGTCCAGGAAATTCAGCTCATTCAGGCTTTCAAGATTGAACGTCAGGGCCCCTGCGCTGCCGTAGACCTCGATCTGGAGGCTGTTCTTCTGACCGGTCGCCACCCGTGACGCTTCGACAGAGGCTCCCATGTCGCCGGTGAGCCAGAATGTCGCCCACGCCGCGTCATCGACCGTGACGTCCTCCAACCCGGCAGGACTAGGGCGCTGGGTCACGAAGGTCCTCAGCACGCCCGAGGCTTCAAGAACCGTTTGCCCCGTGAGGTATCCGATCTGGTCAATGGCGTGGGAGGCGATGTCCCCCAGCGCCCCGGAGCCTGCGGTTTCGTTTCGAAGGCGCCAGGTCATGGGCGATTCGGCGTCGGCGAGCCAGTCCTGGAGGTAGGCGGCGCGGACGTGCCGGACGGTGCCCAGGCGTCCCTCGGCGATCAGTTCCCTGGCCAGGGCCAGCGCCGGGACGCGCCGGTAGTTGAAGCCGATCATCGAATGCACTCCCCGGGCGCGGGCCTTGGCGGCCGCGGCGGTCATGAGTTCGGCCTCGGCCAGGGTGTTGGCCAGGGGCTTCTCCACCAGCACGTGCTTGCCTGCCTCCAGCGCTGCGATGGCGATCTCGGCGTGCATCCAGCCCGGTGCGCAGATGTCCACGATGTCGATGTCGTCCCGGGTGATCACGGTGCGCCAGTCCGTGGCCGACTCGGCCCAGCCATACGTGGCGGCGGCCTCGGCCACGGCGCCGGCGTCCCGGCCCACGAGGACTTTTTGCTCGAAGGCCGGGACATCGAAGAAGCTCGCCACGTTCCGCCAGGCGTTCGAGTGCGCCTTGCCCATGAAGGCGTAACCGATCAGGGCCACGCCAAGGGGGCGGCCCTGATCCTGCTGCGGATTTTGTTCTGCGGAAGTCATTGTAGGGATTCCTGGAGTGTTTGGGCTGACGGTTCCCAGTCCACCGGGAGTGCAGCGGAGGCCGGGGCTGAGCTTTCGACGTCGACGAACGTGCCGGCGTCGATGGACTCACTGATGGAAACCATGATGTCCAGCACGTGGTAGGCCAGGTCACCGGTAGCCCGGTGTGGAACGCCTGCTCGAATCGAGCGGGCCATGTCCAGCACCCCCAGACCGCGGCCGTCTGCAGGGCCCGTAGCCGGGATGACCGTCCAGTCCTTGTCCCCGGCCTTCCAGATACGGACATCGCCGTCGAATTCGTTGGGATCCGGAAGGGAAATGGTGGCCTCCGTACCGGTGATCTCCACGAAGCCCGCCCGTTCACGTGGTGATTCAAAGCTGAAAACACTGTGCGACGACGCCCCGCCGTCGAATTGAGCTATGGCGGAGACGTGGGTGGGCACCTCGACGGTGAATTCCTGCCCGGCCTTGGGCCCGGAACCGATCACCCGGACGTCCTTGGCCTTGGAGCCGACGGCGGCCACCTTGCGGATGGAACCAAACGCCTGGACCAGGGCAGTGAGGTAGTACGGGCCCATGTCGAACAACGGACCGGCACCGTGCTGGAAGAGGAACGCCGGGTTGGGGTGCCAGGACTCCGGGCCGGGGGTCTGGAACATGGTCATCGCCGTCAGCGGGGTGCCGATGTCCCCGCGCTGGATCAGCCGCAGCGCGGTCTGGATCCCGGCGCCGAGGAAGGTATCCGGCGCGCAACCCAGCCGGATGCCGGCGGCGTCCGCGGTCTTGAGCAGGCCCAGCCCGGACTCACGGTCCAGGGAGAAGGGCTTCTCGGTCCAAACGTGCTTTCCGGCGTTGACGGCGGCGGCGGCCACCTCCACGTGCGCTGCCGGGATGGTGAGGTTGACGATGATCTCGACGTCGGGATGGTTCAGGGCCTTCTCCACCCCGCCCCACTCGGGGATCCCGTATTCCTTGGCACGGGCCTGGGCGGCTTCCTCGAAGAGGTCCGCGATTATGTGGACTTTCAGGTCTGGGAAGACCATGAGGTTGTCCAGGTACTGTTTGCTAATGTTTCCGGCGCCGATCACAGCGACGCCGACCGGCCCGCGGCCGGTGGCGACGCCGCTCATGCCAGCCCTCCTGCGTTCACTGCTGCGTTCTCCAGATAGCGCAGGCTTTCGGTGATGCCGTCGAAGATGTCCCCTGCGTAGTCGTCGAACTCAACGACACCCACTTCGAGGGATCCGGCAGCCGTAATAACATCCAGGATCGCGATCCGGCCCTGGCCTGCGGGTTGCTGAGCTCCAATATCGGCAGTTATCGGCCCGTCCTTGATATGGATGAACTTCACCCGGTCACCGAGGCGGCGCAGAAGTGCCTCAGGATCCTGGCCTCCCACAGCGGCCCAGTAAACGTCGATCTCCAGGACCACCTCCGGATCCAGCAACCCGGCAAAGTACTCAAGGGCCGTCTGGCCCTCGATCATTGACTGCAGTTCCCACTCGTGGTTGTGATAGCCGACGCGGATGCCGTACTCGGCGCCCTTCTTCGCCGCCGAATTGAGTTTCGCGGCCGTGGCCTGGATCTCCTCTTCCTTTTGCCAGTGCTCCGCCGGCAGAAAGGGTTCAATCACCGTGGTGATGCCCAATTCCTTGGCAGCCTTGAAGATTTCGTCGTGGTCCTGACTCATCAGCGGTGCGTGGCCGGAAGGAGCCGAAAGGCCGTTCTGCGCCAGTGCAGCACCCAACTCCTTGGCCGTGGCCACGAAGTCGTACGGCTCAACCTGGGCGAAACCGATCGCGGCGACCCTGCCAAGGGTGCCTGGAAGATCGGTCTCCATCGCGTGACGGAGGGTGAACAGTTGAATTGAATATGACATCCGTTTCCTTTGAAATGGGCGTGTGATGGGAAGACCGCGTTGCGCTGGTAGCCCCGGATGGGCGGGGAAAGCCGAAGGGCTTACTTGATTCCGGTCGCCGCTACGCCCTGGATGAAGAACCGCTGCAAGGCGATGAACAGGACCACGATGGGTGCGATCACCAGTACCGAGCCGGCCAGCAGCAGGCCGTAGTCAGTTGCATTCGCACCCGTCGAGAACAGCGACAAAGCAACGGGCAGAGTGTATTTGTCCTCGCTCTGGGCGGCCACAAGGGGCCAGAGGAAGTTGTTCCAGGATCCGAGGAAAGTGAGGATTCCCAGTGTTGCCAGCGGCGGCCCACAAAGGGGCATCACGATCCGGGTGAAGGTCCGCAGCTCACCGGCTCCATCAATCCTGGCAGCCTCGATCAGCGAGTCCGGGATCCCCATCATGAACTGCCGCATCAGGAAAACGCCCATCGGCGAGACCAGGAACGGCAGGATCAGCGCCGGATATGTGTTGACCAGGCCAAGCTTGCTGACCATGACAAACAACGGAACGAACGTCACAACGCCTGGCACCATAAGGGTCACCATTACCAGCAGGAACAGGACTTTCTTCCCGGCGAAGTCCATTTTGGCCAGGGCATACCCCACCATTGAACAAAACAGAAGGTTTCCCACGACCGTGACGACGGCGACAGTCATGCTGTTCATGAAGAAGGTGTTGATGTGCAGGTCGGTGAACCAGCGCACGTAGTTCTGCAAGGTGGGTTCCTGCGGCCACCAGGTAACGGGCCGGCGCAGGAGTTCCCCCTGAGTTTTGAAGGAACCCAGCAGCATCCAGACAAAGGGCAGTATGGTCGCGGCTCCGGCGAGAAGCAGCCCGCCATAAACCCAGGCCTGTTTTCCGATGCCGGAATGTCCTTTTCGGGGTGTGAGCGCGCGGCGAGCTGCGGGAGCCGTCTTTGTATCGGTCATGGTTCTTCTCGCTTCAGTCTTTGGAGCGGAGGGTGCGGAACTGGATCAGGCTCAGCAGGGCTATGGCAACGAACAATATGTAGCTGGCGGCGGAGGCCAAGCCGTATTTGCCGAATCCGAACTGGTTGAAGGTGAAATAGCTCACCGAAAGCGTGGAGTCCAGGGGGCCGCCCTTGGTCATCACGAACGGCTCTTCGAAGAACTGCAGGAACCCGACAGATAGCAGTACCGCGCCCAGCAGCAGGGTGGGGCGAAGTATCGGCAGCGTGACCTGGACGAACCGCTGCCAGGCGTTGGCGCCATCGACCTCTGCCGCTTCCATAACCTCGGTGGGCACGTTCTGCAGTCCGGCGAGGAAGAGGATCATCAGGGTGCCCATGTTGCGCCAAACGGCCATCAGGATCATGGCCGGCATGGACCACGATGTACTGTTCAGCCAGTCCGGGCCCGCGATGCCCACCCAGCCCAGCACGATGTTCAGCAGACCGTCCGGTTGCAGAATGAATCTCCACACGACGGCGATGGCGACGATGCTCGTAACCACCGGGGTGTAGAAGCCGACCCTGAAGGCGCTCCGGAAGCGGCTGATTCCGTTGTTCAACGCCACCGCAAGAGCCAGGCCCGCAGCCATCGTCAACGGGATTCCGATGATCACGAAGTAACCGGTGTTGAGCATGGAGTGGAGGAACTGCTGATTGCCGAAGAGCTCGGCAAACTGGTCCAGGCCGACGAAGCCCACGCCGAACGGGTTCCGGACATCCTTGCTGGTGAAGTCCGTGAATGACAACACAAACGACGAGAGTAAAGGCATCAGCATGAAGAAGCCGAAAATGAGGACGAACGGCAGGGCAAACAGCCATGCGACGAGGGTCTTCCTGCGGCCTCGGGAGGCTGAACTACGATGTTCCGGAGTCCGGGGCAGGCCGGCGGACGTCCTGGCCGCCTGCCCCGTTGCCGTGCTGACGGCCATGGTTACTTCCCTGTACCGATCGAGTCTGCGGTAGCCTGCAGGTCCTTCATCGCCGCTGCGGGGTCCTTGCCGGCCTTCACGATCTGTTCCAGCTGGGTATCAGCCGCAGCCGAAACCTGTGTCCAGGTAGAGATGGTCGGCGGGAAGTTGGTGTCCTTCATCTGCTCACCAAATACGGAGAGCTTCGCGTCTCCGGCCAGGCTTGGGTCCTTCCAGGCGCCCTGCAAAGCGGGAAGGCTTCCGGAGGTCTTGTACCACTTGGTCTGGACTTCGGGCTTGGAAAGCCACTGCGCGAGCTTCCATGCGCCGTCCCTGTTTTTCGCGTCTTTGAAGACCACCAGATCCGAGCCGCCGATGAAGGATGTGCCGGTGACCTTTTTGGGGAAGGTCGAGACCATGTACTTGTCCCCGAAACCCGGCCCGCCTGCCTGATCGAGTTGGGCCAGCTCGGATGGTCCTCCAATGAGTACCGGGGCTTCCCCGTTGACGAAGGCTGCCTCGGCGGCGCCGGCTCCTGTTGCAGGGGCCTTGTTGGCCAGCCCATCCGTGAAGAAGCTCTGGTAGTACTTCAGGGCGTCCACGATTTGCGGAGTGTCGAAAGTCCACTTCGAATTATCCTGGCTGATGAACTGCGCGCCGTTGGACCACAGGAACGGAAGCATGGACTGGAAGGAGTCTGAGCCACCCGCGGGAAGTTGGACCCCGTATTTAACCCCGTCCTGTGACTTCAAGGCCTTTGCCAACGCCGTTAGGCCGTCCCACGTCGTAGGGAATTCGGGGTAGCCTGCCTTGGCAGCGAGGTCCTTTCGGTAATAAAGGACCCGGGTGTCGACGAACCACGGCACACCCAGGCTCGTGCCGCCGATCTGCGTGGACTTCACAGAACTCGGGAAGAAACCGGAACTATCAATCTCCGCAGGCTTGGGATCAAAGGCATCACTGAAATCAGTCATCCAGGTGGTGCCCATCTGGGCAAGGTCCGGGGTGGTCCCTCCGGCAATGGCCGTCTGGTACTTATTGTGTGCTGCATCCCAAGGGATAGCTGTTACGTTGACCGTCACACCAGGGTTTTCGGCCTCAAAGTCCTTCAGGAGCCCGGGAAGCAGCTTTGCTTCATCCCCTTGGGCCCAAAGATTAATCGTTCCGGTAGCCGCACCGCTGGCGATCGCCTTGCCGGTTTCCGTGGTGTTCGTGGCCGCATTGTCCCTGCCACAGCCGGTCAGCAGCAGCCCGGCAGCAAGGCCAAGCGCCGCGATCTTCCTGATGCGGACACGCGTGTCCGCAGTGGTTTGGATCATCGTTGTTCCCTTCGGTCAGACGCCAAGTGCGCCAGGTAGCAGAAGACCGGACTTATGCGCTTAGATTGAAAGGAGTTTCAATGCGCTTAGATCAGGCTTGTTTCTCAATCTAAGCGCATTACTGTGACTTTGACAACAGCTTTTTTACGAACTTCTCAGATTACTTTTCGCGCAACCGCAGCTTTCGCGCACTACAAGCCGAACCGGTAACTGCCTCTCGACGAGAGGGGAGGCGGGTTGAGAGATGGCGTCGACGAGGATTTCCACAGCCGTGCGGCCCATCAGTTCCATCGGCTGGCGAACAGTGGTCAGTGCTGGGCTGACCAGTCGACCGGCGACCACGCCGTCGAAACCGGTGACAGCTATCTGGCCCGGGATCGAGATGCCGGCGGCCTTGAGCGCCTCCATGACCACTATCGCTTCCTCATCATTCGCGCAGACGAAACAATCCGGGAGGGATCCGTACTCCCGGAGCTCCGCGATCAGGTCGGCTGTCACGCCGCTCGCCCCGGGCCGGCTTTCTATTGCCGGAGGGACATCCAACCCGCGCGCGGAGAGGGCGGCGGCGAAGGCGTCATACCTGGCTTGGGTCTCGACGTTCGGGATGCTGACGAATACCAGTTTTCGGAACCCGTGAACGCCGATCAGGTGGTCCATGAGCTGCTGTATGCCGTCCGCGTTGTCCACAGTCACATGGTGGAGCCCGTCGTCGTGCGAGGGTTCAGAGAGTTCAAGAACAGGGATCCGGGCGGAAATGCGCCGCGTGACCTCAGCCGGAATGGTGCGCGGAAAAATGATCAGGCCGTCCACGCGGCCGGCAATGTCAGTGACGGCCCTTTCGCTGCTGGCCTTGTTGCCGCCGCCGATCATCAGCGCATAGCCGCGGCTGAAACTCTCCAGCTCCACACCCCGCTGGACCTCGTCTACCCATACAGGAAACAGCCGGCAATCATCGTTGGGGGCCAACACAGCAGCAGCGCGGTCCTCTTTCATCCCTTCGGAGTCCGGCAGGAAATTCAGGAAGTCGAACGAGAAAAGCCCCAGGGCGCCTGTACGCCCCTTGGCAAGGCCGCGTGCGCTGGCACTGGGCACATACCCAAGGGCCCGAGCGGCATCCAAGACAGTGTTCCGCGTCGAGTCCTTCACACGGTGAGGCTGACTGAACGCAAACGAAACCGTAGCTATCGAAACCCCAGCCCGCTCCGCAACGTCATAAACTGTCGGACCCTTGACCACTGCCACCACTCCCCTTTAGACGCAGACTATGCGCTTAACAATAGAGGTGAAAACCGGAGCGGATCATGTCGGGGTGAACGGTGTCTGCGAATCCGGTTTGAGGACGATGCTGTTTCCGGCCAGCAGTGCCGGGATGGCGTCCGAGACGGCGAGGGTCAACGGATAGTTCCATGGACTGATGACTCCCACCACGCCCTTGGGCAGCAGGTACTCGGTAGTGCGGGTCAGGGCCGGGAATGCTCCCTTCCGGCGGCGCGGCCGGAGGTATCTTTCCGCGTTGCGTTCATAGTAGTCCGCCGTCATCACAACGTCCGCGAACTCTTCGAAGGCGCTCAGCCGCGATTTCCCGCTCTCTGCCTGTACGAGGTCCAGGACGTCCCGCTCCCGGTCCAGCAGCAGGTCCCGGAACCGCCGGATCACAGCACGGCGTTCGGCGACCGGCTTGCCTGCCCAGTCACGCTGCGCCCCGCGGGCAGTGACGACGGCGGTGTCGACGTCGTGCGGGCTGCACACCGGGACGTCACCCACGACTGAGCCGTCGAACGGCGCATACGTGGCGTGCCGTGGGCCGCCCGGGGCCCCGGTCACCAACCCTTGAAGTCCGGCGGCCAGGTCCCGGCCGCGGGCAGTCAAGGCAGCGACGCCGCCAGGCACTTCCATGTCAGGCCCCGGCCGGGGTGGCCCGGCCCAGCGACCCCGGATTGAGCCGCGGTGCGAGCTGTTGCCGCAGCCACGCTTTGACCAGGCGTTCCCAGCGCTCCGGATCAACGTTCCATTCCTTGGTGTGCCGCGCGTGGTTGAACGTCTCGAACGTCACCATTTCGGGGTTCCGCTCGGCCAGCTGGGCGGACGGTCCGTAGGGCACGTACTCGTCGTCGACGCTGTGGATGACCAGCGTGGGCGTCCGCAGCTCGACGGCCCGGGACACCCAGTCCATGACTTTCAGGTCAACGGGAGCCGAGAGGCCGGTGAGCCGGCGTCCCAGCGGATGGCCCAGCATCAGCTGCCCGTACCGGCCCACCAGCGACGGGATCCGGTTCAGCTGGGCGTGGTGGGCCAGCACCGTCACCCAGTCGATGACCGGCGCATCGAGCACCATGGCCCGGATCAGGTGCCGGCAGCGGGACAGGTCGGCAGTCTGGAGGCAGATCGCCCCGCCCATGGACCAGCCGAACAGGACCACTTCCTCGGCTCCGTTGGCCAGGGCGTACTCGATGGCGGCTTCGATGTCCTGCCACTCCGTTGAGCCCAGGCCGTAGCGCCCGTCATCGGCCGACGGGGCAAGGCCATCGTTCCGGTAGGACACCAGCAGGCTGGTCAGGCCCAGTTCCAGCGCCGGACCCACCGCGCGCAGGGCTTCCTGCCGGGTTGCGCCGCGGCCGTGGACCATGATGGCCCACGTCCGCGCGGTCCCTTTCGCCCGCACCAGCCAGGCGGGCGCTTCGCCGCGCTCCACGGGGATGAGCACGTCCTCGAACGGAATTCCAGCGGCGGCCGGGTCCGGGTAGGTGGCGCCGCTCCACCATCCCCAGCGGGCCGTTGACAGGTCCCCGCTGTACACAGCCTCCACCTCGCGCAGGACGGTCCGTTCAGCGGGCGAGTAGGACACGATGCGGCCGATCCGGGCGTGGCCCTTGCCGCCGTCGAAGAAGAAGCCGTACACCCCGTCAACGGTGGTGTCGTCGTTGGCTGCCAGGATCACCTGCTGCTTGTGGCCGTCACGGATCACGGCGAGGACTTCCTTGTCCGCCGCGCGCTGCCGCGCGGGGGTGATCACCCTGCGTGCAAAGTACACGGCCAGGGCGGAGGAGCCGGCTCCCAGCAGGCCGGCCAGTGAGCCGCCGGCAATGGCCCCGCCCACTGCCCATTTCGCCCCCGGCGACATCCCGCCGGAATCCCGGGTGGGTGCAGTCACTGCAGGGCGCGCTCGCCGGAAAGGTGCCATGGCTCTATTCTTACCGGCGTTGCCGCAGATACCCGCATTCCCCGGCGTCCGCGGCACGCCCTGTGGCAATCCGCCGGTGTGCGCGGGGTGCAGTGCAGGCGTGCGCGGGCCGGACTAGGCTATGGCCATGAGTGATCCAATCGTCATCCTGACAGAAGAACCCCTGGGCGCGGACGACCGCCTGAACATAGAACGGCTCGTGGACGGGTCGGACAGCAGCCTGATGGTCCTGGTGCCGGCCAATACCGAGCGGCACCTGCTGGTGGATTTCCTGGAAAACCTGTCCATGCTGGACGTGGCCAAGGCGTTCAGGGAGCTTGCGGGCGGCACTCCCGATGACGCCACCGAGCGGGCGCAGGCGGATGAGACACTCGCGGCCTCCCTCGTGGCGCTGGCGGGCCTCGGCTCCGGGGTTACCGGCCAGGTAGTGGCCGGTAAAGCGGTGGACAGCCTCGTCTCAAAGGTTAAGGAAACCGGTGCCACGCAGGCCGTAGTGATCACGCGGCCGCACGCCGTTGCGGATACGTTCCACACGGATTGGGCCAACAAAGCCCAGGACCAGCTCGGCGTGCCCGTGCTCCACCTGTACGCAGGTTCGGGATTTATCGGCGACTCCTGAGCGTTGGTATTGCCATGAGCATCTTTGGAAACAGCATTTTCGGTCATAAGGCAACGGGCATGGTGGACGTCAACGGGCAAGCGGAGACCAAGAAAGGCACTGCAACGGAATCCCCCGTGCAGAAAAGCGATGCCCAGTGGCGGGAAGAACTGACGCCGGAGGAGTACCGGGTCCTTCGCCAGGCCGGCACGGAACGCCCTTACACCGGCGAGTACTGGGACACGCACACGGCCGGGGTCTACCAGTGCCGCGCCTGCGGGACGGAACTGTTCACCAGCAATGAGAAGTTCGATTCCCACTGTGGCTGGCCCTCCTTCTGGGCACCCCTTGCCGATGGGACCGTGCGCTACATCCACGACCGGACCTTGGGCATGGACCGCGTGGAAGTGCGCTGCGCCGCGTGCGATTCGCACCTGGGCCACGTGTTCGAGGGCGAGGGCTACGGCACTCCCACCGATCAGCGGTACTGCATCAACTCCGTGTCCCTGCGGCTCGTGACGAAGGACGACGCGGAAGAGGCGCCCTCAGGGAACTGAGGCGCCGGCGCCTGAGGACGCCGCAGCCGATCGACCAGCTACATGGTGGCCTCGGGACGCGAACAACGCCTCGAGGCCAACACTTGCTTACGCTTAGCGCCGCCGGGCATAAGTCATTCTGATTGCTTGTTACGCTCGCCAGAGAAGCAAGCAACCAGAAAGGCAGCCGACGATGACAGAGGCCCTGACCACCGCCGTTACGGGAATTTCCGCCCGGAACGAAGACTGGCTCCGGCTCAAGGGCGCCGCAACCGCCCTGCAGGCCCTCCAGGCCCAGGACGGCTCGGTTCCCGAGGCCGGGAACCACCCCGAGGCGTCCCGGCATGTATCCGCCATCATCGACGCCATCCAGGCCCTGGCCCCCGCGTTCCCCCACGACGCGGCCTACTTGGACGCCCTCCGCCGGGACTTCTCCGCGTGGGCAACCGGCGGGTTCGCAGTGCCTGACTTCCTGTCCTCGCTTCTGGCGTTCCAACCCCAGCAGCAGCGCCAGGACGGCCTCCAGCACCTGGTGGTCTTCCCGATGTACACCCAAAACGGCAGCAGCAACCGGCTGGTGGAGGCTGTGCTCATCGAGGTCATCTGGCCCGAATTCATTGCCGGGCTGGAGGCCGGGGATTACTCGAACAAGCTGTTCGTCCCCATCCGTTTCCTGGACTTCACCCCCGGCTACGACACCAACTCCGCCGTGCTCTTCCCCGAAACCGTGGCGGTCAGCCGAACCCCCACCTTCACCTGGGGTGCCATCTTCGCGGACCGGGAAGCCGCGAGGTTCCGCCGCGTCCTCAAGGCCGCCGCGGAGATCACGTCCCTGGAGCTGCCGGAGGGCGCCGCGGAACTGCTCGCGGACCAGGACCTGACCGAAGCCACGTTCGTCATGTGGGACCTCATCCACGACCGGACGCACATGCGCGGCGACCTGCCTTTCGACCCCTTCATGATCAAGCAGCGGATGCCCTACTTCCTGTACTCCCTGGAAGAACTCCGTTGCGACCTCACCGCCTTCCGCGAGTCGGTGCGGATCGAAAAGGATGACGACGCCGACCCGCAGGCGAAGAGGCACGCCAAGCTGGTGCAGTACGCCATCATCTTCGACCGGATCTTCCGCTTCGCCATCACCGGCAGCCGGGTCCGCAACTACGACGGCCTGGGCGGCCAGCTCCTCTTCGCCTGGCTGCACCAGCAGCACGTGCTGCACTGGACGGACACCCGCCTGGCCATCGACTGGGATGAGGTGGCGGACGCCGTCATCGCCCTGGGCGAGAGCATCGATGAACTCTACTGGCGCTCGATCGACCGGCCCAAGACCGCGCACTGGCTGGCCGCTTATCAGCTGGTGTCGGCGACCGTCACCCCCAACCCGGCCTCTGTGTGGGCCAAAGGGCCGGACGCCCTCCCGCTGGCGGGAACCCCGCGCGGGCTGACGGACCAGGTGCTGGACGACGAATTTCCGCTGTCCATGTTCTACGAAGCATTGGAGAAGAAGATGCGCCCGGTCATCGAGTCGACCGCCGGAATCACCGGCCGGTCGGCGCTGTGAGCCAGCCCCCGGGGTCGGACGTACCGTCACTGACCATCCTGGTTACCGGCGGCAGCGGTGCGTCCGGAATCGCCGTTGCCCGGGCCCTGGCTGCCGCCGGGCACCGCGTGGCCACGGTGGGCTCCGATGCGGCCCGCATCAAGGCGGCCGCGGAAGAGGCGGGCGACGCCGTCATACCGTTCGTATGCGACCTCGCCGCAGTGGCCGAGGTCCGGCAAATGCGCGACGACGTCGGCCAGGCCTTGGGAGCGGTGGACGCGGTCATCCACCTGGTGGGTGGCTGGCGTGGCGCCACAGGCATCGCAGACCAATCCGACGACGACTGGGAGTTCCTGGAGCGCGGCGCCATCACCACCCTGCGCAACGTCTCGCGCGTCTTTTTCGACGACATCGCTGCCTCCCCGCACGGAAGGTTCGCGATGGTGTCCTCCACTGCCCTCGACAAGCCCGCCGCGGCAGTGGCCAGCTATGTGGCCGCGAAGGCTGCCGCGGAAGCCTGGACCATGGCCACGGCGGACGGCTTCCGAAGGGCCTCGACGGAAGGCGGCGGGCAGGCGGCCGCGGTGGTCCTGGTGGTGAAAGCCCTGGTGGACGACGGACTGCGCCACAAGCATCCGGAACGGTCCTTCCCCGGGGCGACGGACGTGGCTGACCTGGCGGCCGCCGTCGTACGGTTGTTCACCACTCCCGCCGCCGAACTGAACGGTGCCCGGCTCCGGCTGGCGGACTGACCGCCGCCGCGACTGTCCCTACACTGAAAGCGTGAGCAATCCAATGACGACAACAGCAGAAACACGCGCCCCGCAGCGGCTGCACGACCCCGGTGTGCGCGGGTTTGCCTCCGACAACTACTCCGGGGTCCACCCCGAGATCCTTGCAGCCCTGGCCGCCGCCAACGAGGGGCACCAGGTCTCCTACGGCGAGGACGACTACACCGCGCGGCTGCACGAGCTGATGGTTGAACACTTCGGCCCGGGCATCGAATGCTTTCCGGTCTTCAACGGCACCGGCGCCAATGTCGTCTCGCTGCAGTCCCTGCTCCCCCGTTGGGGCGCCGTGGTCTGCGCCTCCACCGCGCACATCAACATGGACGAGAACGGCGCACCGGAACGCATCGGCGGCATGAAACTGCTCCACGTCCCCACTCCCGACGGCAAGCTGACGCCGGAACTGATCGACCGGGAAGCCTGGGGCTGGGGTGACGAGCACCGAGCCCAGCCGTTGGCGGTCTCCATCACCCAGACCACGGAACTGGGCACCTGCTACACCCCCGGGGAAGTGCGGGCCATTGCCGACCACGCGCACGCGAAGGGGATGAAACTGCACATGGACGGGGCCCGGCTGGCCAACGCGGCCGCCCACCTCGGCCTGCCGCTGCGGGCCTTCACCCGGGACGCTGGCGTTGACATCCTCTCCTTCGGCGGCACCAAGAACGGGCTGCTCTACGGCGAAGTCGTGGTGGCGCTGAACCCCGAGGCAGCACACGGCCTGGTGTACCTGCGCAAGATGGACATGCAGCTTGCCTCGAAGATGCGCTTCCTGTCCGCCCAGTTCATCGCCTTGCTCGAAGGTGACCTGTGGCTGCGTTCGGCCTCGCACGCCAACGCCATGGCAACCAGGCTCCGCGCCGCCGTCGACACCATCGACGGTGTCCGGCCCACCCGGAAGACGGAATCCAACGGCGTATTCGCCGTCCTTCCCCCCGGGGTCGCTGACCGACTGCGCAGCTCCTTCCGTTTCTACGACTGGGATGAGGCCGCAGGCGAAGTCCGGTGGATGTGCTCCTTCGACACCACCGAAGAAGACGTCGATGCCTTCGCCGCCGCGATCCGCCATGAACTCCGGGAATACCGGGACGGCCGGGACGGGTGACCGGCCCGTGACGGCGAGCCTTCCCGTCCTGCCGCGTCCGGCCCCGTAATCTGCCAAGGTGAACGCACTTGACCAGGTTCCCCCGGCTTTCCTCCACGCCTTGGGAACCCTCAGGAAGGCACAGTGCCGCAAGGAACTGCGTCTCGCAGAGATCCCTGCACCCGCACGCCTGGCACCCTTCGCCGTCGCGCTGGGCGCCGAAGTCATGGCGCCCGGCGCCGGGACCCCCGCAACTCCCGTGCACGGCCCCGCGGCCATGGCCTTCGCCGCCGCCCCGGCCACCGGGGACGAGGACGAAACGGAGCTCGCCACGGGGCGCTTCATCCTGCTCCACGACCCGGACGGTTCGGCCGTCTGGGACGGCGAGTTCCGCATCGTCACCTACATCCGCGCCGAACTGGAACCGGACATGGGCAACGACCAGATGCTGGGAACCGTGGCCTGGACCTGGCTGGTGGAAGCGCTGGAAAACCACAAGGCGGCCTACCGGGCGGCCGGCGGCACCGCCACCCGCGTCCTGTCCGAAAGCTTCGGCACCCTGGCCGGCCGCCCCGGCTCCATCGACATCGAACTCAGGGCCTCCTGGACTCCGGATTCCTCCGATGTCCAGGCGCACCTGGAGGCGTGGTCGGACATGGTGTGCACCTTCGCCGGCCTGCCGCCCCTCCCCGACGGCGTCACCGCCCTCCCGCACCGGCGCCGAAGCTGACCGGGCTTTGACGGACCTGCCCGGTAAACTGGGGAAATCATGACCCCAAACATTCCGGAAAACACCACGGCCGGCGTCCCGGCTGCTGCTGACACACCGCACATCACCGTGGAGGGCTTTGACAGCCCCATCCCCGAAATCATCGACCTTGACTCGCCCCGTGACGGTGTTCCGCTGGTCATCGAAACCCAGTCCGGCCTGGAGCGCTGCGCCGCCGCCATCGCTGCCGGCACCGGGCCCGCGGGTGTGGACGCCGAGCGCGCCTCCGGATTCCGTTACGGGCAGCGGGCCTTCCTGGTCCAGATCCGCCGCGAAGGCGCCGGGACCTGGCTGATCGATCCCGAACCGTTCGGGAACCTGGACATCATCAACGACGCCCTGCGCGGCGTCGAGTGGATCCTGCATGCCGCCAGCCAGGACCTGCCCTGCCTCTCCGAGCTCGGCATGTGGCCGGACAAGCTGTTCGATACCGAGCTCGCCGCGCGCCTGGCCGGACTGCCCCGGGTGGGCCTGGCCGCGGTCATCGAGCAGTTGCTGGGATTCGGGCTGGCCAAGGAGCACTCGGCGGCCGACTGGTCCACCCGGCCGCTCCCGGAACCCTGGCTGCGTTATGCCGCCCTCGACGTCGAGGTCCTGACGGAGCTGCGCGAGGAACTCATCGAGCTGCTGCAGGCTGACGGCAAGCTGGAGTACGCGGAGCAGGAATTCGCCGCCATCCTTGAGGCCGGCGTCGCTCCCCCGCGGGTGGATCCGTGGCGGAAGACCTCCGGCCTGCACCAAATCCGGGACCGCCGGCAGCTCGCCGCCGTCCGGGAGCTGTGGCTCGAACGCGACTCGCTGGCGCAGAAGCGCGACGTCGCGCCCGGCCGGCTCATTCCGGACTCCGCCCTGGTGGCGGCCGCGAAGGCCATGCCCGCCACCGTGCCCCAGCTGCTGGGCACCAAGGGCTTCCACGGCCGTGCGGCGCAGCGCGAGGCCCCGCGCTGGCTTCGGTGCATCGCGGCCGCGCGGGACCTTGAGGACCTTCCGCCCCTGCACCTGGCCACCAATGCGCCGCCGCCGCCGCGGGTCTGGGCAGACCGGGATCCGGAGGCCGCCGCCCGGCTTGCCACCGCCCGGCCGCTGCTCCAGAAGAAGGCCGAGGAGCTGAAGTTGCCCCTGGAGAACCTCCTGACGCCCGACTACCTGCGGCGCGTGGCCTGGCGCCCGCCGGCCGAGGTCACCGAAGAATCCATTTCCGGCGAATTGCGGGCGCTCGGTGCCCGCGAGTGGCAGGTGGGGCTCACGGCGCCGCTGATCGCGGAGGCTTTCCTGAACCCGCAGCCGCTGCCGCCCAGGGAGCCCAAGCCCCTCGCCGCCGCGGGCGGCCAGTAACCAATGCCTCAGGCCCTTGCGGGCTAAGTTACTCACGAGTAACATCGGTGGAACCGACGCCATGCTGCTGCCGTCCTCCGGCATGCATCCGGCGCTACGTCTCGATGAGGAGTTACACGTGAGCCAGCACGGAAGCGGCGCATCCCCGCGCACTGTCCGCGACGTCGTCTTTGTGGACGGCATCCGCACACCCTTCGGCAGGGCCGGCGAGAAAGGAATCTACGCCGGGACCCGGGCCGACGACCTGATCGTCAAATGCATCCGCGGCCTGCTGCGCCGCAACCCGTCACTGCCGGCGGAGCGGATCGACGAGGTGGCCGTCGCCGCCACCACCCAGACCGGGGACCAGGGGCTCACCCTCGGCCGGACCGCCGCCCTGCTGGCAGGACTTCCGCGGACGGTCCCGGGCTTTGCCGTCGACCGGATGTGCGCCGGTGCCATGACCGCCGTCACCACCACGGCCGGCAGCATCGGTTTCGGCGCCTACGACGTGGTGATCGCCGGCGGAGTCGAGCACATGGGCCACCACCCCATGGGCTCCGGCGCCGACCCCAACCCGCGGTTCATGTCCGAACGCCTGGTGGATCCGGCAGCCCTGAACATGGGCAACACGGCTGAAAACCTGCACGACCGCTTCCCGGCCATCACCAAGGAGCGGACCGACGCCTACGCGGTGGCCTCCCAGGACAAACTTTCTGCCGCGTACCGGGAGGGCAGGATCCAGCCGGATCTGGTTCCGGTGGCTGCAAGGAAGCCGGGCGAAGGCTGGACCGTCCACAGCAAGGATGAACCACCCCGCCCCGGCACCACGATGACGGACCTCGAAGGCCTCCGTACACCCTTCCGCGCGCATGGCAGGGTCACCGCCGGGAACGCCGCCGGGCTGAACGACGGCGCCACGGCCGCTGTCCTGGCGTCCTCCGAAGCCGCCGCCGCACTCGGGCTGCCCGTGAAGATGCGGCTGGTCAGCTACGCCTACGCCGGCGTGGAACCCGAGGTCATGGGCATCGGCCCGGTACCGGCCACCGAAAAGGCGCTCAAGAACGCCGGGCTGACCATCGATGACATTGGCCTGTTCGAGATCAACGAGGCTTTTGCCGTGCAGGTGCTGAGCTTCCTGGACCATTACGGCATTGCCGACGACGACCCCCGGGTCAACCGCTATGGCGGGGCGATCGCCGTGGGCCACCCGCTCGCATCCTCAGGCGTCCGGCTCATGATCCAGCTGGCCCGCCAGTTCGAGGAAGACCCGTCCGTGCGCTACGGCATCACCACCATGTGCGTGGGCCTGGGAATGGGTGGCACAGTGATCTGGGAGAACCCGCACCACCCCGACTACAGCGGAACCCCATCCGGGGACACCACCGCCACCACCGTTTCCGAAGGAGCCACCGCATGAGCGCCGCAGACTACCGCAAGTTGGCGGACCTTTTCCCCAACGAAACCGTGACCCATTCCTACGTACAGGACATCGACCTTCCGGGCCCGGCAGGCAAGCCGGGGCCGGGTACGTTCGCCCTCATCACCCTCGACAACGACCTCGACCACACCAAGCCCACCACCCTGGGCCCCAACACGCTCGTGGAACTCGGCACGGTACTGGAGGGCCTGCGCGAACGCGCCGCCCGGGGCGAAATCGTGGGCGTCGGCGTGACCGGAAAGCCGCACTACCTGGTGGCCGGCGCGGACCTCTCCGCGGTGAAGTCGCTGGAAAAGCGCGAGCACGGCCTCTGGATGGCACAGCTGGGCCATGACGTTTACGCGACCCTGGCCAACCTTGGCGTCCCCAGCTTTGCCTTCATCAACGGTGCAGCGCTGGGCGGCGGCCTCGAAATCGCCTTGCAGTCCACCTACCGCACCGTGTCCACCGGAGCAGGCGCGCTGGCACTGCCGGAAGCTTTCCTGGGCCTGGTGCCCGGCTGGGGCGGCGTCTACATCCTGCCCCGCCTGGCGGGCCCGGAAAACGCCGTCAAGGTCATGATCGAAAACCCGCTCAGCAACAACCGCACCCTCTCCGGGCAGCAGGCGTTCGCGCTGGGCATCGCCGACGCCGTCTACGAACCAGCCGATTTCCTGGAACAGTCGCTGGCCTGGGCCGCGGGAGTCATCTCCGGCGAGGTCGTCCCGGAAAGGGCCAACGCCGTCGACCCTTCCGCCCCTGGCGTGGAAGCCCGCTGGCAGGCTGCGGTGGCCGCCGGCCGGAAGTTCGTGGAGGCCAAGACATCCAACGCGTCCCCGGCCCCGGGCAAGGTCCTTGACCTCCTGGAAGCCAACCGCACCATGACAGCGGCGGAGTCCGCCGCCCTTGAGTGCGAAACCCTGGCCGAGCTGATGCAGACGGACGAGTTCCGCAGTACCGTGTACGCCTTCCTGGACCTGGTGCAGAAGCGCGCCAAGCGGCCCGCCGGGGCTCCCGACCGCAAGCTTGCCCGACCCGTCACCAAGGTGGGCGTGGTGGGCGCCGGACTCATGGCCGGCCAGTTGGCACTCCTCTTCGCGCGCCAGCTCAAGCTGCCCGTCGTACTGACGGACATCGACCAGGCCCGGGTGGATAAGGGCGTGGCCTACGTCCACGCCGAGGTGGACAAACTGCTGGGCAAGAAACGCCTCAGCCAGGACGCCGCCAACCGCACCAAAGCGCTGGTGACGGGTTCAGTGTCCAAGGAAGCGTTCGCGGATGCTGACTTCGTGATCGAGGCGGTCTTCGAAGAACTCAGCGTCAAGAAGCAGGTGTTCAAGGAGGTGGAGGCGATCGTCTCGCCGGAGTGCATCCTGGCAACCAATACCTCCTCGCTCTCCGTGACGGCGATGGCCGAGGACCTGGAGCACCCGGAGCGCCTCGTCGGGTTCCACTTCTTCAACCCCGTGGCCGTCATGCCGCTGCTGGAGGTTGTCCGCGCCCCCCGGACTGACGACGCCGTGCTGGCCACCGCGTTCGAACTGGCGAAGGCATTGAAGAAGAGCGCCGTGCTGGTCAAAGATGCGGCCGCCTTCGTGGTCAACCGCATCCTCCTGCGGCTCATGGGAGAGGTCACCGCGGTATTCGATGAGGGAACCCCGGCGGACGTGGCTGACAATGCGTTGCGGCCAATGGGGCTTCCCATGACGCCTTTCACGCTCCTCGCCATGGTGGGCCTGCCGGTGGCGCAGCACGTCCAGGAGTCGCTGCACGCAGCGTTCGGCGACCGCTTCCCGGTGTCCGCCAACCTGGCAAAGCTCATCGACAACAACGTGAAGGCGCTCTGGGAAACCGCCTCTGATGGATCGCGGACCATCCCGCAGGCCACCACCAGCCTGATGTCCTTTGGCTCCAGCCCCTCCATGGGCGACCAGGTGCTGCGCCGCGTCCAGGACGCCCTGGCCGAGGAGATTGGCCTGATGCTGGACGAGGGCGTTGTGGCAGGCCCGGAAGACGTGGACCTCTGCATGATCCTTGGCGCGGGCTGGCCCCTGTTCCTGGGCGGAATCACTCCCTACCTGGACCGGGTGGGAGCGTCCGAACGGGTGAACGGCCGGCGTTTCCTGGCCCCCGGCGTGGCGTCCCGTCCCGCCTAGGCACTCCGTCCCGCCTGGCCACCACGTCCCGCCTGGGCACTCCTGGGCGGGCTGGTCAGGCAGGGACGAGCCGGCCGGCGTCGAGCGCCACGATGCGGTGCGCCGCCGAGCGTGCGTAGCCCAGGTCATGGGTGACCAGCACGACGGCGGCGCCTTCCGCGGCTGCCAGGCGGACGGCTGCGTCCAGCAGGGCCAGTCCGTCGCCGTCCAGCGCCACGGTGGGTTCGTCCAGCGCCAGGACGGCCGGCTTCCGCGCCAGGACCGTGGCCAGTGCCAGGAGCCGCTGGGCTGACGCGGGCAGCTCGGCGGGGTGTTCGTGGGCGGCGTCCGCCAGTCCGACTGCCTCCAGCGCCGCCGCGGCACGTTGGGCAGCCAGGGCGGGGCCGACCAGCCGGGCAAGGCCAAAGCTGACCTCCCGCAGGGCGGACCGTTCGAAGAGTTGGTCGCGGGGCTGCTGGAACAACAGGCCCACCGAAGCCGCCGTCCGCCCGACGGGTACGCCCGAGATGTCGGTGCCCCGGACATACACAGCCCCCGCGGCGGGGCGGAGCAGCCCGTTGAAATGCCGCAGGAGCGTGGACTTGCCTGCCCCGTTGGGCCCGGTGATGGCGACGATTTCCCCGGGGTGGGCGGCCAGGTGGACATCCCGCAGCACCACCGCAGGGCCGCCGGGCTCCCCCGCTTGAGCGGCCTTCCGCCGCCTCCTGCCGGCTCCCGGTACGGCCGGGTACGCGAAGGCAACATCCCGCAGCTGCAATGCCGGGGTACCCGTCTGTGGCACCACGGGCCGGGGCCCGGCAACCGCGGCGGCCGGGGCGGCGGGGCGCCGGATGGCTGGCGGCAACACCCCCGAACCTGCCCTCATGACGTCGGGCGGTCCGCTGCCGGTGACGGTCCCCCCGGACAGCACCACCCACGTGCCGGCCTCCAGGAGCAGTGGATCGATGGCCTGGCTTAGGATGACGACGGCGGTCCCGCGCGCCAGGAGGTCCCGCACCACGGCCGCGAGCCCGTCGACGCCGGCCGCGTCAAGGGAAGCGAAAGGCTCATCCATGACCAGCACCGGCGGCCCTGTGATGATGGCGCAGCCGATCGCCAGCCGGCGGAGCTGGCCGCCCGAGAGCCGGGCAGGGTCCTGCCCCAGCTGATCCTGCAGGCCCAGAAGAGCGGCGGTGCGCTCCACTGCGGCCCTCATGGCGGCACGATCCATCCCGGAGTTCTCCAGGCCGAACGCGAGTTCCTCGGCCACGGTGGAGCGGACGGTCGACAGGACCGTGGCAGGATCCTGGGGCACGAAGCCCACATGCCGGCCCCACTGGGCGGGATCGATCCGGGGATCTTCCGGACCGCCGTCGAAATCAAGCCGGGAGCCGGACAGCTCCAGGAAGCCGGCCAGCACTCCGTGGCTGCCCGGCGGCAACCACGCCGCCAGCAGGCGGCCCAGGGTGGACTTGCCGCTGCCGGACGCACCCAGGATCGCCGTGAAGGAGCCTGCCGCGAAGGAAACCGCGACGTCGCGCAGGGCAGCTCTTTCGTCGTCGTGGAACGTATAGGACCGGATGCCGGCGGCCAGGACCGGGCGGTTGCCGCGAATGGCGGTATCGGCATCCATCAGGCGCTCAGGCACCGGCACCTGCCTGTACCAGCCGCAGCGCCACTGCAGCGGCGGCCAACAGCACCAGGACGGCGCGTGCTGTGCGCTGCAGCCGGGAGTCGGGCACTTCCCGGTAGCTGGTCCGGGGTCCGGTGTTGCTGAGTCCCCGTGCTTCCAGGGCCGCGGACCGGGTGCCGGCATCCTCCACCAGGGACAGGACCAGGGGAACCGCCTGGAGCCGGAACGCTGCCAGCCTGGACATCAGGCCGCGCGTGACCACCAGTCCCCGTGACTCCTGGGCTTGGCGGATCCGCCGTGCCCGGGCGCTGATGGCGGGCAGGAGGGTGAGGGTGGAGGCCAGGACGAAGGCGAACCGGCCCTGCACGCCGCGGGCGGACAATGCCGCCACGAGGTCCGGGAGGCTGACGCTGAAGGAGAAAACCAGCAAGGCCAAGACCACGGCGCCCAGCTGCAGGATTCGCCGCCCGGCGAACCCCAGGCCTTCTGCCGTGACCCGGGCGGGCCCCCATTCGGCCAGGACGGTCGATCCCTCGGGGAAGAACAACCCGTGCAGCATCAGTAATGACAGGCCGAGCGGGACCAGGATTGCGGCGGCGGCAGCCAGCACGCGCCGGGCGGTGCCGCCCGCTGCCGACAGGCCCAGGGAAGCGGCAACGACGGCGAGCGAGAGCGGCCAGCTGCCGGCCGCCGTCGTGATCACCGCCGTACTCCCGGCAGCAGCAAGCAAGGTCAGCGGATTCAGGCGCAGCGGCCTGCCCGGCCCTGCGGCACTGCTGTCGGGGGATGCGGTCACAGCGTTGGGGTCAGTTGTCCCTGTTGGCGCCCTGCGCCGGTGATTCAGCGGCCACGGCGGGCGCCTTGCCTGCCAGGACCCGATGACGGCGCAGGAAGGGAAACTGCTGCCGGCCCCTGCGCGGCAGGGCGTAGACGAGGATAGCCACGATGGTGAATACGATGGCCTTGTCCATGGGGTCGGAGATCAGTGCCTGCTTGGTGATGGCCGCCAGGAGGGTATCGCCCATGGCACGGAAGGCGCTGACGATCGCACCGGTGGCCACGCCCGAGGTTCCGCCGAAGACGAACGCGGCCACCGGGGCAGACACCACGCCGGCGATGATGCCGGTGACGAACCCGGCCACCGGGGCGAGGTAGAAGCGGCGGAAGAGGCCGTAGCGGGCGGCGAGGCCGGCCAGGCAGCCGATGAGGGCGGCGCCAGCCGCGAAAGGCAGCACCGTGGGGTTGAAGAAGGACCAGACGATGCTGCTGAGTGCGCCGGTGGCAGCGCCCGCGGCGGGTCCGGCCAGGACGGCGATCAGCACGGTACCGATGGCGTCGAGGTAGAACGGCACCAGGGTGCTGCCGACGAACTGGCCCAGCACGATGTTCAGGACCAGTGCCACCGGGATCAGCACCAGCGTGGACGCCGGAAGCGTGGGCAGGACGGCGACGATCAACAGGACCGCTCCTGCCAGGAAGCCGGAGAGCGCGATCAGGGCCGAGGCACTGCCCGGGCCCCCGGTGATGTCGGCGGGCTGGTTCAGGACCAGGTAGGCGTAGGTTGCGGCGATGGCCACGGCGCCGAGGATCTCCAGCAGCCGGCGGCGGCGGGCTGCCGGGCGTTCCTGGGACGGAAGCGTCAGGGAGGGCGATGACATGGGGGATGTTCCTTCGGGTGCGGGCAGTGGCCCGGCAAAACCGGGCTGGGGTGGGGCTGCCTATGTCACCTCGGCAGCTGCCGGCGGCAACTGCGCCGGGCCGGTCCGTGGCCCATTCTACCGGGCGTTTTCGGTCCGGGGCCCGGCAATGGTCCGGTAATCCGGGACGGCTTGGACGGGCCGTGCAAGGTTGGCGCCTATCCCACCCGCCGGGCCAGTCCGCCGATGGCGGATACCAGCTCGCGGAACGCCTGCTCCGGGTTGTTGCCGGAGACAATCCTGGCGTTTGGAGGCGCACCCCAGAGCCCGCGGTAATCAGCCACCGTGGTTCCCATCAGCAAGGGTGAGCCGGTTTCGACGTCCACCGTGGCGGGGCGGGCATCGTACTCGAGTGTGCCGGCGGCAACTCCGGCGGCGAAGAAGTCATGGACGTGCGCCAGGTATCCCTGGTCGTACTGCCGGTGGAACTCGAAGTAGAACCGCAGCGCGTCCGAGAGGTGCCGGATGATGCCGTTGTCCGACGTGCTGCGCTGGCCCTCGGGCTGGTCCGGCAGGACCAGTTCCGGGACGGCGGCGCCGGCGGCCTCGGCGAGCTGCCGGACGTGCTCCGGGCGCATCTCCATCCGCTCGGTGGTGTCCAGCGAACAGACCACTGGCAGCTTCGCCAGGGGCTTGCCGCGGTACGCGGCGTACACCTCTTTGGCCGCGTGCGGGTCCACGTGTGTGTTCCACTCGGCCGTGGGGGTGGTGTTTCCCTGGTGGTAGAAGCTCCCGCCCATGATTACCACGCCGGCCAGGAGGTCCGGCAGGTCGGGCTCCTGGCGGAGGGCCAGGGCAAAGTTGGTCAGCGGCGCCGTGATCAGGGCGGTGAGCTCCCCCGGCCTGGCGCGGGCGTGTTCGAGCCAAAGGTCGACGGCGTTCCGCGCCGAAACCTGCCCGGCCGGTCCGGGCAGCACGGCGTAGCCGATCCCCTGCGGACCGTGGGTTTCGGGTGTGGTGGTGAGCGGGATGGACAGCGGCCCGCGCGCCCCGATGGCCACCTCGACGCCCGGCCGGCCGCACAGTTCCAGCAGTGCCAGGGTATTCCGGGCCACCTGGTCCGCGTCCACGTTTCCGGGTGTTGCGGTGACGGACACGAATTCCGTCTCCGGCAGCGCGGCGAGGTAGGCCAGGGCCAGGGCGTCGTCGATGCCGGTATCGACGTCCAGCAGGTAGGAGGTCACAGTCGCAGTATTTCCGGTGCTCTTGGGTTTCCGGTGTCCTAGAAGAGGGCCACCTTGGGAACGGCGGGGAAGATGGCATCGAGCTCAGCGAGGTCTTCCGGAGATGGCTGCCAGTCGGCGGCCGAGGCGTTCTGGCGGACCTGCTCCGGTTTGGTGGCGCCCGCGATGACGCTGGCCACGGACGGCTGCGCGGCAAGCCAGGAGAACGCCACCTCCACCTCGGTCAGGCCACGTTCCTTGGCGAAGAGGCTGAACCTGCCCAGCTGGTCCCAGTCGGCGTCCTGCACCATATTGGTGCGTGTGTGGCTGAGACGGGAACCGTCCGGAGCGTGGCCCGGCGCGTACTTGCCGGTCAGCAGCCCGTTGGCCAGCGGGAAGTAGGGCAGGACGCCCAGGCCGAGGGCTTCGGCGGCAGGCGTGACTTCCTGCTCGGCCCGGCGGTCCAGGAGGTTGTAGTGGTTCTGGGTGGAAACGAAGCGTGCGCCGCCGAGTTCGCGGGCCACATACTCGGCCTGGGCGATCTGCCAGCCGGCCCGGTTGGAGTGGCCGATGTACCGGACCTTGCCGCTGCGGACCAGGTCGTCCAGCGCGGCGAGGGTCTCCTCGATGGGTGTCAGTGGATCCGGGGTGTGGAACTGGTAGAGGTCGATCCAGTCGGTGCCAAGCCGGCGCAGTGATGCTTCGACGGACTGGATGATGTAGCGGCGGGAGCCCCGGGCACCGAAGTCGGGGCCGTTCGCGCCCTGGGCGTCCATTCCGAACTTGGTGGCCACCACGGCCTGGTCCCGCCGGTTTCCGAGTGCCTTGCCCAGCATGGTCTCGCTCAGTCCCGGTTCGCGGCCGTAGTTGTCCGCAACATCGAACAACGTGATCCCGGCCTCCAGTGCGGCGGACACGACGGCGTCGGTGCCTTCCTGCGACTCGGTGCTGGTGTTGGCGCGGCCCAGGTTGTTGCATCCGAGGCCTACCGTGGAGACGGTGAGGCCTGATTGTCCAACGCGGCGGTAACTGGTCAAGGACGACTCCTAAAGGCTGAAGCTGTTGGCGGGCTTGGCTGAGTGCTTGAGTTTGAAGTGGTCGGCTTCGCTGTACGGGGCTGCACCGATGCTGAGCTTGGTGAAGTCCAGGTCCTCGCCGCGGGCGCACACCTTGATGGCGTTGACGGCCTTGTTCACATCCGGGCAGAGGCAGAAGATGTTGAGTTTGTAATCCGTGAACTCAGACCGCTCCACGGTTCCGAGTCCCCGCCAGGCAAGGTGGCTGATGAGGGCATCCTTGGCTTTCTGCTCCAGGTAGCGGTCCCGTTCCGTGCCTTCCCTGGTCTTGAGGGCGAACTGGGCCACCACCCAGAACTGCTCCTCGTTGGGGATCTCGGCGTAGCCGTCCTCCTCGCACTGGGCTGCGAAGGCGTCCAGCAGGCCACCTGCAGCGTCAGCGTCGGGGACGTCGGTTTCCTCTGTCTTGCTCTGGTGCCCCACGGCACCGAAGTTCATGACGAACTGGGAGTACTCCTCATCGAACCAGGCTTCCCGGAAGTGGAGGGTTCCCTCGTCGTCGCGCTTGTAGACCCTGACAATGCCGCTCATATGCGTCCCTTTGCAAACCATTCAACGTCGGTACCGTCGAAAGGCGCCTGCTGCGCCTTCACGGCATGGAAAAGTTCGTCCGCGGCCGCCTGGATATCCTCGATCAGCCGCTGGGGGTAGCGCATGGACACGCTGTGCTCGGCGAATTCGTCCTGGTCATCGATGAAGACGCCGCGCGATTCGGTGCGGATGACGTCCAGGTCCATGTCGATCACATGCAACTCGGTTACGGCAGGCCGGATGTCCGTCCATTCATGGCCCACGGCGAGGTCGATGTAGAGCCGCACGCCGGCAGGATGGGCAGAATCGTAGAACGTGGCCACCCAGTCGCCTTGGCGCGGTACCAGGAGCACGGCGTCGGAGCGCGTGTAGAACGCGGCGCCGGGGCGTGAACAAAACTCGTTGGTGCCCTGGAAGATCCACCATCCGTGCTCGTCTTCGCCAAGGTACCGCCCGGGGACCACCCAGTGTGCCTTGCCGTTCCATTTCCGGTTGCGGGATACCACCAGCTGGCCGGGTTGCAGGTTGCCGGGGACGCGTGTGGTGGTGGTATGCAAAACCGGCCCCGACTCCCCCACGGCGCCGGGGTACTTCAGTGCGTCCTCGTCCCTCACAGGATCGGGAGGCTGCCAGTGGTGGGGTGCTGCTGCCCCGGCAGGGGACGCGCGAACGGTACCTTTGTTCCCAAAACCTGCGCGACGACGTCGTGCGTGATCTGCTGGGCGGTGAGCCCCACGCGCTCCATGACCTGGGCGCGGGTGCCGTGGTCGAGGAACTCAACGGGCAGGCCCACCTCGTTCAGTGCGGTGTCCACCCCCGCAGCGCGCATTTCCTGGCGGATGCGCGAGCCGACGCCGCCGGCCCGGACGCCGTCTTCGATGCAGACCACCAGGCGGTGGTGCGAAGCCAGCGCGATGATGGAGCGGCGGACCGGGAGCACCCAGCGCGGATCAACCACCGTGCTGCTGATGCCCTGGGCGCCAAGCCGGTTTGCGACATCGAGGGCGAGCTCGGACATGGCACCGACGCTGACGATCAGGACATCGTTCTCGGTGGAGCCGGAGGGGCGGCGGGCCAGGATGTCCACGCCGTCGCTGAGCCGTTCGAGGGCATCCACCTCGGGGCCCACGGATCCCTTGGAGAAGCGGACCACGCTGGGCGCGTCGCTGATGGCTACCGCTTCCCGCAGTTCCTCCCGGAGGCGGCTGGCGTCGCGCGGTGCGGCCAGGTGCAGGCCGGGAACGATCTGGACCATGGCCATGTCCCACATGCCGTGGTGGCTGGCGCCGTCCGGGCCGGTGACACCGGCACGGTCCAGCACGATGGTGACCCCGGCCTTGTGGAGGGCGACGTCCATCAGCAGCTGGTCGAAGGCCCGGTTCAGGAAGGTGGCGTAGACGGCGACGACGGGGTGGAGCCCGCCGAAAGCCATCCCGGCGGCAGCGGTGAGGGCATGCTGCTCGGCGATGCCGACATCGACGACGCGCGTCGGGTGCTTGGCGGCGAACTTGTGCAACCCCACCGGGATCAGCATGGCGCCGGTGATGCCGACGATGTCCTCGCGTTCGTCGGCGATGGCGGCGATCTCGTCGGCGAAGACGGAGGTCCAGGACTGGGCGCCGCCGGTGCCCGTTGGTTCGCCGGTTTCCGGATCGATGATGCCTACCGCGTGGAACTGGTCCGCTTCATGGGCGCGGGCGGGGGCGTAGCCATGTCCCTTTTCGGTCATGGCGTGGACGATGACGGGGCCGCCGTAGTTCCGGGCGGTGGAGAGCGCATGCTCCATGGCCTGGAGGTTGTGGCCGTCCACCGGACCGATGTACTTCATGCCGAGGTCCTCGAACATGCCCTGCGGAGCCCACCAGTCCTTGATGCCCTTTTTCATGGCGTGCAGGCTCTTGTAGGTGAACTGGCCTGCGGGGCCGCCGTTTTGGAGCTTCTTCTTCCACCAGTCCAGCGCGCCCTCATAGGCGGGGGCGGCGCGGAAGGAGTCAATGGTGGGGCGCAGGGACGCGAGGTAGTCGGCAAAACCGCCCACGGTCGGGGCGTAGGAACGCCCATTGTCGTTGACGACAATGACCACCCGGCGCTTCTTGTCTGCCGCGATGTTGTTGATGGCCTCCCAGGCCATGCCACCGGTCAGGGCGCCGTCGCCCACGATGGCCACCACGTGGCGGTCGCCTTCGCCGGTGAGCTGGCGGGCCCGGGAGATGCCGTCCGCCCAGGACAGGGAGGAGGATGCGTGCGAGCTTTCCACAATGTCGTGTTCGGACTCAGCACGTGAGGGGTAGCCGGAAAGGCCGCCTTCCTGGCGAAGGGTGCTGAAGTCCTGCCGCCCGGTGAGGAGTTTATGGACGTATGACTGGTGGCCCGTGTCGAAGACGATGCTGTCGCGGGGGGATTCGAAGATGCGGTGTACGGCCAGCGTCAGTTCCACGACGCCGAGGTTGGGTCCGAGGTGGCCGCCCGTCTGGGAGACGTTCGTGATCAGGAATTCCCTGATCTCCGAAGCCAGCTGCTCCAGCTGTTCCTCGGTCAACTCGTTCAGGTCCTGCGGATTCCGGATGGTGTCCAAGATTCCCAATGACCCCTCCTTCGGGTGGTAGACGTGCCGTTTAACTCTAACGCCTTGGCTTGGTTGCAAAGCCGAAGCCCCGGCTGGTCGGTGACCGGCCGGGGCTTCGGGGAGGATGCTGACTGCGCAGCAGTTCCCGCTAGTTCGCGGAGATCTGGCGCAGCACGTACTGCAGGATGCCGCCGTTGCGGTAGTAGTCGGCTTCACCCGGGGTATCGATGCGCAGGACCGCGTCGAAGGAGGTGGTGCTGCCGTCTTCGGCCGTCGCGGTGACCTTGAGGGTCTTCGGCGTGGTGCCCTCGTTCAGGGCGGTGACGCCCTCAACGGCGAAGGTTTCCGTGCCGGTCAGCCCCAGGCTGGCGGCGTTCTGTCCGGCCGGGTACTGCAGCGGCAGGACGCCCATGCCGATCAGGTTGGAGCGGTGGATGCGCTCGTAGCTTTCGGCGATGACAGCCTTGACACCCAGCAGCGCGGTGCCCTTGGCGGCCCAGTCACGGGACGAGCCCGAGCCGTACTCCTTGCCCGCCAGGATGACCAGCGGGGTGCCGGCGGCCTGGTAGTTCTGCGCGGCATCGTAAACATAGGCCTGGGGACCGTCTGCCTGCGTGAAGTCGCGGGTGAAACCACCCTCGACGCCGTCCAGCAGCTGGTTCTTGATCCGGATGTTGGCGAACGTGCCGCGGATCATGACCTCATGGTTGCCACGGCGTGAGCCGTAGGAGTTGAAGTCCTTGCGCTCCACGCCGTTGGCCAGCAGGTACTGGCCGGCCGGGGTGTCGGACTTGAAGGAACCGGCCGGGGAGATGTGGTCGGTGGTGACGGAGTCGCCGAGCTTCAGCAGTACGCGCGCACCGGCGATGTCCTTGACCGGCTCCGGCTGTGCCTGCATGCCCTCGAAGTACGGGGGCTTCCGGACGTAGGTGGACTTCTCGTCCCAGGCGAAGGTGTCGCCGGCGGGGGTGTCGAGGGCCTTCCAGCGGTCATCGCCGTCGAAGACGCCCTCGTAGCCGCGGGCGAACATGCCCTTGTCGATCGAGGAATCGATGACCTGCTGGACCTCGACCGGGTTCGGCCAGATGTCCTTGAGGAAGATGTCGTTGCCGGCTTCGTCCTGGCCCAGGGCATCGTTTTCGAAGTCGAAGTCCATGGTTCCGGCCAGGGCGTACGCGATGACCAGCGGCGGGGAGGCCAGGTAGTTCATCTTGACGTCCGGGTTGATCCGGCCTTCGAAGTTGCGGTTGCCGGAAAGCACGGCCGTGACGGAAAGGTCGTTGGCCTGGATGGCCTCGGAGATCTCGGCGTCGAGCGGGCCGGAGTTACCGATGCAGGTGGCGCAACCGTAGCCGACGATGTAGAAGCCGAGCTTCTCCAGGTACGGGGTCAGGCCCGACTTGTTGTAGTAGTCGGTGACGACCTTCGAGCCCGGGGCCACGGAGGTCTTGACCCACGGCTTCGAGGTGAGGCCCTTGTCCACGGCGTTGCGGGCCAGCAGTGCGGCAGCCAGCATCACGGAGGGGTTGGACGTGTTGGTGCAGGAGGTGATCGAGGCGATCGACACGGCACCGTGGTCCAGTTCGAATTCACGGCCGTCGGCGGTCTTGACGGCCACCTTCTGGGACGGGCGTCCGTTGGACTTGGGACCGTGGGCGTGCGGGGCCTGCTCCGTGAGGTGGGTCGCCGAGGCGGTGAACGACGGTGAGTCCGATGCCGGGAAGCTCTCGTCGATCGCTTCGTCCAGGCTGCCGTCGGCGAGGTCAACCTTGACGTAGTTGCGGAGGTCCTCGCGGAACTGGGCCTTGGATTCGGTGAGGATGATGCGGTCCTGCGGGCGCTTCGGGCCGGAAATCGACGGGACAACCGTCGACAGGTCCAGCTCGAGGTACTCGGAGAACTTGATCTCGCGGGAGGGGTCGTGCCAGAGGCCCTGTTCCTTCGCGTACGCCTCGACCAGGGCGACGTTCTCGTCGGACCGGCCGGTGAGGCGCAGGTAGTCGAGGGTGACGTCGTCGATCGGGAACATGGCGGCGGTGGAACCGAACTCGGGGCTCATGTTGCCGATGGTGGCGCGGTTGGCCAGCGGCACGGCCGCGACGCCTTCGCCGTAGAACTCGACGAACTTGCCCACCACTCCGTGCTGGCGCAGCTGCTCGGTGATGGTGAGCACGACGTCGGTGGCTGTGGCGCCGGCCGGGATGGACCCGGTCAGCTTGAAGCCGACGACACGCGGGATCAGCATGGAGACGGGCTGGCCCAGCATGGCAGCCTCTGCTTCGATGCCGCCGACGCCCCAACCGAGCACACCCAGGCCGTTGACCATGGTGGTGTGCGAGTCGGTGCCGACGCAGGTGTCAGGGTAGGCGCGCAGCGAACCGTCAACCTCGCGGGTCATGACCGTGCGGGCCAGGTATTCGATGTTGACCTGGTGCACGATGCCGGTTCCAGGCGGGACAACCTTGAAGTCGTCGAACGCGGTCTGGCCCCACCGGAGGAACTGGTACCGCTCTCCGTTGCGCTGGTACTCGATCTCCATGTTGCGCTCCAGTGCGCCGGAGTTGCCGAAGGCGTCGATCTGCACGGAGTGGTCGATCACCATTTCCGCCGGTGCCAGCGGGTTGACCCGCTTGGGGTCTCCGCCGAGTTCCTTAACGGCCTCACGCATGGTGGCGAGGTCCACAACACAGGGCACGCCAGTGAAGTCCTGCATGATCACGCGCGCCGGCGTGAACTGGATTTCAGTGTCGGGCTCGGCGTTGGGATCCCAACCGGCCAGTGCGCGGACGTGGTCGGCCGTGATGTTCGCGCCGTCCTCGGTCCTCAACAGGTTTTCAAGCAATACCTTGAGGCTGAACGGAAGGTTTTCTGCACCTTCAACGGAGTTCAACCGGAAAATTTCATACTCGGTTCCGGCTACATTAAGTTTGCCTTTTGAACCGAAGCTGTCCACAGTGCTCATCGCAGGACTCCTCTCGCAACAGTTTCATCTTTGTCGCGCGGTTGACCGCCTGCTAGTTAGGATGCCCTTAGTAGTTCGAGGGCCCGAAAATTGCACACGGCCGGCCGAGAATTCGGGCGCGACGTGGGACTACTACGGCCATCGTAGTCCAAAACCGCGGTGGCATCACGGACCGGGAGTCAGCAGCGCCACCGTCTCAAGGTGGTGGGTGTGGGGGTACAAGTCAAAGGCCCGAAGGCCGGCGAGTTCCCATCCTGAGCGGCGGAAGTAACTGAGGTCACGCGCAAACGACGCCGGATCGCACGACACGTAGGCGATGGCACGGGGCTGCGAAGCGATGAGTTGGCCGACGACGGCTTTCCCGGCACCGGCCCGCGGCGGGTCGAGGAGGAGGGCGTCGAAGTTCCGCGGTTTCTGGCGGAGCACCCGCTCCACGCGGCCTTGGACCACCTCGACCTGCGGTGCCGAGTGGAGGTTCTTGCGGGCATCACGGCTGGATCCGGGGGCGCCTTCAACCGAGAGTACGGACCCGGTCTCCCCTACGGCATCTCCCAGCACCGCGGTGAACAGGCCGGCACCGGCGTAGAGATCCGCAACCACGGCCCCGGCCTGCAGGAAGCCGCCGCCGCGGAGGAATTCTGTGACAGCGCCCACAAGTGTTTCGGGCGCGTCGCGATGGATCTGCCAGAAGCCCGCGCCGGTCACCCGGTAGTCGTGGCCTGCCGCCGATTCCTGCACCCAGGTCCGGCCCCGGACCTGGGTCACGTCGCCGCTGAGCGGATCGAATGCCGCCACGGACACATCCGCCGACAGTCCAGCAGCAATTGCGCGCAGCCGCTTGTCCTTGGTTCCGGGCGCCGGCGCCAGGAGCACCAGCGGGCGGGAACCGTTGGCCGGAGCGGCCACCTCGACGCGCTCGATGCCCTGCAGGTCCAACTCCCACAGGCGCAGGGCGTTGACGGCTTCTGTGGCCAGCGGCATGTCCCGCACCGGAACAATGTGCCCGGAACGGTGCGCATGCATCCCAAGCTTGCCGCCGGGGGTAACCGAAAAGCTTGCGCGCGTCCGCCACCCAAGGCCGGAGCCGTCGTCGTGCGCCTCCCCCACGGCTTCCACTCCGCCGGTCCAAAAGGACGGCGCGGGGTCGACGCCGGCAAGCCGGGTGAGCTGCTCGGCCAGGACGTCCGCTTTCAGTTGCCGTTGCCGGGCCAGCCTGATGTGCCCGAACTCGGCGCCGCCCACCGGCGGGTGGCCGTGGCCCCAGGCCCGGCCTGAATCGGCCAGGTGCCAGAAGTGCTCCACCCGGTCCGGGGACGCCTCGAGAATCTCAACGGCGTCCGCCCGCCAGAACTTGGCGTCGTCGCCGGCATCGGTCAGCCGGGCACGGACTTTCTCGCCGGGGATGGCGTGCCGGACAAAGACCACCCGCCCTTCGTGGCGGGCCACGCAGTGCCCGCCGTGGGCCACTGGCCCGACGTCGAGCACAGCCTCTTCGCCGGCGTGTCCGGCCTGGCCGGTTGCCGGCATTGCGGTGGGCGGGGTTCTTACGGTCACTGGACGTCCTGCAGGTTCTTGGCTTCTTCGGATGATTTGAGCTGCCAGGGAACGCTGGCCACCATGACGCCCGGCTCAAAGTGCAGCCGGGTCTTGATGCGCAAGGCAGTCTGGTTGTGCACCAGCTGTTCCCACCACTTGCCCACGACGTATTCCGGAATGTAGACCACGATGAGGTCCCGCGGGGAGTCAAGCCGCATCTGCTTGACGTAGTCCATGATGGGCGTGACCGTCTCGCGGTACGGGCTGGCAAGGACAGTCAGCGGGACAGGGATTTCGAGCTTCTCCCAGTCGGCGATGGTGTGGGCGGTCTCTTCCGGATCGATGTCCACGGTGATGGCGTCCAGCCGCGAGGGCCTGGACGCGCGGGCATAGGCCAGGGCACGCAGGACCGGCTTGCGGACGTGCGAGACCAGCAGCACGGCGTGGACCCGCGTGGGCAGGGCGCGCGGTGAGGAATCCTCGTCCACAGCAAGTTCCTTGGCCACATTGTCGTAGTGTGCCCGGATGCTCCACATGATCAGGAAGAGGATGAACATGGCCAGCAACGCGATCCAAGCGCCCTGCTGGAATTTGGTAATGAGGACGATGACCAGCACCAGGCCGGTCATGCCGAACCCGATGGTGTTGATCGTCCGGGATTTCATCATCCGGCGCCGGACGGCTTTGTCCTTGGCGAGTTTCAGTTCACGGCCCCAGTGCCTGATCATGCCGAGCTGGCTGAGGGTGAAGGAGATGAAGACGCCCACGATGTAGAGCTGGATGAGCTTGGTGACGTCGGCGTCGAAGGAGATGATCAGCACCAGGGCGCCGGCGGCAAGGGCCAGCACGCCGTTGCTGAAGGCGAGCCTGTCGCCGCGGGTCCGCAGCTGCCGTGGCAGGTAGCCGTCCTGCGCCAGGATGGACCCCAGCACCGGGAAGCCGTTGAAGGCGGTGTTGGATGCGAACACCAGGATGACGCCGGTGGCTGCCACCACGATGTAGAACGGAATGGAACCGGGGCCAAAAATCGTCTGCGCGATCTGGCTGATGGCCGGGTTCTGGATGTAGCCCTCGGGCAGCGGGCTGCCGTTGAGCAGGAATTCCCTGGCCGGGTCCAGCACGATGTGGACCTTGGTGGCGTTCGCCAGGTAGATGATGCCCGCGAGCATCGCGGCACCGATGATGCCCAGGAGCAGCAGGGTGGTGGCCGCGTTCTTGCTCTTGGGGTGCCGGAAGTTGGGAACGCCGTTGCTGATGGCTTCAACGCCGGTCAGCGCCGCGGCGCCGGAGGAAAAGGCCCTCAGGAGCAGGAAGGCGCCGGCCAGCCCCACCAGGCCCTGGTCGAAGCCCTCGGCCGGGACGATGGTGAAGGCTGCCGACGGCGCCTGCCCCAGCTGCCCGGTAGCCGCCTGGAAGATGCCCACTGCCGTCATGCCCAGGATGGAAGCCATGAAAATGTAGGTGGGGACGGCGAAGACACTGCCCGCCTCCTTGATGCCGCGCAGGTTCACCAATGCAAGGATGACGACGCCGATGGTGGCAATGATTGCCTGCTGGCCGTGCAGCGACGGGACAGCAGTGGTGAGGTACGCCGCCGCCGAGGACATGGACACGGCAACCGTCAGGACGTAGTCGACAAGGAGCGCCGAGGCCACGGTCAGGCCGGCGTACTTTCCCATGTTCACGTTGGCGATCTCGTAGTCGCCGCCACCGGAGGGGTAGGCGTGGACGTTCTGCCGGTAGGAGGCCACGACGGTGAGGAGGACCACCATCACGGCCAGGCCCACCAGGGGAGAGATCGACACTGCGCTGACACCTGCCAGGGCAAGGGTCAGCAGGATCTCGTCCGGGGCATAGGCTACGGACGACAACGCGTCCGACGCGAAGATCGGCAGTGCGATCTTTTTGGGAAGCAGGGTATGGGCCAGGCGGTCATTGCGGAAGGGCCTGCCCACCAGCACGCGTTTGACGGCGTTCAGTATTGTCAACACCCCACAAAGCTAGTCTGAATCGCGGACGATGTCATGACGGACCCGGGCCGGGCCGAACCACGGACGTGCCGGTAGAGTTCTAGCTGCACGATCGTGACGTACATACAGAGGAGATACGGTGGCGCATTTCGTGATCATGGGATGTGGCCGGGTGGGGGCAACGCTGGCGCACACGCTGGAGGATGCCGGTCATTCCGTGGCCATCATCGACCAGGACGACCGCGCGTTCCGCCGGCTCCGCCAGGGGTTCACGGGCCGGAAGGTCACCGGCGTGGGGTTCGACCGGGACACCCTCAAGCAGGCCGGAGTGGGTGAAGCCTATGCCTTCGCGGCGGTGTCCAGCGGTGACAACTCGAACATCCTGGCGACCCGCGTGGCGCGCGAGACATTCCACGTCCCGCACGTGGTGGCCCGGATCTACGACCCGGGACGTGCCGAGATCTACCAGCGCCTGGGCATTCCCACCGTGGCCGCCGTCCGCTGGAGCGCGGACCAGGTCCTGCGCCGCATCCTCCCCGAGCAGCACCTCGCCGGCGACTTCCGGGAGCCCTCCGGGCGTCTCGTCCTGGCCGAACTTGACCTGGACGGCGGCTGGATCGGGCACCGGATCAGCACCATCGAGAAGGCCGCCGGTGTCCGTGTGGCCTATCTCACCCGTTTCGGCGAAGGCCTGCTGCCCGACGCAGGAACCGCATACCAGGACGGCGATACCGTGCATGCCATGCTGCAGGTGGACCGCAGCGCCCTGATCGCCCAGATCCTCGCCAAAGCCCCCGCCAAGGAGTATCAGTGAAAGTTGTCATCGTTGGCGCCGGCAGCGTCGGTTCGTCCATCGCCCGGGAACTGCTCGCGCACAAGCACGAGATCCTCCTGATCGACCTGAAGCCGGAGGTGATCGGGCGCAGCGGCCTGCGGGGAGCCCACTGGCTGGTGGGTGACGCATGTGAGCTCTCCACGCTCCAGGGCGCCAAGGTGGAAGACGCCGACGTCGTGGTTTCCGCTACGGGTGACGACAAAGTCAACCTGGTGGTCTCGCTGCTGGCGAAGACCGAGTTCGGGGTGGGCCGCACCGTGGGGCGGGTCAACAACCCCAAGAACGACTGGATGTTCAACGACTCCTGGGGCGTGGACGTCGCCGTCAACACCCCGCAGCTGATGACCGCACTCGTGGAGGAGGCGGTGGAGATCGGCGACCTCGTCCGGCTCCTGACCCTTCAGACCGGCGTGGCCTCGCTGGTGGAGTTCACCGTGCCCCACGACTCGCACGTTATCGGCATGACCGTGGGGGACATCCATTGGCCGGAGGACGCCACCCTGGTGGCAATCCTCCGCGACCAGGCACCCATCACCCCGAGCCGGGACGACGTGATCGATGGTGGTGACGAACTCTTCTTCGTCACCACCATCGCCGCGGAGGACAAGTTGCGTGAGCTTCTCTCCTCGGCTCCCGGGAGCATCGACGTCGACGCCTCGCCGCAGCCCGCTGACCAGCCTGCCGCCAACGGATACGGGCCTGTCCCGGACGACGACGGCTTCGACGGCTAGGTTCGCCGGGCGCCGGGGGCCGGGGGTGTCAGGTGGCTTGAGCTGTCAGGCGGCGTGGCCGCCGCCGGCCTGGTCTTCGACGTCGGCCGGAGCCGGGCGGGTGACGAGCCAGGCCACCCACACCCCTAGGATGTACAGGGGCGCCCCCATGATCAGGCGCGTGGTGGCGAGTGCGGCCAGGCCGTCTGCGCCCATCAGGTACAGGGGAACCTGCACGATGAGCCGGAGCGCCAAAACCGCAACAATGACCCAGGTGCCCAGCCGGTAGGCCTTGACGCGGTCCGGATCCTTGCGCCACTCCACGCCCTCGTTGCGGATGAAACCGAAAAGGAGCCCGGCCACCGGCCATTTGACGATGATCGAAACCACCATCGCCAGGATGTAGGCGGCGTTGGTGAAGAAGCCAGGAAGGTAGAAATCCTCCGCCCTGCCGGTGGTGTTGGCCAGCCACGCTGAGATGCCGACGCCCACCACGCCCGCCAGGGCCTGGGTCAGGGGGCGCCGTTGTGCCAGCCGGGCGATGGTGAACGCGGCCGCCGACGCCAGGGCAGCGACCAGGGAGGGCGTGAGTTCCCGGGTAACGGTAAACGCCACCAGGAAGACGAGGCCGGGAACAATGCTCTCGGCAATGCCCTGGACTCCCCCTGCGCTCCGCAGGACATCCACCCGCCCGTCGTCGGTGCGGTGGAGCCCTGCCTTGGCCGCGTACTCGGCCGCCAGGCCGGCCACCTGAGACTGCCCGGCCACCGGAGACTGGGCGGCTGCCGGGGCCGCGCCCGCACCCTGTCCGCCCGGGGTGGCGCTATCGGAGGACTGTTCGGGCTGCTGCTCGGTCATTCGTTCTCCTGGCGGGACATGATCTCGTAACGGGGATTGAAGATGGTGGGCATGTCCTTGCCGCGGGCAAGCATTCCTTCGACCCGGATCTCGGCGCCCGCTTCGATGCCCGGTACCCGTCGTCGGCCCAGCCATACGATGCGAAGCCGCGCGGGTTTGCTCCTGCCAAGGCCGGGACCGGGCCGTCCGGTGCCGGTCTCGGAGACGATGGCGCTGAATTCTGCCGTCCGCTCTGCGGGCACGAAGGTCACGGATTCAATGTGTCCCTGGCACAGCACGCGGCCCTTGTCCGGCAGTTGGTTCAGCGGGGTCAGTCCACCGGACGCCTGGGCGGGTCCGCCGTTGGCGGTCTCAGCCGATTTGGGTGATTTCGGGACCACGTTCGGGTTCCTCCAAAGTGGGACCGGCGGGCGGAGGGGTAGCGGAGGCATCCTTTGGCAGCCGCAGCTGAAGGAGATCGCGCGGCGGCATGGGACTGTCACCCCTGACCACCACCACCTTCCGGAACAGGGTTTCGAGCGGTTCGGCGGCGGGGCGCTCCAGAGCTGCGGGGCCGCCGAGGACACCGCGAAGGAACCAGCGCGGACCGTCGACGCCGATGAACCGGGCGACGCGGTAGCCCTGGCTGCCGTCCGGAAGCCCGGCAGGCAGCTTGGCTACCAATTCCGTGCCAAACGCGCCTTCCACCTCTTCGACCTGGCCGCCCTGGGCACCGACCGACTGCCCGATCTGTTCGCGGATTTCATCCCAGAGCGTCTCTGTCTTGGGGGCGGCGAACGCCTGCAGCTGGAGGCTGGATCCATTCAGGTCAAGGGTCACTGCCACCACCCGCTGCGTTGCCTCTTCAACCTCAAGGCGGAGCTGGAGTCCCTCGCTGGGGGTGATCAGCAAGGCACCGAGGTCCACGAAGCCGTCACGGCTGCTCACCTCGGACTCATCGAAGGGGCCGTCCTGGCCGCGCGTGGAAGGGGCGGTCCCGCCTTCTCCGGGTTCCGCTGCCGTCAGCTCTTCGGCCGGTTGTGCCGGCTCTTCCTTCTTGGCTTTCCTGCCGAGCCCAAAGACCATGGGTGACTCCTTCGTTCTCAAAATGTGCCAGTTCTCAAAATCTGCCGGCCGGGAGCAGGTCCCGCCGTCGTGCGTGCTGGCGTGGCAGCGGTGGTGGGTGGGGGGTCAGGCTCCGGGAACGTTGAACCCGCCGGTGGAGCCGAAGCCTCCCGTACCGCGTACGGAGCCGCTCAATTCGCTGACAGGAATGAATTGGGCGTGTTCCACCCGCTGGATAACCATCTGGGCAATTCTATCGCCGCGGCGCAGCTCAATTGGCTGGGATGAGTCGGTGTTCAGCAGGGTTACCGATATCTCGCCCCGATAACCGGCATCCACCGTGCCTGGCGCATTGACGATCGTCAGGCCGTGCTTGGTGGCCAGTCCGGAGCGCGGGTGGATCAGCGCCACGAAGCCGTCGGGCAGGGCGATGGCCACACCGGTGGGGACCAGTTTGCGCTCCCCCGGCATCAGGACCACGTCTTCGCGCGCGCGAAGGTCTGCTCCGGCGTCGCCCGGGTGCGCATAGGACGGAGCTTCCAGGTCCGGATCCAGCATCTTCAACTGGACCCGCAAGGTGGGCGCGGCAGTGGCGGGGGCTGCCGCCTCCGGGACGAGGTCTACTGCGGTGGGATGTTCAGTCACAGTCACTCACTCTAACCCGCGCCCCCGCAACAGTCCCAGATGGCCGGATCCGGACCTCCGCACCCAAGATGAAATAGCGGGCCAAAGGTGGAAAGCTTGGCCTATGCCCGAATCAAGCACGCCAGAGTCCGTTCCCAGCACACCTTCGGCCGGGACCCCTGTCACGTATCAGGAGAAGCTCTGGCCCAACGCCTGGATGTGGATCATCGCAGCGGGCGTCTCCGCAGCCGGCATCCTGGTCTTCGCACCCATCAGCATGGCCGCCGGGTATACAGCCGCGGTAGTGCTCCTGGCCATCATTACCGTGCTCCTGGTCCTGTCCACTCCCACCATTACGGTTACCCGGGACGCGCTGACGGTCGGACGGGCCACCATCGAACGCCGGTTTGTCGGCAGCGTAGAGCAGTTCACGTCCGGTGAAGCCACAGCGGAGCGGGGCACAAGGCTGAACGGGCTCGCCTACCTATGCATCCGGGGCTGGATCGACCCCGTCGTGAAGATCGAAATCACCGACCCGGCCGATCGCACCCCCTACTGGCTCACCTCCACCCGGCACCCGGACAAGCTGACGGCGGCCCTGAGCAGGGGTTGAGAGCAGGTATCCGCGGCGGCAGCCCCATGACCCGCCTGCGGATGCATATCCCCGGCACCAGGCGTGAAGCCCTGGCGCCGACCCTTCAGGCCGGAATCAGGCGGAAAATCACGGCGCGCCCGGACCCTTGAGCCATTTCCGCGCCACCGGGTGGCAGAGTTTCGATTGATAGTAATGCCAGGGTGGAGGATTTGTATGCAGGATCTACGGCTTGTAGGCGTGCACGACGACGGGACGCATCTCCTGTTGAGCGGGGCCGGCGGCGAGATGTTCCAGCTGCCGATCGATGAGGCCCTCAGGACGGCCAGCCGGTCCTCGGCCAAACCGCGGGCGGAGCGGCCTGCCGTTCCGATGTCCCCCAGGGATATCCAGGCCCGGATCCGGGCCGGCGCCACCGCTGCCGACGTTGCCGAGTTATCGGGCATGCCGTTGGCCAAGGTGGAACGTTACGAAGGCCCGGTCCTTGCCGAGCGCGAATACGTTGCGCAGCAGGCGCGGAAAGTGGAAGTCGCGGCGCCCTCCCCCGGCCACGACATCTACCGCTCCGCGTTCGGCGACAACCCGGCCTCCTTGGACGACATGGTTTCCCATCGCCTCTCCGCGCACGGCATCGACCCGGCGACGGTGGAATGGGATTCGTGGCGGCGCCAGGACGGCACCTGGACAGTTTCAGCGAGCTTCGAGGCCAAACCCGGAGGGACCTCCGGCATCGGCGAGGACCCCCCCGCCCTGTGGACCTTCAGTCCCGCACGCAAGTCACTGCAGAACACCAACCGCTGGGCGCAGCAGCTTAGCGAGCTTGAGCCCCTGGACGGACCTGTTCCGGCCCGCCGCCTCACCGCAGTTTCGGACCGCCCCTTCGACTTCGAAACTGACGCGGATTCGTCCAAGGGTTCGTCCGGCGGCCAGGGCACCCCGGCGCAGGAGTCCGGCAAGGAATCCGACGGCCTCCTGGATATGCTCCGGTCACGGCGTGGCCATCGGATAGGCGTGGACGAAGATTCCGACGACGCCCTGGCACTCCTGCTCACCCATGGGGTACCGGCAGCCCATCCCCGCCCGTCCGAGGTGGTCCCGGAACACGAGACAAACGAGCCGGAACCCCAGGACGGCCAGCGCGACGCACCGGCTGCCCAGGGTGATTCGTTCATCCGTCGCAGGGACGCCAGGCCGTCCATGCTGTCCAGGCTCAGCCTTCTTCCGCCGCACCGCGATGTCCAGGACGACGCCTTGCGGCTGCACGACGGCGTCAGCACCGATACGAGGGAAATCACCATTGCGGCGTCGCCGCAGAAACCTTCCGGCGGCAGCCAGGGTGCACAAACCGGCGGCGCCGGATTGGATGAGTTGCTTGGCAGCAACCCCCGCCGTACCACTGCAAAGCAGGACGATTCTTCCCCCAGCACCGGCCAGCTTCCGGAGACTGAGGCGCCGGAACGGCCGGCAAAACCCAAGCGATCAAGCGTTCCGTCCTGGGATGAGATCGTTTTCGGAACCCGAAGCGACTAAGAGCTTCTCTCCAGGCCCCTGATGGCCGCAGGCACGTGCTAGGCTCCCCACCACACGGCCATGTTCAATAGCGCCATCACCAGGAGGTTTGCGGTGCCGGACACAACCTGCCATATGTCCATTTCACTGGACGGCTTCGTCGCCGGACCGGACCAGAGCCTCGAAAACCCGCTGGGCAAACGGGGACTTGAACTGCACGGCTGGCATATCGGCGATCCCCGGGCCACTGAAGCCAACAAGGCCGCCGCCGACTGGCTCATGCGACCCCGCGGCGCATATGTGATGGGCCGGAACATGTTCGGCCCCATCCGCGGTGAGTGGAATGAGGAATGGAACGGCTGGTGGGGTCCGGAACCGCCCTACCACGCACCGGTGTTCGTTCTGACCCACTATGAACATGCCCCGATCCAAATGGAGGGCGGGACAACCTTCCACTTCGTCACCGACGGATTCGACGCCGCCTACGCTGCCGCCTGCCAGGCCGCTGGAGACAAGGGGGTGGACATCGCCGGTGGCGCCTCGACCGTCCGCCAAGCACTGACTGCGGGCGTCGTCGACGAACTTACGCTCGACATCGCACCGGTCCTTCTTGGTTCAGGCGAGCGAATCTTCGACGGCGTCGAGTCTTTCGACTTCGAACCCTTCGAGGTGCTTCACTCTCCGCTGGCCACCCACATCCGCTACCGGCGCAGGAGCCAGTAAGAAGTCCGTCGGCGGCCAACGGCGGCCACAGCGGGTCCCCGCTGACCTGCCCGCGGTGGTACAGGATCCCCTTTGTTATCGGGTCACCCGCTGAGGTATCCAATGAGTGCATCTTCGAGGACGCTACGTTCATGGGGCATGACCAGGGCCCGTTTCAGTTGTTGGGGCCATGTTGTCGGTTCCCAGTCTTGGTGTTCGCTGGTGTAGTGGCGACCGGTAGGTGAGGTCCAACCGGGTGGTTCGGTTTTGCTCGCGGGTGTGGGTTTCCAGCCTGTGGTGTGCCGGAGGCGGTGATGTTTCGGGCAGGGTTGTCCCAGGTTGGAGATTCCGGTGGCGCCGCCGTCGGCCCAGGCAAGGATGTGGTCGGCCTCGGTGTCCAGGGAGTTGTTGCTGCAACCAGGGAACGGGCACTTGCCGTCCCGGAGCCGGAGCCAGTTCCGCATGGCCTTGCCCACCCGGTAGCTGGTCCGCCCGATCTCCAGCGGCGCCCCGTCCCGCGGATCCACGAGCACCCGGTAGAACGACCCCGCCCCCTCCGCGAGCAGCCGCCGGGCCATCGACGGCGGGATCGGCCCGTACCCGTCCAACACCGCCGGCTCATCGGTCAGACCCAACAGGGAGAACACCGGCACGGTCACCAACACCTGCGCCCGGACCGCAGCAGGCGGGACGTCGGCAGGGCTGTTGAGGCCATTGGGGCTCATGAAACTTTCGCCGCCCGGCCCCGCGTTCATCCCTTCGGTCAGTCCCGTGTTTAGCCCGGAGGTCAGAAGGGACGTGGCAAACACATCGGCCCGGAGTTGGGTGAGGGTGCGGGTCTCGCCCGGGCCTTGAAGTCCGCGGGAAACAGTGGTGAGCCGGTTCCAAACTGCTGCTCCCTGGTCTGCGGGCAGGTACGCGCCCAGCCACGCCATCCCGTCCCGGTCCGGCCGGTACTCCACCCGCCGGTCCACGACTCCCTTTGCGTGGCGTTTCTCAATCGACCCGGCATGATGGCGCTCCCGCCACGTCCGGGCCTTGGCACGGAACCGGTGCGCCGGCATCTCCCCCACCGGGCACCCCCGSRCCSSRTCCKGTGTGTCGGGGTCCAGGAAATGCGCCTCCAACGCCGCCGCCCCGGCAGSATCAAGGCCCGCGGTCTCATCAGCCAGCACCACCACATGACCCCACGACAAAGACCCGGCCTGCAACGCGKCGAAGGTCAACGGCAACGAATCAGCCAGCGCGTGGGAGGTGGWGAGGAACGAGGACGCAGCCCGCGGACCCAGCGCCAGYACGCACCCGATCTCCGCCGCGACCGCCATCTCCTGCGCCACCACCGGCACCCCCGGCCCCGCAACAACACCGGCAGCATCCGCATACCCCACCGCAGCCCTGGCTTTCAGACCAGCGACCCTGGCCTCCACCTCACGGACACCG
>NZ_JBFRDA010000016.1:0-114532 GCF_052113345.1 Pseudarthrobacter sp. YAF2 | reverse complement strand
GCTTCGGGACCGATGGTTGTTGCCGTGTCCTTCAGCATCGCCGGGCCATGTTCGGCGTACCAGTCAAGCATATTGGCGCATTTGGCGACCTCGGCCCGTGCCTGGGTGACAGGCTTGCCCATTTCGGCGGTGATGACAGCCGCCAGCTTGGCAGTATCCCGGCGCAGCAGTTCAGCCAGCTTGTGGAAAACCTCGGCGCGTTGGGCCGGAGTCGTGTCCCGCCAGATAGCGTAGCCCTCTGCGGCTGAGCCGACGGCCTCTGCAACGGCCTGCTCATCCAGGTACGGGTAGGTCGCGACTTCCTCGCCCGTGGCCGGGTTCGTCGATTTCGCGACAGCAACTTCGATGGTGCCCATTTGATGTGTTTCCTTCAAGTTCGTGTGATGGGGCTAACAACGACTCTAGAAGGCCTGGACTGTTTGATAAATAAGAAGTTTCAGAACCTTGACTTCTCTCAAAGAGAACATCGGGGCGCAGTAGTAATCCTTCGAATACTGGCGTTGCCCCCTCGGGGTTGAAAACGTTGCCGAAAGCTGTCACTCTTCTGTGAGTGAGACGTTCGAGTCGCATCACTTCACTTAGAGAGAACAAGGACAATGGAGATCTCGCAGCTGGAAATCTTTCTTGCGGTAGCGGAGACAGGAAGCATCACCAAAGCTGCCAACAAACTGCTTCGCGCCCCCTCCAACGTCTCGACACGCATCCAACAGCTGGAACGCGAGCTTGATGTCAAGCTCCTCGTCCGGGACAAACGGCAAAGCTCCCTCTCTGCCGATGGAGAGATTTTTCGGGAACATGCCCAGAAGATTATCGACCTATGCAACGACGCCAAGGCCTTCGGTGCACAGGGCGAACCTCGAGGCAAATTCCGCCTCGGGGCCCTTGAAAGCACTGCGGCGGTCCGAATACCGCCGATTCTTGCCAGCTTCCACCTCCGATACCCGGCCGTTGATGTTGAACTCGAAGCGGGATCATCGGGAGTGCTGTTCGACCATTTGCTGAATGGCCAACTCACCGCCGCATTCTCCGATGGAAAACCAGCTGCGCCCGCCCTCACCGGCATCAGAGCATTCACGGAGGATCTTGTGATCCTGACGCCGCAGACAGTCACCGAGATCAACGAGGATTTCAAGGCATCCCATCCGACTGTGTTCATGTTCGGCACCATCTGCTCATACCGCCAACGCTTTGAGGACTGGCTCGACTCTCAAGGCATCATCCCTGGAAGAATCGTAGAGATTTCCTCGTACTACAGCATGCTCGCCTGTGTCGCCGCCGGCGGAGGTATCTGTATGATCCCCAAATCCCTCCTTGAGACGCTCCCCGGAGCAAGCCGGGTGCAGGTTCATGGAATACAAGGTGCACTGGGCACGGCGGAAACCTGGCTCACCTGGCGACGTGACTGCAGGTCCGCCAACCTCAAGGCCTTCATCACCGAGCTCAAAGAACACCTCAACCCAACCGATCAGGACGTCTGCACAGCCGCTTAACAAACTCTGGCAATTCAGCTTTTCCGCCTTTGTGGGCGTTGCGGATTCTTGAATGTCGGTGGGTCGCCGCATCGGATCACTGTCCCTTCCGGGTTATCCGGTGACAGTAGAAAGAGGAAGGAGATCGAGCTTGATGCCTTCCCGGTGATCAAAGGCCCGCCGGTTTCCCCAGCTATCCAACACCCAAACCACCGAGGAAGTCCTCCATTTTTGTGTCAACCATGGCTACGTAGCTGGCGTTGCTGGGTTCGGTGATGGCGAGCTTGTTGCCTTTGGCCAGTGAAGACCAGTCCTGCACACTGTGATCCTCAGATGCCATGCCGGGCCCCCACTAATAGGTCCCGGGCTGGATTTACAACATCTTTCCACCAGTCACTGGGCACAGAACTGTCCTCTGCCAGGGTTCCCTCAAGGAGCTTCATGAGGCTGATCTTCCGAGGTGTAGGTGAAGATGTGGCGAGAGACGAGCTGCGGAATGATCCGACCGGCCCCCAGTTCCAGGAAATGCGGGCTCTCACGGTGTCTGTCGAAATCCTCCGCCTCGTGATACGACTCAAGAATTACGATCTGCGTTGGGTCCTGAACGCCACGGTAAACTTCGTAGCTGACATTGCCGGGCTCGCCACGGGTGGCTTCCGCCATATCCGCGAGCAGATCGAGGACTTCCTTGCTTCTGCCCTCTTTAGTGCCATAGGTGGCGATGACGTGGAACAATCGCGTCCTCCTTGGAGTTTCGCTGGGACCGTGACAAGTACTCCTCCAGCCCTCTCAACAGGAGCCCTAGTTGTAATTCCAGCTCTGTCGCCGGGCTGCGGCGGGTTGTGGAAGTGGTGCCGGAAGCCTATGTGTTCCGGCACCACTTCACGGGTTAGGGCATGATGTCCCCGGAGTTGGGACCGAGAGTCTGGCCGACGTATAGGTTTCCACCGGGGTCGCTGGCCAACAAGACAGCTGTGGGTGCGACTTCTTCGGGATTGCCAAAGCGGCCCAAAGGAAGCTCCGCGGCTTTTTGACGTTTCCAAGTCTCACTCATCCGGTCGGTCATCGGTGTGTTGATGGGGCCGGGCGCGATGGCGTTGACCAGCACTCCTAGCGGTGAAACTTCGAGCGCGAGGGCCTTAGTTAAGGCAATGACACCGGCCTTGGATGCGCAGTAGTGGGCCAGTCCAGGGGCGCCCTTGATCGCGAGCTGAGAGGAGATGTTGTTGACCCGGCCGCGTCGCCGTCGGACCATTCGGGGAATAACTTCCTTGCAGACCAGGAACGTCCCGGTGAGGTTAATACTGAGGACTCGGTTCCACTCGTCCAAGTCAAGGCCGTCCCAATAACGTTCACTGGAAACACCGGCGGCGTTGACGAGGACGTCGATCTCGCCGTGCAGGCGCTCGGCGTTGTTCACTGCTTGGAGGATGGAGGCCGGGTCAGTGACGTCAATGGCTATTGTTCCGTCGGTGGCGTCCAGGACCTCCGCGCGGTCCGCTACGGTGACCCGTGCCCCTTCTTTGCGGAAGGCAGCGGCAATCGCATGGCCGATGCCCCCTACTCCCCCAACGACCAAGGCCGTCCTGCCTTCGAGTATGCCGCTCACTTTGGCAACATGGCGGTCATGCCCCCATCAACGAGCAGTGAAGTGCCTGTTATGAAGGAAGCATCCTCGGACGTCAGAAAGGAGATGGCGTTTGCAATGTCCTCAGCGCGTCCGGCGCGTTGCAGCGGAAGATGCTCGCCCTGCGCCTGGATACCTTTAGGTCCAAGGGAGTTGGTCTGGTCGCGTGCCTGTGGGGTGTCGATCGTGCCCGGTACGATGCAGTTAACCCGGATCCCACGTGGCCCAAGCTCCACCGCAAGGCTCTTGACGAGGCCGATAATACCCGCCTTGGCAGTGGCGTAATGCGCGCGCTCCCCCCAACCGTAAACACCGCCGGCGATGGACGAGACTGCAACCATCGAGCCCCCTGAAGATTCCATGCGCGCTGCGGCAGACCGGAACGTGCGCAGAACCCCGGTCAGGTCGACGTCCAGAAGGTCATTCCAGACATCGTCGTGCAGGAACTCCAACGGTACCCGGCGCAAGATGCCGGCGTTGGCCACCGCGATATCAAGACGACCCCATTCCTCCAGAGCCCGTTCAGCGAAGGCGTCTACCTGCTTAGTGTCCCTGACATCAACTTCGTGCACGATTGCGTTGCCCCCGGCCTTGGTCACTGCGTGCACTGTCGCTTCCGGGTCGTGCGGGTCAGCTGGGTGGTATCCGATAACGATGTTCATGCCTGTGGATGCGTACTTCACGGCAAGAGCGCTGCCGATCCCGCTGGCTGCTCCCGTGATGACCGCAACTCTCCGCGGGGTCACTGGGCGACCGCCGGATCTACACGGTGCCCAAAATCTGCCAGCTGCGGCATTGACTTGCAGCCGAACATCAGGAGACCCGAGAGGAATACGCCACCGACACCGACGAACATGGCTGTGGTGGTCCAATCCAGACCGGATGCAAGCATCGCTGTGATGATCGCTCCGCCGACAATAGTGCCTGGCTGGCCCATGGCGTTCAGGAAGGAGGTACCGGTAGCTCGGCAGTCGGTGGTGTAGCACTCACCCATGTAGAACATGAGCGCAGCAAACGGGCCGGCCATGAAGAACTGGCCGAAGGCGTAGAGCACCATCACTGTGGGGGTGTCCGCTGCCCAGAGGAGCATCAGGGTGTAGGAAACGGCAGCGAGCAGGAACCCGAGGCCCACCATGGGGCGGCGGCCGAATCGCTGACCCAGCGCACCGAAGAGAAGATAGCCGAAGAAGCCACCGAGGTTGGCGGCCATGAAGACGAGCAACGACACAGAGAAAGGCAGTCCTTTGCCGTCGGTGAGCAGTGTGGTGCCAAGAACCGTGAAGGTGATAACGCCGAAGAAGTTGAAGAACCACACCAGCGACAGGAAGACCGTGTTGCGCCGGAATTTGCGGTTGAAAATTGCCTTGATGGGTGCCCCGTGATCGTGGTCCAGGCCGTATTTGGCCAGCAGTTCATCGGCCTCGCGAACATTCCCCGACTTCTTCAGCTTGTGGGCCTCGCTGAAAATTGTGTATTGGGGTGTCTCTTTGAGACTGCGGCGAAGCAGGAGGATGATGAGGGCCGGCAGGGCCGCCAGGACGAAGACGCCCCGCCAGCCGACGAGGGGCAGGAGTAGCGCCGTGAATCCGGCGGCTGCGAAGACGCCCAGTGGCCAGCCGCTCTGGACGACGCTGTAGACCATGCCACGGTGCTTCTTGATCTTTTCGTCTTCGGTGGCCGCGTAGATCTCGTTGAGGTAAGTGGCGTTGATGGACTGTTCTGCGATCCCGAGGCCGGCGATGGAACGTACTGCTACCAGGTAGACGGGGTTCATTGTCAATGCCGTCAGCGCGGCATCATCGCACCCGGCATCATGACCGCCCTGGTCATCATGGTTGCCGCAGCAGTCCTAGGCAAAACCGGAGCCGAAGCCGGAACCATCAACGCCCTCGCCTCCGTCTTCACACCCCTGGCAGGCCCCGTCGGCGCGATGATCTTCGCCCTCGGCCTCTCAGGAGCAGCCTTCTCGTCCATGATCGCCAACGCCACCGCCGGCGGCACCATGCTCTCCGACGCCCTGGGACGTGGCGCCAAAGCCGGATCACCTGTCGCTCGCATCATCACCGGCATCATCCTGGCCTTCGGACTGATCATCACGCTCGCCTTCCAGTCCTCACCCGTGGCCTTGATCGTAATCGCCCAATCCCTCACAGTCCTCATCGCACCACTGCTCGGCCTACTGATCGTCATCATGGCTAACAGACGGTCCGTCATGGGTGACCTGCGCAACAAGTGGTGGCACAACCTCTTCGGTGCAATTGGACTCATCACCATCATCGCCTCCTCCATCAGACTCATTGCCACCCTGCTCGGCTAAAGCGCCGGCACCGCTTTCAACCCATAAAAAGCGCCCCCTGCATACGCAAGGGGCGCTCCTGCTTGGCCTTGGAATGGTCAACAGAGACAACAGCAGTAAAGTGTAGGGCACACCCCAAGCCGGGTTGCGACGATCAGCCCTTTAGCGAGTTCACGTGGGCGGCCCTATCAGCGATCGCGCCGGATTTCGAGAGCTAGGAGCCAGGGCCCTCCAAATGATCCACAACGCCTATCCGGAGTCAAGAACATACCGATGCTTCCGCGGCGCTCTTACTCTTGCAGCGAGAACCCACCAGTCTTCAAGGTCTATGGGAGCCAAAGGTAACTGATGCCATGGGACGTCATGTTTGTGCAATTTCCAGATCCTAGGGCGTAAGCGCGGGCTCGACATATGGGCCATTATCGGCAGACTGGTCCGCTAAGCCGTGCTCAGCCGACGATCGCGTGGGCTGCAATGTTCCGCAGGCTCCGCTGGGGAGCGGTCAGCTGGGTCGGGCCCGCCTCCAATGGATTTCAAGGTGCGCGTCGATGACACGGCCAAGGCCAACTTGAAAGCACTCAACCGACCGCCCCTGAATCCCCACCTCGGGAATGACCTACATACGTAGAGTGCTTCCTGATCGGCCTACTGTCGCTATAGACACTCACATACATGAGTAGATATAGGCCCAAGGAGGGACGAGCACGTGGCTCCGATCAGTCGCAAATAAAGAAGAGTTAGGTGCGGACACTGTCCACACCTCCTTTGGCCGGACAAGGCATCGGCAATGGAGGCTTCACGACGTCAACCGCGAGCCAAAACCAAGAACTTTGACGAAGGATCTCGAAGTCATGTTGCGATCAGTCCCCCTACACATGAAGAGGTGTAGCCCAAACACGACCTACCCGACGAGCCAAGAGAGGGAGGAACGCATAGCCCCAGTTCATAACGAGTGGAGGGCGCACCAGCCGACGCCTTGGACCTGCTCCCCCACAACTGAACACGCCAACCGGCGGCCAGGCACAAGCCGGACCTCACACCAGAGACTCGTGTCAACAATTGTCAACACTTTAAAGCAAAAACTCCTCTGGCGAGGGGGTATGCCGTGCCCGACGTGGGGCTCGAACGGTATTTCTAGCCTTGAAAAGGCTGGGACGTGGCGGAAACATTCGGAATCCGGGGCAGTCCGGCGGCGCTACGAGGCAGTTTGAAATGGAAGGTGCGGCATTGTCCACATGCCTTTTTGCCCATCAGCCAGTCTGTGCCGCGATGTGCGCTCCATGCTGCGTCGTCCCCCAGCTGGAGATTCATTTGGCAGCCCCACCTTTTGCGTCTAAGGGCTCCACAGGAAGTACCCCCCTTTCTACCCCTGTCATCGTGCAAACCGGGAGAAGCAACATGACCAGTCACCGAAGCCTGAATCCGGTCAGCCATCCAGGTATAGTAGTGCTGACTCTTACCAGCACTTGCTAGTTCCCCGTCGTGCGTCAGAAAGAGATGCCTTAGCCGATCGGCTGAATGGCCTCAGTGGCAGCTGACAGTACCCACACTAACCAAAGCCTATCCTTGGGCCGACAGCCTCTGCGCTAACCTCGAGGGAAGGCCATCCAAGTTCGCGTGTATTCGGCGGCCTCTGAAAGCATTTGCCACACCATTCCTCACCACCCCGTTTCGAGAACGTGGGCCAGGCTGTCAACAAAGTAGTCGGCAGATTCTTGGGAGATGCATAGCGGTGGCTTGATCTTCAGGACGTTCAGATGATCGCCAGTGGGCTGCATGAAGACTCCTAGTTCGAGCAAGCGATTACAGATCGCCGCTGTTTCGTCCGTTGCAGGTTCGAGAGTTGAGCGGTCTTTGACGAACTCGAGACCGAGGTAGAGCCCCGAGCCGTGGACGGCCCCGATGAGGTCATTCTCTTTGCTCAATGCCTCTAGGCGATTCTTGAGGTGTCGGCCAACGACGCGTGCGTTTTCCTGTAGGCCTTCGTCTTGGATGATGTCAAGTACAGTCATGCCAATCACTGACGAAACGGGGGATCCGCCGGTCGATGAGAAAAAGTATCCCTGTGTGCGATATCGATCAGCGATCTCACGACGGGTAACAACTGCTCCGATGGGTTGCCCCGCTCCGATGGACTTGGCGACAGCAACGACGTCGGGAACAGCTCCCTGCTGCTGAAAACCCCAGAACCATTCGCCGAGGCGGCCGAAGCCAACCTGCACCTCATCGGCGATGGCGATGCCGCCATGTTTGCGGATTGCCGCGTAAACGTCCGTTAGATAGCCATCCGGCAGTGCGATGCCGCCTGCGTTACCGAAGTAGGACTCGCAGATAAAGCCAGCAGGCAGCGTGCCCCCAGCGGCAAGTTCGTCGATGATCTTCACTGCATTCGATGCATATCCGGCAGCTTCGTTGCCCCGTAGCTCTCCTCTATAGGAGTTGGCTGCTTCCACGGTATGGACCCATTCAGGGCGTGACTCAAGGGCATTTGGATTGTCGGCGATCGATGTGGACACTGCGTCGCTTGCAAAAGTCCACCCATGGTAGGACTCCCGCATCGCGACGATGTCACGCCGCCCCGTGCTGGCCATTGCCAGTCGGATGGCTAGGTCAGTGGCTTCGGAACCGGAGTTGACAAAGAACACGGTGTCGAGCTCGTCGGGCAACGTAGCGGCAATCCGCTCGGCATAATCTGCGATTGCGCGGTAGTGAAACCGGGAGTTCGTGTTGAGGAGTCTCATTTGCCGGCTCGCCGCCTCGGCTACCCGAGGGTGGGCGTGGCCCACAGAAGCGACATTGTTGACCATATCGAGATAAATACGGCCATCAACTCCTATGAGGTATTCCCGCCACCCACGTTCGATCTGGGGTGGCACCGCATAGTAATGTTCCTGGACGTTCGCGAGGACACCTTTGCGACGCTCCAGGACGTCATCGTTGGTAGATCTGCTACTGGAGACGAGTCCGAGTGCCGGCGCAGGGTCGCTCAAAATCGCAGCCCATCCTGCCATGAGATCGGCTGTCACCATCGCAGGGGCATCGGATACTCCGCGCCGGTCGAACTGAACAAAGAGCTTCGTGCGTGCCGGTAAAAGATGAGTGCTTTTACGACCCAGGCCCACGGCCGATATCGTGAGCACCGCGCCGGCGATTGCGACGGCGATGGAGTCGTCATTGATTCTGGAAACCAGGGCTTCCGCTGACAAAGATGTTGGCCTTGAAAGCCAGAGCGTCAAACCTGTCGGAAACGTTTCTGGCACCGTCGGCGTCCGGATCGGCGAAGCGGTAAGCACCGCGGACCAGGCGGGCAGCACAACAGCGTCAACTCCGGTGCTCAGAGCCGCGGCGGCGGCCTTATCAAGCGTTGACTCTCTCATCCAGGCACCATTGTCATTGAGGCTTGAGGTGGTTCCTGCGTCAAGAGTTGTAACGACGCCCAGGGGCGGCAGCACGGATTTACAGGTCCAAGATGGGTTGTCCTTGATGGGCATCCCCAGAGCTTGGCGGACTGCCCCCGTCATCACCTCCGGTGGTACGGATGCCGCAACGGTGAGAATTCGCAGCTCGCGCTCGAGGGCGGCGTCCGCATAGGAATTGTCGGCATCCAGCCTGACCTGACACCGCCCACTTAGAACGAGGACGGCTCCTCGCAAAACCACCAGTGCCCAAAGTGCAGATACTTCGCTCTCATCGAGGGGACGCAACTTGTGGAAAGCACGGATCGCGGGCAAGGTCGTCGCCGGGGTCGCTCCATCATGGTGTAGGAGTGAAGAGATGGTGACCGCGAGTTCCCCCACCCGCCACGACGTGCACACATCGCCGAAGTCTATAACCGCATCAGGCAACCGTCCTCCATCCGGACGAAGAACGTTGTCATCGGTAATGTCGAAATGCCCCGCTTGCACCGGCAGCCTGTCTTCGACTTCTTCAAGAACCAGTCCCGCGCGAAGAGCCGATTCCTCAACGAAACGCCGGATGGATGAGTCCGGTTCCAGTGGAAGAAGCCGGTCGATCACCCGGCGGGCGTGCCGGAGATCCCACTGCAGGACCCGATGTGTTCCGGCATGTTCAAAATCCGCTAGTGCCAGACTCGTTCTAGCTGCGATTTCTCCCATACGACTGACAACATCGGGCGCCAAGTAGTCGGACCCCGTCAGCGTGCGTCCCGCGATATTCTCAATCACGCGCGCGTGGAGGAGACCTTGTGAAGTTTCCCACCATGCTGACAGTGGCCCCCGTGGACCCGTCACGATACGAGGTACGCGAAGCGTGTTCTGGTTTTGCGCTAGAAGCAGCGCGGCCTGATCCTGCATTTGGATCTCGGCGAAACTGAAAGCCGGGTTGCTGATTTTGAGCACCCCTTTGGGGTGGGGCGACCCGTGTTCGAACAATCGAAAGTTCTGATCCTGCTGGCTGCCAAGGGCTTCGACCGAGATCTCTAAACCGAAGGTGCTGGCGACAAGGTCCAAGACTTCAGTGGGTTCGAGTGTGGGAGTCGGCAGTTCGACCTGATCGAAATAGTTGAAAATATTTTGAGGCATGGTGCTCCTTTGCGGGGGAAGTGTGTGCGCCCAGTCGTCAGATGGGCAGTCAGCTTAGAGGGGCGCGTGCTTGGATGTTCCCAAGGCGCCAGCCACGGCGCCGCTGGAGCTGCGGACAGCGAGCGTTACCAAGGGACCGTATGCTGGCCGCCACTCGCTGTGTCGATGGTTGTAGGCATTGGCATGGGTCGACCAGCTCCCCACGATCCGAGTTCCTTCCAGCACTGTCGGTGCAGGTTGCCCGTCCACGAAGGCTGCACACTCTGATGCTCTACCTGCTGTTACCGTTGCGACGAAACGGACAGTGGTGTTGGTGGTGGTTCTTTCTACCTCGACGTCTTCGATTCGCACCTCGAGAGAGTCCGATCCGGGAGGGAGGCTGACCGGAAACAGCGCCTCCCCCGGTAGCGGTGGCGTTCGCGGAGGTACGGCGCGTCGTGGTCGGAGTTTTTCCATCGTTGAGGCCAGTTGCAGTAGGCGCATGTCGTCGTATGCAGGGCCAGCGACGGTGACGCCAACCGGCATCCGGGTATCTGACATTGTCCCCAATGGAAGGGTCCAAGTGGGAATGCCAAGGTGTCGTGGTACAAGGTTGCCGTTCGAAACCCAGACGCCGTTGCGCCAGGCGACATCGGCAGACGACGGGTTAACATCTGAGTCGGAGGGTCCAACGTCAGCGGCGGAAGGGAATATCACCGCATCAAAGCCGTTTCCTGACAACCAATCCTCGAAGTCCTCTTTGCGTGTGCGTTCGAGACCACGCAACCCGTCTTCGAGAGTCACAACTTGCTTCCACTCGGTGACCCCATCCTCGGCCATTGCAACAAAATCTGAAAGGTCGTAGGCGATGTCAAACTCAAAGATGCCGTATCTGTCAGGCAGGGCTCCTTTGGGCTGCGGAAAGATGAGTTCAGCCTTCGCTTTGGCCAAGCCATCGATTGCCGGGTCGCCGTTCTGACGCAGGAAGTTGTCCAGCGCCCAGGCCGATAACATTCCGACTTCATCGCTGAGGAAGTCTTTACTCACCCATCCTCGATCGACAAAATCCCGATCGCCATCGTGGAGCCGCTCGTAGTTGTCCACTACAGGGAATGGAGTCTCGATGACCTCGGCACCGGCCTTCCGTAGATCATCACACAGCCCCTCCCACAGGGCCATAATCGATTTCCGGGTCTCAATAGGGTATCTGCTCGTCGGGTCAGCATTCACGTAGTTCCGGGGTACCGCCAAGCGAAGCCCGGCCAATGGAAGGTCGGGAATGGCGGTATATGAATCCGGCCGCATCGTGGACGGCTTTGGTAACGGGATCCACGGCTGCAAACGCCACAAATCGCCCTCCGACGATGGGTCGTCAGCGACGATGACGTCGAGTATGTGCTTCATGTCGGAAATCGAACGGGTGTGCGGCACAACAACGTCCATCGTCGGCACAAGGGGCCAGTTGCCTCGGACGGAGATGAGGCCGCGAGAAGGCGTGTATGCGACCAGCGAGTTGTTCGAGGCCGGCGCTCGCCCTGAGGACCAGGTCTCTTCGCCGAGACCGAAGGCCGCGAAACTGGCCGCGGTCGCGGTCCCGGAACCGTTGGAGGAACCGGAGCCGAACGCCGATGTCAGAAATTCGCCACTATAGGGAGATTCTGCTCGCCCGTAAACACCGCGCTGCATGCCTCCCGCGGCCATAGGAGGCATGTTCGTAAGACCAAGGAACACGGCCCCAGCATCCCGAAGACGTGAAATCGCGAACGCATCTTCACTGGCCGTCAAGTTGGCGAAAGCCGGTGATCCGGCAGCAACCGGCAGGTCCCGGACGCAGTAGCTGTCCTTTGCGGTGAAAGGTATACCGTCCAACGGCCCAAGCATTGCCCCCCGTGAACGCCGGAGGTCTGAGTTCCGGGCCTCCGTCAACACACTCGGATTGATTGTTGATACAGAATTCAGCCTAAGTCCGGAGCGATCATAAAAGGCGACGCGGTTGAGATACCGGATCACTAACTCGACGCTGCTCACGAGCCCTGCCTCAAGTGCGCCGGATAGGTCGTCGATGTCGGCTTCGACGACTGTGAAGCTCCGCAAATCCATGGTACTCACTCTCAAGTGGAAGGCTCAGGCTACTACCTGAAGGACATATGATTTAAAACATACACCGTTTGTTTAGATAGCACTAGGCCCTTTAAAGCAGGCGAGCCTATCAATTGACAAGACATTTCACGCACCATTCCTTCAGAGCGTGATCGATTCCAGGACAAGGTTTTTCACAGCCTGTCCCTGCTGTCTTGGCCCTTCGTCTGCTCCGGTTCCCCCAAAAAGCCTGTTTGCCATGTCATTTTCGACCTCAAAGGCGCCACCCCGCAGATGCCCGCCCTGGACGCGGTAATCGGTCTGGGCAGGAAAGGGTGGCCAGAGGATAGGTTGGTGTTCTTGCACTGGTAGAAGGGATCTCGACCTGCGCGTCGGCAATCACTTTGGCAGCGGCAACCGGACCAGAGGCATGGGTCGTTAGCGATCAGATGCCGGCCATCTTTCTCGTGGGATTCATCCCGATGCTTCTTGTCGCTCTCGGATACGGGCCCCGAACACCGCCATGCCCGACTCCGGAAACCTCATTTACCCGGGGATCCCGCGCGTTCGGACCGTGGCTTGGGTGGCTTACCGGGTGAGCTCGTAGCTTTCACCGCTTGTTCTTTTCAATCTTGCCGGAATTGCCGTCGATTTTTTGTCAAACACTAGCCATCGTCCCTAAAGATAAGTCGTGCGTCGGTCTAACCGACAACCACTTAATCAACCTCGTGATGTGCTTGTCATTCATGGCATTGTCGACGGCATCTCCTACCTCGGGATGACCTCGGGCATGATCTTCCAGTACTGCACGGTCGCGTTCCAGATGGCGGATCTGGGGTGATTCCTCATCGAGCTAGGCAAGGAAGCTGCGTCTTCTGACAATCCTGCTGGACCCACGCCCGATATTTCATGGTTTGACCCCACCCGGATGAATAGTTTCAGTGCCTTCTCAGCGGGACTTGCGGTCTCGATCTTCGTTTACTGGGGCTGGGCCACTGTCGCCACAACGGGAGAAGGAACCTAAGTCTCGCGGGGTCCTACTTCCACTGAGAGCACGGCGGCATCGATTCTGGTGGTTGTTTTCGTTAGGCATAGCAGCGGCGATGCTCTCCATTAATGGGCCAGGAGACACCGCAAGCAGCTTGGAAATCCGGGCTTAGCCGAGAGCGTGTTCGTGGTTCTCGTCCACCGAGTGATGGGTTCAGCCGCGATCTTTCTTACCTTCGCCATCCTCCTCGGCGCAATGGGATCGATAAACTCCACAGCGATCTCACCCGCATGCCAGCTGCTGGCCTTCAGAAATTGGGCTGCGTCCTGGCCTGGCGGACGCTACCAACATACTCAAACCCATCTCGAACGCGCGTGACGCGACTGGATCACTTGGGTCCTCAGTTGACAAGGACGCGAACGCCAATGAAAACCTCGGAAGTCGCTCTTCTTGGCCAGTTGGATCGAACACGATGCTGGGCCCCGACATGTCGAGAACACTTCCTAAAATAAAGGACTCGAAGGCAGTCAATAGGGGCAGGACGTCCCTACTTGTCCATCCAACGGCTTCTGCAGCGACCACAAAATCCTCGTACTCCGATAGCAGGACGGGTGACGAGGCGCGCGTTGTCATCAATAAAGGAACCACTCGCGGGTGACCGGCGAATGCCAGTCTGTACGAATGCGCCCATAGCCGGAGTCCTTCTTCCCAAGGGCATTCCCGAAGAGGCCGCGAATCTATGTCCGCAGAGACGATCGCCCTCACGTCTTCAATCATGGCGGCGCGATTTGGTACATGGTTATACAGCGAGGTGGGGTTTACACCGAGCGTCGCCGCGACGCGCCGAATACTGGCACCGTCGGCGCCGATGCGGTCAACGAGGGCGAGGGCGGTACTGGCAATCAACTCGCGGCTTAGCAGTGGTTGGGATGGGCGGGCGATGGCTGACCTCCTTGGGGATCTGATACCCACCCTACCCATCATGGCCAACGGCGCTGCCGCCTGACGTCCGAAATGCCTCGCACTACGCGGCTACGGGCTTGGCATTGATCTCGTACGCGACAATCTTGGTGTCCTTCAGCGACCCCTTGTCCGGTGCCGCCAATGACGTTGCCCGCTTTGTTGTTCATTGCCCCTCCACCGCACATCAGATGGATGAATCCCCGCATCATGACCGAGTGTCCAGAGGAAAACGACTGCCACAGCTGCCCCGCGGCTGCAGGGCAGCCATTGGACGCGCTTCGGAACTCCTGGCCGTTAGGCGTTTCAGATTACGCTTCTGTAGCTTATATCGTCTATCAGTGAACTTGTTTTGCGGAAAATTGGGCTCCATTACGGCCGGTTCGCTTCGAAAGTAATTCACTACTTGACTAAAATAACTACTATACGTAGTGTGGCTTCATTCGGAAACTGGTGACGAAGGCAGGACGGCTGGACTGGCTTGTCCCCCAAAATGCAGCGTGGGCAGTCGACAACCAACCTGCGCAGTTGACAACCAAGGAGTGTCAGACGATGAATCATGAGGATCTAACGCGGCATCTGATAGCGCTGGAGCGTCGGGTCGAAAATCTCGAGTCGGCACAGGCGATAGCCACGCTTCACCACAAGTACATTCGCGATCTCGCGGCGCGCGACTGGCAAGCAGTGGCTTCCGCCTATACGGAGGACGCGGTATGCGACATCCGTCATCACGGAGTGCACCGGGGACGCGACGCCATCGGCGCGATGTTTACTAATGAATTGGTTCCCGTCGTACACAGCAACGATGGCTACATCCTGTCGTCGCCGGACATCGTGGTAGATGGAGACACGGGGCGCGCCACGTGGACGTGGCACCGGCTGCAGGCTGATTTTAAAACGTCCCTCGGCATGCTTCGAGTATGGGGTCCATGGTCCGAGGGGCGCTACGAGACGGAGTATGTCCGGCAGGACGGCGAGTGGAAAATCTCCAAACTTTGGTTCCGTGTCCACGCGCCCGATCCTGATCAGGAGATGGTCGACATCGGTATCGCTGGCGGCGTGATCGGTGGTGGAACTCGGCGGATTTGAAGTCCCCTAACATGGGCGGGGGCGCCAATGTCGCTCGGGAGAGATGCTCGATCACCTTTGTCTTATCGAGTCCGCATTCTGCCCAGGTCTTGAGAGGCTCGTACAAAGCGGGAAGGCAGGAAGCCGGATCGCCAAGGTCCAAAGGCCAACCTCAGCGCAATGGTTGGCGCTGATGAGCCGAACCCGCTCGGACTCGTTCGTCATGGCACTTCAAACCAGGGAGCACGCTCCATTGCTGGCCGACCAAGAGGAAACCAACCTCAACCAATTGGCGATGTAGCACCAGGGCGGAAAGATCGGCGAACCGCACGGACGGCAAGAACTGCCGTCCGTGCTTTCTGCGTCGCGCCAACCTTTCAGCCTCATCTGAAGACGCCCAACACGTACCTGGTCAGGTCGAAGCGCCGGGGTTGCCAAAACACCGGAGATCTTAAATCGGCCGCTCGAGCAGTGGGACTTAAATCAAGGCGAGCTGGTGATTCCCTGTCGCAGCCAAATCTGGCTACTCGCCGGCACCCTGAATAACACATCTTCTCGTGTCCGCTGCACCTTGGCCCCTCGTCCCGGCGTCGTGCCGTGTTCCCAACTGCCCCCGCGCAGCGCATGTGCAACGCGACGTCGGAATGCCGGCGTGATGGGATGGTTCACCTATCCTCCAGCAAGGCCGCCTCAAGACAGAGAAGTTGGTCGTAGAACCGATCCCGTCCTCGACGTCGGTTTGGCGGAGCGCTTTTGCAGCTTAGCCTCAGTTATGGGGCCACAGCGACATCCTGCTTGGCGGCTACGCCGTTCACGGTTGCGAGCGACCGTGACGACCACTCCTTGGTGACGACCACTCCTTGGTGACGACCACTCCTTGGTATGGAGCCGGCATGCGGACAGATCAGCTTTCACCGCCTTCTCCCGGTCGTCAGGCACGGGTCACGAGCCGTCGGCGATTGTTTGGGGCAGGCACCTTCACCTCAAGCCGCAGACCCACGCCGCTGGCTTTATCTCCCCGGCGTACTCTGCCCACGCCCCCTCATATCGATCAAGGCAGGGTTCACCCTTGGATAACGCGTAGCAATCAGTTCAGTCATGAACTGTCGTAGATTTTCGTCGTTCATCATGACCCGCGTCTTTCCGGGGGTTTTCGGACTACTCCGCCCCTAAAGTTTCCCAAATATAATTCAGTTGTTGACTACATCACATTTTGCTCTTAGCCTTGTTTTGATGCAGGACCCGGCCGCAAAAACAAGCGGCGGTACTTCGACAACCGCGAAGCCGCTCGACCTCAACGAAGACGACAGCTCCACAGCATGTGATATCCCAAGAGACTCATTCCATCGCACTACAGAGGAGTAGAGATGGCTCAAATTTGGAAGCCCCGAACCGCCCACCTATCGGGAGCGGCGCTTCTCGTCGCCGCTACCCTGGCCCTCAGCGCATGTTCCGGCAACGGGACAGGTGAAGGCCTGCCGCAAGCCAACCTCGACGAGGTTCATATCGATCTGTCTACCGCAGTAACCTCGATTGATCCGGCCGCGGGCCCTTACTTGTCCGACTCAGTGATCGTTGGATTGACTACTGGCCGGCTGGTGCGGTTCGTCAAGGGCAGTGCGACCAAGACGGAGCCCATGCTCGCCGAGAGCTTGACCGCCTCTGATGACGCCAAGAACTATACGGTCGTTCTTAAGCCCGACTTGACGTTTTCCGATGGTTCGCCTTTGACGAGCACAGACGTGGTTGCCTCCCTCACCAGGTTGCGCGACACCCCTGGTCCCAATCAAAGCTATGCCGAGCTCATCGCCGACCTGGCAGCGCCGGACAAGACAACAGTGAAGATCAGCCTGAACGCTCCCTCAGCGGACTTTGGGCAGATGCTGGCAGTGCCAGCGATGGGCATCCTTCCTGCCGCAGCGGCGACAGATAAAAACTACTTCCAGGGTAAGCCGGTCTTCTCCGGTTCTTACGCTCCCGAGGGAAATGTCAAGGAGAATTCGTTCACACTGGTCAGAAACGAGAGGTTTGGAGGAACGAAGCCCAAAATCAAGAAGCTGGCGTTCAGCGTCGTGGCCGACACCCCGACCAGCGTCAAGCGGTTGCAGAGCGGAGATGTTGACCTCGTTCCCACATTGCCACAGGACGTGTCGGATCAGATCTCAGGGGATCTGACGGCTCCGATGGTCGACGGCCTGGCGAGTATGTTCATCGTGCCGAATAACCGCGAAGGCAGCTTGTTCCATGACGCGCGCATCCGCAAGGCCATAGCGTGGGCTATCGATCGCAAGACACTCGCGACTCCGGCGTACGGCGCTGATGCCAAAGTACAGACCGGTCCTTACCCTGTCATAGCCGAATACCCACAACCCGTAAAGGTCTATTCCCAGCAGGATGTCGCGCAGGCGAAGACGCTGCTCAAAGGGACGGCTTGCCAAAGCGGCTGTACATTCACCGCCAGCTACTTCGCCAGTGCTTCCGACGACGCTGGACGTGTGGCCACCGTGCTACAGCAGCAGTTAGAGCCGCTTGGGATGAAAATGAACATTCAGCCCGTCGAGGATCAGCAGTTCATCCAGAATTCCATCAACGGCGGATTCGACCTCAATGTCGTCACTTTCAGCAAATTCAATGTGCCGAGTTCCGCCGAGGGCATCTTCGATCCGAAATCCACCATGTGCATTTTCGCTGGTTGCAACAACGATGACATAGAGCCCGCGTTCAGGGCCCTGTTCGGGGCGCAGACACCACAACAGCAGGAAGCGGCATCCACTCACGTTCTGCAGGTTTTCGAGGACTGGACTCCGATCATCCCCATTGCAGGTGTGACGAGTCGCTACGGTGTTCGCTCAAATCTCGTTGACGTAATTGGCCTGCAGCCGAACTCGGAGTTCTGGATTGCAGGGCAGTAGGCTGCGCGCCGAAGTGTGGGATGGCGTGCTCCCTGGGGCAGAAGAAAACTATTTGAAAGCTGCCGCTGGCACCCTCCTTCCTGACAAGCCGGCTCCTTCATTTCCGACGTCTGGTCAGCACGGATGAGCGCCACAGTAGAGATGATTTCAACCACCCCCAGCGGCCACGGAAGGCAGCGCGGCTGGAAGCGTTTGATGCGGAGAGTCGCGCGGAGCGTTCTGCAGCTCGTGATTGTTGTCGTGCTGATTGTGGTCGGAACTGCCGTGCTTGTGCGTCTGGTGCCCGGCGATCCTGCCCAGTCAATTTTGGGTATGCAAGCTACGCCCGAATCACTGGCTGCCCTGCGCGCTCAGCTTGGTCTGGACCAACAGCTCTCTTCCCAGATCCTGAGTCAGCTCTCAGGGCTCATGCACGGAGACTTCGGGACTTCGATGACAACGCAGCGGCCCGTTATTTCCATGGTTGGCAGCGCACTTCCCATCACGCTGTCGCTAGTGGTCACGGGAATTCTGTTCGCGCTGGTTATCTCCTTCCCGCTTGGTCTCCTGCCAGCCTTCGGAATGGGGCGCCGGGGCATTCACGCCCTCCGTATCTCCATGGTCGTACTTGTTGCCATTCCGTCCTTCCTGGTCGGAATCTATCTATTGATCTTGTTCAGCGTTCAGCTTCACTGGGCGCCCGCGGGAGGTTGGTCGAAGGACGGGCTGAATGCATTGCGCTACCTTTGGCTTCCCAGCCTGGCCCTTGCACTGTTCATGACGCCGATCTTCGTCCGATCCATTGAGCGAGAGACGACGAGGCTGATGAGTGAGGAATTCGTGGAAGCTGCGATCAGCCGTGGTATATCCCGGGTGTCCCTAATCACCCGCCACGTGTTGCCGAACGTACTTCTTCCCGTCATCACTCTCATCGGGTTCAGTATGGCGGTACTGCTTGGAGGTGCTGTGATCATCGAGGCTCTGTACGGGATTCCGGGAATCGGTTCAGTGGTAGTGACCGCTGTCGGGCAGCGCGACTACCCGGTGATCGTAGGGGTGACGGTTTTCACAGGGATTTTCACGGTCGTCATAAGCCTCATCACTGACGTCGTCTACACCATCGCTGACCCAAGGGTGCGTGTCCAATGACTAACATTCCTCTCAACACGCTCGTCGCCGCGCAGCCTAGGAAGCGACGGTCCAAAGAGCGCGGCTCGTTGCCCATAGTAGCTGGCGTTCTGGTGCTGGTGTTCTTCATCGTCATGAGCTTCCTTGCCCCTATCCTGGTCGGACATGGCCCGAATGCAGTGAGTGGTCCCCCGCTGGACCCGCCCTCTCCTGGGCACCCGTTCGGCACAGATGTTCTCGGGCGCGACGTTTTCGCCCGCACGTTCGTCGCCGTTCACGTCGACTACCTGGTAGCAGTACTTGGCGCATTGATTTCCCTCGCCATCGGCACCATTTTGGGCACTCTGGCCGGCACAGCCAAGCGGACGCAATGGGGTACGGTCCTGATGCGGGTAACGGACGCGCTCATTGCCGTACCCTTTCCGTTGCTGATTCTCATGATCCTGCTTACGGTCGGGAATCAGGTCAGTGTGCTGGGGACGGCTCCGGGAGTGTTTCAAATCCTCGTCGGTGTCGTCACCGTGGGCTGGTCGATTTACGCGCGGCTCGCACGGGCGGAGTCTTCCGGACTGAGGTCGCGGGAGTATGTTATTGCCGCCGAACTCATGGGGTATGGGAAGTATCGGATTACATTCCGCCACATCATGCCTGCGGTGATTGCGGTCACAGGTACTTACGCTGTCGCCGACGCCGTGATGATCGTCGGGTTCGTGGCCAGCCTCCCGTTCCTGGGGGCCGGGGTCCCACCGCCCACTCCGGAGTGGGGATCCATGATGTACGAAGGACGGGCGTCGATTGTTTCCGCTTGGTGGCAGGTCATATTTCCTGCGCTTGCTCTCACCGTCTCGGCAGTCGCAGCGTCGATCATCGCCGACGGATTGCTTGATCGAACTTCGAAGAAACTGAGGAAACACGAATGACTCTGCATACTGCTTCGGGTGCGCAGCCAACCCTGCGAGTCCGAGACCTTGAGTTCTCGTTAGGGGATAATGTCAGGCTGGGCCCGATCAACTTGGAGGCCGCGCCCGGAACGACCTTGGGTGTCGTAGGAGAAACGGGTTCGGGCAAGTCGCTGCTGTGCCGCGCTCTCGTCGGAATGCTAAGCCTCACAGGTGGAACTATCGATGCTGGCTCAATTAAGTTCCAGGGTGAAGAGTACGCGCGGGCCGACCGCCGCCGGTGGGCTCACTTGCGACAGCGACGCGTCGGGTACATGCCGCAGGCCTCAATGGCGGGCCTCAATCCTGTGCGCAAGGTGGGTGGTCAACTTACCGAGATTCTCGCCGGTACCCGGGCAGCGAAGGTCGAGAAGGCGCGCTTGCTGATGCAACAGGTACAGATGCGCGATCCTGACCAGGTTCTTCGCAGCTATCCACATGAGCTCTCCGGCGGGATGCGTCAGCGCGTAATGCTGGCATTCGCACTGGCAAGCGATCCAGCTATTGTGGTCGCCGACGAACCAACGACGGCACTGGATGCGACAGTCCAGAACGAGGTGCTCCGCCTGATCCAGCAAGTGCAGAAAGAGCGCGACATGGCCATGGTGCTGGTCTCCCATGACATGCGCGTGATCCGCCGCGTATGCGATCAAGTGGCGGTGATGTATGGCGGCCGCATTATGGAGATGGGCCCCACAACAACCGTTCTCTCCACACCGTCCCATCCATATACGAAGGCGCTCCTACAGGCAGATCCTATGCTTGCCCAGCGCAAGACGATGCTCGGTGCCATCGGAGGCGCGCCCCGACCTCCCGCCGAATGGCGGGACGGTGGTTGTGTCTTCCGCGAACGGTGCCAACTGGCCACTGAGCTTTGCGCCAGCCTGGTGCCTGAACTACGGACCGTGCGCGAGGGTGCCACTGCGGCGTGCCACTATGCAGAGGAGGTCCTGGCGGCATGAGCGACATTCCGGCAGTCGAGCTATGTGATGTTCGCTATCGCTACAGGAGAGGCGGCCCTGAAGTCTTGAAGGGCATTTCTCTCACAGTTGGCGCCGGCACGATCATGGGCCTCGTGGGTGAGAGCGGATCTGGGAAGTCAACCTTGGGAAGACTGATAGTAAATGAGCGCCAGCCGACTGGGGGCAACATTCTCATCGAAGGTAGCCGCTGGGATAGCCAATCGCGGAAAAACGGCCTGCGCCGATCTGTGCAGATGGTATTTCAGGACCCGTTTGCCGCACTGAATCCTTATCTGACCCCCATCGCCGCCGTAACTGAAGCGGTTGCCGTCGCGGACAGGCAAGGACTACCCACCGCACGGGAGCGTGCGATCGCCCTGCTCAGGCAGGTTGGTCTAAGTGGCGCCATCATCGATCGCGCGCCCAGTTCCCTTAGCGGCGGCCAACGACAGCGTGTGGTGATCGCGCGCGCCTTGGCCTGCCGCCCTCGGATCCTGGTGGCTGATGAGGCGACGTCCGCGCTCGATGTTTCTGTGCAGGCACAGATTCTGAACCTTCTCATGGGGCTGCAGCGGGATCTCGGATTGACGATGCTCTTTATCAGTCATGACATATCGGTTATAGACCACCTGACCGATGAGGTGGCCATCCTCAAGGATGGCCTGATCGTCGAAAGCGGTGCGACGGAGCAGATCCTGAACGCGCCGCAGCACGACTACACTCGCGCTCTGCTCTCGGCGTTCCGAGAATCCGATCGCGAGCAGGACATGGACAGGATGAACCGGGGGCAACAGGTCTGAGTCCCCGCGGACACTGCCGTTGTGGACTCAAAGAAAACAGATGATGCCCCTTTTTCGTATCAAACCAACACCAATTCCACTGAAGACCTAGGATGAGGCACTCCACATGATTTACGAGCTTAGCGGTGCAACTGAATCACCATCGCACCTCCCCCAGCAAATCTCGGAGAATGTTGCCGTAATCAAGGACTCTGGCTACGACATCCGAGAGTTCACAATTACCGAAATGGGACGCCAGTTCGCAGAAAACAACGGCGCTATGCCCCACCCGGTGCTCGCAACGTCTTATTTCACTAACCATGTCATCACTGTCGTCCCGCTCCGACCTGAGAGGTTCAGCGGATATGTCCATTTAGAGCTTCTGAACCCTTCCGGCGGAGTGGAGTCGTCCATGTTTTGGCCCGATGCAGCCGGGTACGTCCTGCGGCGTGCCGACGCCTACGTAGGGCTCACCTGCAAGAGCGTCATCGTCGAGGCGCTCAAGAGGAGCGCGCCTGACAGGAATGCACGATTGTCGGTGGAGTATGACGGTCTTCTCTGGGACGCGATCGCAGCGGTAGCACGAGCTCTCCGTGCCCCCGCAGGTGGCGGACTGCTTCCGGGCCTCAAAGGGGCGGAACGAATCGTCGCGAACGGATCGTCGCAGTCAGGCAGTTTCCTCCGCAGCTATCTGTCGGGGCATCGTGCACTCTCAAGAGGTGAAACGCGTGCTCTGTACGGATCGCTACAGGTGTATAGGGAACGCGTTGAAAGGCGAATGGCGGAGCTCGTCGAGCGGCGTTGGTACCTACCTGAGCACACCCCTGCTGCCCTTAACCTCGCCCTCGGCGGCGTCCGATTCTGATGGTCCGAAATGAGCTCGACAGGAGACAGGCAATGAATTCCACGATTTTTACAAACGGTTCAGTCTATGTGACCGGGGTCGGTTCGCGACCGGCCTCGGTCGGCGTTGTCGATGGTGTTATCGCTGCAATCGGCCCCCGCGAGGAAGTGCGCGACCGAGTCGGTCATGCTGATGAAGTCGACCTTGCCGGCGGTCTGCTGAGCCCGGGTTTCATCGATGCCCATTTACATCCGATGATGGGAGGCACGGAACGCGGTCAGTGCGATCTCAATCATGCGACAAGTCGTGACGAGGTTCTGCGGATCATTGCCGAATTCGCAGCCGCCCTGCCCAAAGATGCGTGGGTGGTCGGCGGAGGTTGGCAGCAGGACCTTTTCCCAAACGGCCTGCCAACTCGCCAGGATCTGGACGCGGCAGCGGAGGGCCGCCCGGCCGTGCTACGCAGCGCGGAGAGACACAGTGCCTGGGCGAGTAGCGCGGCTCTACGTGAGGCGGGCATCAACTCGACCACACCTGATCCTTCCGACGGTCGCATCGAGCGAGAAGCGGACGGCTTCCCATCCGGGGCGCTGCACGAGGGAGCCATTATACTCGTCCAGTCCATCGCGCCCGAACCTGACTTGCACGCAATGCATCGCGGGCTGCTCGTTGCCCAGGATCACTGCTTCTCGCATGGGATCACCGGCTGGCAGGATGCCCTTCTCCGAATCCATGACAACGGTGTTGATGCCCTGGACGTCTACCTTCACGCATTGGCTCGTGGCGACCTGATCGCAAAAGTTCGCGGAGCTCTGTGGTGGGATCGCAATCGAGGGACTGACCAGGTTGCCGAGCTGATCGATCGTCGAGATCGTGCACGAGAATGGGCCCCCCGATTCCGTGCCGACTCCATTAAGATCATGTTGGACGGCACCTGTGCCAACTTCACCGCGCTGCTAACCCAGCCCTACCACGACAGTCACGGCCATCCGACCGATAACCAAGGAATGCGGCTGGTACCGTTTGAGCAGCTGGGGTCTGCCGCCAGGCAACTCGACGCCGCCGGCTTCCAAATGCATTTTCACGCCCTCGGCGATCAGGCAGTTCGTGATGCACTCGATGCGATTTCGCCCCTTCCCCGCCCAGCCGAGCGACGACATCACTTGGCACACTTGCAGGTTGTGCAGCCCAAAGATGCGGATCGTTTCGCCGCGCTCGGGGCGATCGCGAACCTGCAACCGCTTTGGGCCCAGAATGACGCGTATATGCAGGATTTGACTATTCCGTTCCTGGATCCTGACCTTCGCGGGTTGCAGTATCCCTTTGGAACCCTAGAGAAGGCTGGCGCCCGGTTCGCGGCCGGAAGCGATTGGCCCGTCTCCGACATCAATCCAGTCGCAGGTATGCACGTTGCCGTAAACCGGCAAGCTGCGGGAGCCCCGGGCACCGAGCGCTTCCTTCCGGAGGAAGCATTGTCGCTGACTTCGATTTGGGATGCATATACAGCTGGTTCTGCCTACCTCAACGGACAAGAGGACAGAGTTGGCAGGCTTTCCGTCGGGTATGACGCCGACTTTGCGATCTTCGACGTTGATCCATTCGCCCAATCTCCCGAGCAAATTGGTGAGGCACGAGTGACGTCGACTTGGGTCGACGGACGTGAAGTTTTCTCTCGCCACGTTTGAGCCTGGGCGGAGCGCGGAAGCGCCTTCTCCCTGCATCTGTCTGTTTCCCTAACAATCTCACAATGTCCGGATCCCGGGCACGATCATGTCTCGCGGAATCCGATCCGCAGAAAGGAGCCCCCATGCGTGAACCAGGGCTAAAACTTCTCTTCGAGGCCACCGGCGACCTCTCACCAACCGTCACTATCGGTAACACTGCCCAGGGACTCGAAAGGGTAATTCCTATCCCCGCAGGAGGGCCATTCGAGGGCCCACGTATCCGAGGAACCATGGTCGGAGGCTATGACTGGCAATTGACCCGGCCGGATGGCGTCACCGTCATCGATGCGCTTTATCTTCTCGAAACGGACGACGGCGTCCACTTGCGCTGCCGCAACCGCGGGCTTCGTCGCGGGGATCCGGCTGTTATGCAGCGGTTGGCAGCTGGCGAAGATGTGGACGCTGACGAGTACTACTTCCGATGCGTGCCCGAATTCTCCGCTCCAGCCGGACGGTACGGATGGCTCAACGACAGCGTCTTCGTCAGCACGGGCGCGCGGTACCCTGACGCCATCAAGGTTCGCTTCTACCAACTGACATGACGCGCGGCAATGTAACCGACGTACCGCGAAGCCCAAGGTATGGTGATGACGATGACAGTGCAACAGGAACCGCCGAGTCCCCCTGACGACAGCTTTCTAAGGTTCGTGAAAGCGGCCGGGGATCGCACCGTTGCCGAGCTGGGGCATCTCGGAAGTGGACCCGGCGTGATATTGACGTTGCTCCTGCGGCGCGCTTCGCGGCTGATGGCTGATAGCGACACACTTGAGCTTCCCGACGGGCTCACCTGGGCAGGCTTCCGCGTTTGCTTCACCTTGTGGGTCGCCGGCCCCCTTGAACCCCACCGTCTGGCCTCATTCACGTCCATGAGTCGCGCCGCAATTAGCGCCGCACGCAAAGCGCTCGAGGCCCAACAGCTCGTTACATCTGTCGCCTCATCCACCGACCAGCGTTCAATTCTCATGTCGCTGACGCCAAAAGGTGGCGACCTCACCCGCGAGATCCACGAACGCGCTATGCGTAACGCTACTGCAACGCTTAGCGCCCTGACACTCCCCCAGCAGCACATGTTGGTAGGGCTCCTCGGGCAGCTCGTGGGCGATGATACGACCGACATCGATCGGTCCGTCACTGACTTGGGATGAGTGATGGATGGCCATGACAGTGCTTTGGCGATTTTAGAGGTCGTAAGAGGTGAGGGACGGGTCTTGGTGCGTCAGTTGCGCCAGATCCCGGAGGCAGGTGCAAGGAGTTTTGAGGCGGCTCGTGCGTAGACACCTTCGAGGGTACGCCCGCCGTGGTGTTCCAGGTCGAGTTGGCCTTTGAGCGTGTCCAAGACCGACTCTAACCATTGGCGGATCCCGCCGGACCGCCCGAACCGTGGTTTCACGTCTTTGCGGATCGGCCGGATCAGCGTGACACCGAGGTCTTTGGTGATGAACCGTTCAAAGTGATGGCCGGCGAGGATGACGCCGGCGTGGATGTGCCTGTGCTCGCGCTCGAGCAGCGCCTGGGCGACTTCGCGTTCTCCGAGTTCAGGGTTCGCGAGCCTCAAATCACAGGCATGCCTTCGGGGGTGATAATCAGATAGAGCCGGAATCCCCAAAAGAAGCGCCAGTGCGAGGCGCAGGACCCACAGTCTGCGTGGCCGGACAAGTCGGAGCGTTTGACCGTTCCCCGCGACATACTGCAGCGCAGCGGAGTGGAGTCGATAAGGCGCAGGATCTCGTGCCAGGACGGGCCAGCGTGGTGGCCGGAGACTAGCGGTCCTGCCGCCGGGACGCGCTTATCGTACCCGGACTGGTCCGGAATCTCCGGGAAGTGGCGGGTTTAACACCCCCGCCAACAATTGGCAGACCCCCGGCGCAAACAGCATCGGGGGTCTGCTCTGCATAAGGCCTAGCTAAGAATTACTCATCTAGGTGTGACGGGTATTTTTCACATGCCGCCCGTATGGCCAGCTCCGTGTGCTCGGGCAGTAGCCAGCCCTGGCTTACCAGCTGGGCAGCACGGCGCCTTGCCAGCTGCGCATATGCGGCTTCGCCGCCGTATCTGGCATCGGCCTCCGCCCGCGTGAAGGGGACGTGTTCCCAGGGACGCATGATGTGTCGTTGGCTAGGCACGACATGCATGCGTGCCAGGGGCAGCTCGATCTCCAGGTAGCGCAGTCCGCCCATCGCGTGCCCGGTCTCATCGTGTACTGGGACGATCCCCGTGTAGTCGACCCCCAGAGTGTCGCGTGTCAAAGCTCTTGGCACATCGAACGGGATCGGGTCTGCCCGCGGGGGCGGGGTGCCTTCGCTCCACAGCACCAGATGCGTGATGGTGGCCGCGATGAGCCATTGGCTTCCATTGTGGCGCGGCGGATCTTCGCTGTCGAGGTCTTCTCCATCGGACAGCCCATTCTCAGAGCGTCTCGCTGAGGTAGGAAGTAGCCCTGTCTCATGGCCCCGAGCTGGCACCTGGTAGCAGCGGTACTGGTCGCCAGGCAGGTCGCTGTCAGGGCGTTGGTGCCAGAGGTGCTGCACTGCCTCGTCCTCGCTGAGGTATTCGATGACCGGAACCGGTGGCCGGCTGATGGTACGCCTGTGGTCATCAAGAGCAATAAGGCCGGGCAGCGACCCAGTTGGAGTGAAGCTCGTATCCAGCTCCATCTCCCCGTCTCGGTCGATTTCGACGTAGCCCATCGGACCAAAGCCTCCGCTCGAGACTCCTATGAGGTAGCCATCTATAATCTGCGACTCTGCTTCGCCGCCGTTGGGCACCCCTCCAGCGAGGGCGGACGAGTGCTCCTCATGGAACCGCTCCGAGAGGTAACTGCGGAGGAAGCTTCCGGATTGGGACCAACCAGTGGCGAAGCGCCTCGACGGCGCACGCAATCCAAGGAGCATACCTCCAGCCTCCTCTTGATGCGTTGCCCCCGCTACTGAACCCAGAAGATCCCAGATCATGCTGTCATGCGGGATCAAAAGTGATCCGTAACGCTCCGGATCGCGGCTACGAAGGTCAGCAATAGTTACCGACTTGCAAGTCACCCCGAGGTAGGCATCGCCGCGGGCCATCAGGTGGAAGCCGGCGTCTGGCCAGAACATCGGGAAGTCTGAACCGCTTGAAGGGTTCAGTAATTCAATATGGACGACGCCGCTGAAGTCGGCGTCACGCTCCGGAGCGATAACCATCACCCGTGTGGCGTATCGCTCAGACGAAGGGATGGCATCGGGTGTCCGAAAAACGCGGGCTTCACCGGATACCCGGTACTCGCGGCTTCGATATCCTGCCGAAGCCAGCGATGGATGCGTCAGCGTGTCCCACCCATCCGGGGACAGGAATGGGGGTCGGTCCGCGAGTTGGGCAATCTCTTCTACGAGAAGGTTCAGCTTGGGCATTTCACATTCCTCTGTTTTGAATCTACTCATCGAATTCGAGTGATCTTTCGCTGGTCGAGCGTATACGTCATTTCTCCGGCCAGTTGGATGATCTCGCCCTTGACGTAGGGGCGGAGCGGAGAGTCCGGCCAGTCCTCGATGACTTCGAGCGTGTTCTGGACCAACGCGCGGATATGCGTCTCGTCGGCCTCCAGAACTTGCGCACGGACGTTCTCGCGCAGATGGCGCCACGCCACTCGGTAGAAGTCAAAGAATGCGTCACGGCCCACGAGGTCGTCCATCGCGCCATCCCAGTCAAAGACGATCTCGCTGTGTAGGTAGCGCTGGAGTGCGCCGATGTCCTGTGAATTGAACGCAGACAGATAATCGTCGTACCAAGTTTTAAGTGAAACATCCTGCATGGTTGATCCTATTCTTCGAATACCGTACTGAATGAGGCGGCGGTGGCTCCAGAGCGAGTCATGATCGGCCGTGGGCCGCGTTCACGTGCGCCGCCCGGCCACGAAGGTTGCAAGAACCGGCACATCCTCTAGTGCATCCGCCTCGACTGTCAGCGGGTCTGATTCAAAGATGGTGAGGTCCGCGAGAGCGCCCAGTGCGATCACACCTTCGGTTGTCTCCGTGCCGTGAAGAGTCGCTACGGCCGACGTGTAGGCCGTCAGTGCCTGCCTGGCCGTAACTGCTTCCGCGGGCAGCACGGGGTCCATATCGGTTCCGGGTGCGCGCCGCGTCCGCGCCATGGCCATGATGGTCCGTGGATCGAACGGCCCGGTTGGCCAGTCCGAACCCAACGCCACGACGACTCCCGCCTCGATAAGGGAGCGTACACGGAAGACAGTTCCGGTTCGCTCGGCAAGTCTGCGCGAGAAGACACTGGAGCCATCGACACCGAGTGACATGGCAGCATGTGCCGGCTGCATGCTGGCGATCGCGCCGCTAGCGGCGAACTCATGGACGAGGTCGTCGTCGGCAATCTCGACATGTTCGATGCGGTGCCGTGGTGAATTCTCCCGCCGTTCAAGCGAGGCGATGACGCGCAGCGCGTGTTGGACCGCGGCGTCACCAATGGCGTGCGTTGCCGTGGAGATCCCTGCGTCGTGGAACTGCCGCAGGGCGGCCGAGTACTGCTGGGGATCGTCCCAGACTGAACGGGTCGATTCGCCGAAGGTGTCCGCTTCGCGGAGCCACGCTGTACCGTTGTCGATTGTGCCGTCGAGGAAGAACTTGGCCCCCTCGATCATCCAGTCCCTGCCACCTACGCCTTGCATGCGTATGATCTCATCGATCATGTAATCGCCGTCTTGCGCCCCACTGCGGCATACCGGTGAGAGCCGGACCCGCAGCGGCAGGTCTGTGTCTGTTTCGATCAGCTCGAGAGCAGACACACAGCTCTGATCGAACGTGAGGGAGTGTGTCGCGGTCAGGCCGCTGGCCGCCATCTCGCGCAGCAACTGCAGGAGTGCGTCGGCGCGCTCCCGGTCGCTCTGCACGGGCGCCATGTCTTCGACGAGCCGCATCGCGGCGAACTCTTTCAGGTATCCAGTCGGTGCTCCCGCCGTGTCGAGCACCACCTCGGCAGCGCCTGGCAGCGGAGTCGCCCCGGTAATCCCTGCCTCTTTCAACGCGCAGGAGTTCGCCACACCAGCATGGAAGTCAATAAGACGGAGGAAAACGGGATTCTTCGGGCTTCCAAGGTCGAGGGGTTCACTGTTTGGGTCTCCCTCGAAAACTTCGGGATGTAAGTCGCGACCGATGATCCACTGACCGGGATCCAATCGCGCTGCCTCCGCCGAGAGCCTCGCGGCCAGTTGCCTCGAATTCTGGACTTCACCAAGGTCGATGCCGCGCATGCCGAGCAAACCGTGCACCGGGTGTGAGTGCGGGTCCGACAGACCAGCGCAGACAGTAGCGCCGGCGAAGTCGTGGTGGGCTGTGGAGCCGGCTACCGGCCAGTCAGCCACTTCGGCGGAAGTGCCGAGGGCGACGATTCGGCCTCGTCTCACTCCAAGCGCGCTGATTCCGGTTTGGCCTCCCTCACCGGTATCGATGCGCCCGGCCGTCACGACGAGGTCGAGGGGAATGTGGGAGTCACTGATCATGCTGTATTCCTTTCTTGCGCCAGCTCGGTGGCCTGAAGCAGCTGCTGTGTGTATTCCTCGCGCGGGGCTGAAAACACCGTTTCTGTTTCTCCGTACTCGATGAGTTCCCCCTGCCGCATTACGGCCACGCGGTGCGAGAGGTGCCGGATGACCGCAAGGTCGTGCGAGATGAAGAGCATGGTCACGCCCGTGCGCGCTTGGATGTCGGCTAGGAGATTGAGGATCTGCGCCTGCACTGAGACGTCGAGTGCGCTGGTTGGCTCGTCCAGCACGATAAGTTCCGGGTCTGTCGCCAGGGCGCGTGCAATTGCGATGCGTTGACGCTGTCCACCCGAGAATTCGTGCGGGTACCGACTTGCCGCGTCGGCCGGAAGCGCGACAAGTTCGAGACACTCCTCCACTCGCGCCGCGACGGCGGGGCCGCGCCGGCCTTGGGCTGACATGGGCTCAGCGATCGACCGGCCTACGGCGTGCCTTGGGTCAAGGGTGTCGTTAGGGTCCTGAAAAACGATTTGTACTCGACGGCGATGGTCACGTAGTGCACGACCCCGCAGGGTTGCGAGGTCCACTCCTTCGTAACTTACCGTTCCGCTTGTTGGGGCCTCGATACGCATGGCCAGCTTCGCGAGGGTGCTCTTTCCCGAGCCCGATTCACCGACCACACCGAAGGTCTCGCCGCGACGTAGACCGAAAGTGATGCCCTTGAGCGCTTGGGTATGACCAAAGGACGATGTGCGGTAGTCCTTGGTGACCGCGTTGAATCGAACGAAGGATTCGGGCCCCTCGGGATCCCAGCCGCTGAGCGTCGGGGTTGGCTCGACGAGCGTCAAGGTCGTCGCTGAGGGGCGGTCCTCAGAATCCGCCGACGATGTCTGCCGCTCCATCACTTCGCTGACGACGCTCAACCGTGTCCGGGGCGGGATATGAGCTCCAGGGGCGCACTGAAGTAGTGCAGCAGTGTAGGGGCTGCGGGGGGACTGCAGCACCTTCCCTGCCCTGCCTTCCTCCACGATTCGGCCCTTGTACATGACGTTGATGCGGTCGCAGTTGGCGCCGATCATCGTCAGATCGTGGGAAATCAAGAGGATGCCCAGATTGAGCCGGTCCCGAAGCTCGAGCAGCAGAGACAGGATCTGGGTCCGTACGGTGACGTCGAGCGCAGTGGTCGGCTCGTCCGCGACCAGCAGTGCCGGATCGGCCGCGAGTGCAATGGCGATCATTACACGCTGCCGCTGGCCGCCCGAGAGCTGGTGGGGATATTGGCGCATGCGCATCTGTGGATCCGGCATGTGTACCAGTTCAAGGAGTTCAAGGGCTCGTGCGCGGGCTGCCTGGCGAGTCGCGAGCTTGTGGATACGCATTACCTCGACAATCTGGTCGCCGATGGACATTACCGGGTTGAGCGCTGTCATTGGCTCCTGGAAGACCATTGAGGCCACTCGCCCGCGCATCGCCCGGAGCTGACGTTCGCTGGCTGTTAGAAGGTCGCGTCCTGCGACCTCCAGGCGCTCGGCTTGGATCATGGCACTCGGTGGAAGCAGCCCCATTGCGGCCGTGGCGATCGTCGACTTGCCTGATCCGGATTCGCCGATTATGCCGACGACCTCACCTGGGGCGACATGCAGCGAGACGTCGGATACCACGGGCGCGCCCGTGCCGTAGGCGATGCTGAGCCGCTCGACGTGGAGGGCATGCTGCTGGTTCATTGCTCGGTCCTTAGTTTAACCGGGGGGTTCCCGCCGGAAGGCGGGAACCCCGTTCGCTGTTGGGCTTGGACGTCTCAGCCTTGGAGCCAGGCGTCTTTCAGGTGAATCCGGCCCATGAAGGGGTCGGGCTTGTAGCCCTGCACCTTCGTGGAGAGGAACTCGTAGCCGAGTACGCGCGAAGCAGGAATCAGCACCAGTACATTTTTGGTGTATTCGTCTGTTGCCTGCTGAGCCAGCTTTTGACGCTTCTCGGGGTTCGGCTCGTGGATCATCTGCAACACAATTGCACGGGCCTGTTTGGCATCGGGGTTTTCTCCCCAGAAGTCGAGCACGCTCCCGCTTGTAGGCGCGAAATAGCCACTGATGTCGGACTGGGCGATGGCCGGGATCATGATGAGTCCGGAGGGAGCTGGCGCTCCGCCGAAGATCGCTGAGATCGTTGACCAGGCTTCTGCTTTGAGGTTGAGTGTGATTCCGACACGCTTGAGCTGTTCTTTGATCACTTCGAGGATGGGGACATCGGCCGCATTGATGTCTCCCGCGTAGGTGAGGTCGATGGAGATATCGCTGAGCCCCGACTTCTTTATTAGGCTCTTCGCCTCCTCGAGGTCGTGCTTGTAGTAAGGAGCATCAGCGGGATTCTGCTCGAGTTTGCGCGGATCGCCTGGCGGTATCGGCAGTGCTGACTCGCCCTTACCGGTCATGCCCACGCGGATGATCTCGTCGCGGTCCATCGCGAGCGAGACGGCACGGCGTACGTCGATATTCTCCAACGGCGTCCCGGCTGCGGAGATCATCAGGGACATGTTCCGCAGCACGGGCGCGGCGCCCGCAACGAATCCCGCGGCCTTGGCCTGGTCGGCGATGACTGGGTCGGTGACCTCAGCTGCCTCAAGAAGGCCTTGCTGCAGCATAGCTAGCCGGGTGGAGTTGTCGGGGGCTTGCACCCATTCGATGCCGTCGAGTTTGACGTCATTGGCACTGTGGAACTTCTCGTTCTTCTTAAGCGTGAGCTTGACGCCGTCCTGCCAGCTGTCGAAGACGAATGGGCCGGAGCCGTCGGCCGAGCGCATGCGCTCATCCTTGGGGGTGCTCTCGTACCATTGCTTGCTGAAGATAAACATGCCCGACCATGCCGAGGCAATCGGAAGGAAGGACCCGTTCGGCTGGTCGAAGGTGACTACGACCTTGCCGCCGTCGGCGACACGCGCCTGTGAAAATCCAGCGAGCTGGTCGGGCGCGTTTGGCGCGGCGGCGGAGATTGAGTATGCGACATCCTCGGGGGTGAGCGGTTTACCGTCTGCGAAGGTGACGTCATTGCGGATGGTGAAGTCGAATGTCCTGCCGTCGGCAGACTCTGTCCAGGCGCTGGCGATGCCCGGCTGGATTTTGCCGGCTTCGTCGACGGTGAGCAGCGTCTCGTACATTTGGGCAAGCACGATGCGGTTGGCCAGAGCTTGGGTACCTTCGACAGGGTCCAGACCACCGACTACCGGTAGGGAGTCGACGCCGTAGCGGAGCACCCCGCCAGTTCGTGGGGAATCTTGTGACGTTGGGGCCGGGCCGCTGCAGGCGGTCAGAGCAAGTGTGGTTGCGAGTGCGGCGCCGATGCCGACTCGCAGGAGCGTGCGTTTCTTCATGCTTGATACTCCAATCAATAAATGTCGGTAGTGCGTGTGGTGGTGTGCTGCTGGTGGGGGTCGGGCGTGAGGTCCTCCGTATGCTTCGTGGCCCCGCGGGCCGGTCTCCAGCCGGCGATCAGCGCCATCAGGGCGCTCCACCGGGTGCGGGAGCCGCCGCGAATGACCCTCTGTAAACCATCAGCGAGCAGGTTCCAGGCGACCACTTGCAGAAGAATGAGGATGGCAGGCAGCACGATCAGATGTGGATACACGAGCATGTACTTTTGAAACTCATTGACCATTCGGCCAGCGGAGGGGCTCGGGGGCGGCGTACCTTGGCCGAGGTAGCTAAGGGTGGCCTCGACGAGGACGGTCTGGCCAGCGATGCCGGCCGCGGTGACAAGCAGGGGCGTGAGTACGTTCGGAAGGATGTGCCCGGTCGCAATGCTCCAGCGAGAGCACCCTGCAATCTCGGCTGCAGTCACGAAACCGCGTTCTTGGACGGCGAGCATGGGACCTCGCATGATGCGCGCGAGCACCGGGGCGAACAACACCGTCATGGTCACAAGAAGTGTGATCATTCCTGGCCCAAGAATGGCTTTCACTACGAGTGCCAGGAGCAGGCCGGGAATCGAGAGTACAAGATCGGCGCCGCGCATGATAATCAAGTCCCAGAGACCACCGAAGTAGGATGCGACAAGTGCCAGGGCTGTGCCCACAACCGCTGCAAGGAGCGTGGCAACTACAGCGAGCAGTAGCCCGCTGAGCGCTGCGGTCGAAAGTCGGGCCGACATCTCTCGTCCTAGATTGTCGGTGCCGAGCAGGTGCTGGGGTGATGGAGCGGACAGGGCGGTGGATCCATAACCCTCCGCATCGACTCCGGGCAGCAGGCTCGTCAGCGCGAAGAGCGCAAGGCCGGCGAGCAGAGCGATTCCGAGCCACAGCTCCCAGTTTCCGCCTCGCTTGTGTGTGTAACGCCTTGGGGTTTGTGCGGTTGCGGTCACTTCTTCACCAGCCTTACTCGAGGATCAATCAAGGGGTAGCTCACGTCGACGAGCAGATTGATCACGACGTAGAACGCGCCGAGGATCACGACGTAGCTCTGGATTGCTGGGTAATCGCTCGTGTTCATAGCCGTGATAAGTGCGGTCCCCATCCCAGGCAGCGAGAACACGTTTTCGATGACGACGGTGCCACCGATTAGAAGTGCCAGCGAGGTTCCGATGACTGTAACGACCGGGATCATGCTGTTACGGAGCGCATGTGCGAAGACGAGCCGTAGATGAGAGGCGCCCTTGGCGCGCGCGGTGCGAATATAGTCCTGATCGAGGGCATCAAGCAGCGAGCTGCGTACATAGCGGGTCAGCACGGCCCCGCTTGCGAGACCGAGCACGATGCCAGGAACTAGCAACGACATGATGTTCTTTGTAGGGCTCTGCTCCCACGGCACGTAACCAAGTAGGGGAAGGCGGAGCGTCAGCGAGTTGACGACCACCACGAGGGTCGCGGCGATGAACTCCGGGAGCGCGAGCAGGATGAAGGCGAGTGCTCGGATCGAGACATCGGGTATCCTGCCACGCCAATAGGCCGAGGCCGTTCCGAAGCACAATCCGAAGATCACCGCGACGATTGTGCCGATGACGGCCAGTTCGATCGTTACGGGCAGGCGGGTCGCGACCTGATCCTGGAGCAGTACGGGCAAGGTCAGCGAGCGGCCGAGGTTGCCCGTGAGAAGTCCGCCGAGCCATGTGAGGTACTGCTCGGGCCAGGGCCGGTCCAGACCTAGTTGCGCCCGGATGGATGCGATGTGTTCGGGTGTGGCGGAGTTGCTGTTGACGATGTTGGCAACCGGGTCCCCTGGGATAAGCCGGACGATCAAGAAGCACAGCACCGAGAGGGCAAACAGCACAGCAACTGCGGCTGCTACGCGTCCTGCAATATAACGGAGCAATGGACTCACCACTGCCCGTCGCGGACAGAGGCCTGGTCGACAGGTATCCGCAGACGACTGTCGTAACAGGGCCCCGCCAGAAGTGTCCAGGCGCCGCGGTTGCGCAGATCCTCGTGCAGGATCTGCAGCGGAGGACGTCCGGCAACTGGGGGCCGCACGTTGTAGTCTCTGCCTTGCACCACAAGCATCAGGCTCTCGCCTGCGGCGAAGTGGGTCGCCTGTGGCCAGACCTCAATCTCAAGTGGTACGGGCACTCCGGTTTCGAGCGTCTGTTCGCCCGTGTGCGGGTGCCAAGGTACGAGTGCTGTCGAGCGAACCGGGTCAAGTGCGCGATGGCTTGCACGTAGCCATCCAAGGGCGACCGGACCATCGGAGAACAGGGCATTAATGGGAAAAGTCACTTCGTCTCCAGCGCGATCCAGCTTGCGCACGATGACGAAAACGTCTGCGTCGAGCGCGACCTCCGGATCGGTCCCTTCGCCAAGGTCGACGCGCAGCCACAGCCGAAGGGACATCGGGCCGATGAGGTCGGTGTCGCGGTCGAAGACGTAGCGGAGCTCCACTGACTCACTGAGTGGGTCGATCCGCAGCTCTCCGGCTGGTGTGACCTCAGGGGTGAGCTGGCGGGTCGCCATGTCAAGGTTTAACGAACGGTAGTCCCCAGCAGGGGGCCAGAAGGCTTGCTCAACCCACCGTGCGCGATTCTTGCGGGGATCGTCCCGTACCTCGAGCCGTACACTCGGCCATCGCTCGAGCCCGCGGTCCTCCCCCTTTAGGAAGGTGTCAAAAAACGCGAGTTGTCTGGCCCGGCTTTCCGGGGCGTAAAACTGACGCCATTTCTTCTGGCCGTGCACCTCAAGCCACTTTTGTTCGGAACCTATTGCGGAGTACGCCGCGAGCGTGCCACGAGTGTGGAGGCCGTGGTCGCTCCAGGACGCGACCACATATGCCGGGATGTCGATCTCATGCAGTTGCCCGTATTTATCGGCATAGTAGGGATCGTCGAGTGGGCGGGCTATTACGTTCGCCTCAGGATCTTCGGTGCCGTTCAGCGAGTACGAAACATTCTGGGAGACCCGTGGCCGGAAGCCAGTCTCGGGGATGCCGCCGTGGTAGGCGAACTCCCGATACCAATCCGAGAAGCACTCCCACGGGTTGATGGCCTTCAGCGACGGCGGACGAGCAGCTGCCGCCTGGTACTGACTCCCCGCCAGGTAGGACACGCCCAGCATGCCGACGTTACCTGAGCACCAGTGCTGGCTGCCGATCCACTCGATAGTGTCATAGAGATCCTCGCGTTCCTGGGGGCCGTTGTGCGGGAAGATTCCCTCCGAATGCCACAGTCCGCGTGGGTCCACGAGCACGACGGCGTAGCCGTTCGCGCACCAAAATACGGGATCGGGCGCCTCGAAGCCGGTCAGAGGCGAGATCCACTCCGGGTCAACGTCTGCCCCCGGGAACATGCGGTCCGTGACCCAGTGTTTTCCGTAAGGTCCCCATGCAAGCAAAACAGGGTAAGCCTCCTCGAACTCCGGGAGGTAGGCGTCAGCATAGATGGTCGTGTTGTCACGGAGGACGATGGCGAGGTCCTTCTCGAGCCGCAGGCCATGTGTCGTGATACTCTCCCGCCGCAGAGGCGGCGGCGCCGGCTTGCCGACGACCTCGCTCGGATGAACGCCAGGCCGAGTGATTGTCGTTCGTGATGTCTTCATGGTTCCCTCGCTGATCGTCATCGGTCAGAACCGCACATTCGGGCGGGGCAGGCCCAGATGGTCGCGCAGAGTATTACCTGTGTATTCGCTTCGGAAGATGCCGCGGTCCTGTAGCTCGGGCACGAGCTTGCTGCAGATACGTTCGAACCCGTCAGGGTTATAGGGAGCATTGAGGTTGAAACCGTCGCACGCCCCTGAGTCGAACCACTGCTGCATTCGATCTGCCACCGTGGATGGGGTTCCAACGATCCACTGGTGGCCGGTGGATCGTGCACGATCAAGAACCAGCTCGCGAAGGGTAAGGCCGCCGTCCACGGCCTTACTCCGGAAGATGTTCTGCCTGCTGCTCAGCCGCTCCGGCGCTGGGAAGCGGTCTTCCGGGACACGGTCATCGAGGTCGATGTCATCGATATCGATACCAAGCTGGGCTGCGATCTCCAGACGCCCTTGACCGTAGTCCAGCAGTTCCCCGAGCGCCTGCGCAATCTCATTCGCCTCGGCTGCAGTGTCGGCGACTACCGGAACGATGCCCGGCAGGATCTTGACGTGGCCGGCGTTGCGGCCGGCTTCCGAGATAAGCCCTCGACACTCCTCGGCGAACTCCACAGCAGCGGGAAGCAGAGACTGGGCGGTGTAGATTGCATCAGCAACAGCACTTCCGAGTGCCTTGCCTGGCCCTGACGAACCGGCCTGCACGATCACCGGGCGCCCTTGAGGTGAACGCGGCCCCGGGATTGGACCCTCGACGTTGAAAAATTCTCCTTCGAAATTGAGCCGGCGTAGCTTTCCCGGATTGAGCCATTGACCGGCGGCACGGTCGACGAGCACTGCGTCATCCGACCAACTGTCCCAAAGCGCGAGCACGACCTCCACGAACTCTTGCGCACGGCGGTAACGCTCGATCGGGTCAGGCACTTGTTTGATTCCGAAGTTGGCGAACCCGTCCGTTGAGGTTACGACATTCCACCCTGCCCGGCCGCCCGAAAGGTGGTCCAGTGCGGCCAGTTGACGAGCCGCGTTGTAGGGCTCGGTGAAACTGGTCGAGAGCGTACCGATGAGGCCGATTTTCGTCGTGCGGGCTGCGATGGCAGAGAGCACGGTCATCGGCTCGTAGAAGCCGTTCATCATCGTGTCACCGCGCATGGCTCCGTTTGCATGGGAGATGTCGCCGAAGAATACCGCGTCCAGTTTGGCCTTCTCGGCCATCTGCGCAAGAGATACTACGAATTCGAGGCCCGGGACCTCTTCGGCGCGGCTACCGGGAAGCCGCCAGCTGTTGCGGTGGTAGCCCAAGGGCAGCAGGAAGGTCGTGAGGGTCATCTGGCGGGTCATGCGATGCCTTTCGGGTACTTGGGGTCAAGGGAGAATTGCGGCTTTCGCTGGTAGTCAGCCACACAATCCCGATCGCGTTCTGCCAGGGCAGCCCACGTAGTCATAGTGAAAAGCGGAAATCCGCTCTAGAGATCCGTAGCAAACAATCCGGGTGGGGATATCGGCCTCTGCCGTTCGGTGACGACTTTGACATTGACGCTCCATCCATTTTGGCAACTTCACTGCGGCGCCTTACTGGCCCGGCTCGATCGTCTTCGGCGGCTCCACTTTGTGCTGGAGATCACGCTAACACCGCTTCGCAAAGTAGTCAATGAGTGAACTACTTTCAGAGAAAAGTCGGCCGAGAGCCTTGCTTTTGCTGGAGAATGAACCCAAGATGGTAGCAAATAGCTGAACTAGTTCCACAGATCGAGGGTTCTAATCTGGGAGCAGACCTCCTATCGGGGCAGAGAGAGTGCAAATGAGCGAAACAGTCGAATCTCCGGACCTTGCGACGGTTAACCAGGCCGGGGACCGCTTTGGCACGTTCCTTGATCGTGCTCGGAGCCGCGCCCGTGACGAATTCGCCGATGCAAGATTGGAGGACGCCGCCGCAATCGGTTTGCTGCTTCGCCGCGTCAATCGCCTCATGTTAAACGACGCGGAGGATGAGGTATTGCGGCCAGCAGCTCTCTCCTGGACCGAGTTCAGGGTCTGCTTCTCGCTATGGATAGCGGGTCCGCAGCAGCCGCACGAAGTTGCAACCTCTACAGCTATGAGCCGGGCCTCAGTCTCATCCACGATGAAGACGCTTAAGAAGAAAGAGCTGGTCACGACGCGCGATTCCACGACCGACCTGCGATCGATCGTTATGACCCTAACCCCAACCGGTAGCGAGTTGGTAAGCCACGCGCACGCCAGGCATCTCGCTCTCATCGACGAGTGGCTCAACCCCCTCTCCGCACCCGAGCGGATGGTTTTGCAAGGACTCCTCGGCCAGATCATGCTCGGGCCGCGCGCCCGGCCCTATGCCGACGGACATGCCGTGAACAGCTGACCGCGACGAAACTCCTCAAATACACGAAAGGCCATTCATGCCAGTGAACCTCCCGCAGCTTCCTCCCATCGATGACGTCGCATTTCGCAACGTCATCGGCCACTTCGCCTCCGGCGTAACCATCATCACCACCACCGAAGGTGACCAGCTTTTCGGTACTACAGTCTCGGCCTTCAGTTCACTTTCAGTTGACCCGCCGATGGTACTCGTCTGCTTGAACCAATCGAGCAGCACGCACGATGCACTCCTGAGCACCGGGAAGTTCGCTGCGAATGTGCTATCGTCCGCCCAAGGCGAGTTGGCAGTACGATTTGCCCGTCCGCTTGATAATCGTTTTGAGGGGCTTCGGCTTGAGACCGGGGCTGCAGGCCAGCCACTGCTTCCCGGTCGGCTCGCAGGTATGGAATGTGCCGTGGAAGAGACGCACATCGGGGGTACCCATACCGTCTTCTTCGGGCGGGTGCTTAGCGCGGAAGCCCACCTCGGTGAGCCACTCGCCTACTACCGCGGACAGTTCGGGGAGTTCCATGAGACCCGTGAACGTCATGCATTCCTGGCTGCTCGCCGCTGGATCCTGCAGCGCGCGGTGACAGTGGGCAGTGAGGTCGACCTCGAACACATGGCATCAGACTTTGGCATCACGACGACTACCGTCTACAACACGCTGATGCGGCTGACCGCAGCAGGGCTGGTGGACAAAAACGAGGCCGATGGTTCCTTCACCGTCACACCGCTAACGGCAGATGCAGTGGATGGCGTGTATCGCACCCGTTATGCGCTTGAGAGCGGCGTGATCGATAAATACCTTAGCGACGCAAGTGATGACGAGATCGCATCGCTCGTACTGAACGCCCAGAATCTTGCCGCGATGCCGCTGGAAACCAGCGGTGACCTGGAGGCTTTCCTCGAGCTGAACCTTGACTTCCACGCTGCGGTCGTCGGGCTGGCGCACTCACGCGACCTGGTCGACCGCTTCCGGGAGTGCAGCCTCGCTGCGGCTTGGCTGGGAACCTACGACGACAAACTTTGGCAGGAGCGCCGCGGCCACAATCTGCTGGCATCCTATGTGCGCGCCCTAAGCGAACGCGACGTGGACGCTGCAAAGGGACTTTTACGTGAGCAGAACGATCTCGTCCGCGGTGCCGTCCGCAGCGCTGTACACGCTTGGGGCGGAGTGTTCTAAATGGCTACTGCCCTTTCCGTCTCAACGCACTTATAAGGAAAACCGCCAATGGAACCGGACCTCAGAATACAAAGCAAGCACGGTCCCGAAGATAGCCACGAGCTTTTAGGACGAATTGTGAAGGTCATGGAAGCGGGCACCATGGTCCGGGTGGGACGCGTTGAATGCGTGAGCGCGAACGGAGACTTGATCTGGATTGAGGCTTCAGGTTGTGAACCCAGGGCCCTCTACGGCCTGGCGCTTGGCCACAGCGTTGTTCCCGTGGAGTAACAACGTGAGCACGGATGGCGTCACCGCCGGTAGCAGAGCAGGCTGCTATGCAGATGCTTCTCCTCGACAGCGTGATAGTCGTGTGACATCGGAAGCAATCGATTCACAAGGAGAGCATGGATGTCCTGTCGAAGACCTTCAGCCCGGCGAGTATATCCAAGCCTGGCACAACGGGAAGATCTATCACTCCGGAAGCGTCGTTAGGACATTTCCTCCATTGGGGCTGGTCAACCTTTTGAGCCCGGACGAGACCCGAGTGCGTCTCATCGATGCGGAGGTATTTCTCATCATCAAGACCCACGGACAGGTACTCGTGGAGCTCTGATGGGGTCTCCGACGAACCTTAGAGAGAACCAACGGCAGTCCAATATTGACATTTCCAATAAAGGGCCGTCCGGGCAGGCATCGTCGACGCGTATGGCCTGCTTCGGAGCCCCTGACGAATCGAAGGAACCGGATCACACATGACCTCCGCCGATATAGCAAAAGCCGCATCTGCCGCCCCTCTTGCCGCCACCCTACAAAGCCGTATGCCAGCCGAATGGGAAACGCATGACCGGACCTGGATGGCCTTCCCTCCAGCCAACGCCACCTTCGGCGCTAAGGGAAGCCCAACCTTGGAGCGCGCCCGCACCGCTTGGGCCACCGTAGCGCAAACGATCGCCAGGTATGAGCCGGTGACCGTCCTGGCTGACCCCGGCGACTTGGACGCGGCCAGAACTTGGCTTGGTGGTGGTATCACCGTCATCGAAGTGCCCTTGGATGACGCGTGGCTAAGGGACAGCGGCCCCACTTACACGCACCAAGCAGATGGGTCCCTGTCGGCCGTCGACTGGGTCTTCAACGGCTGGGGAGCCCAAGCCTGGGCTTCGTGGGGCAACGACCAGAACGTGGCCCGCGCTGTAGCGTCCGCAGCCTCGATACCGGTCAAGCGGAGTTCCTTGGTGAATGAGGGCGGCGGTTTCCACGTAGACGGTCAGGCAACCGTTCTGTTGACCGAAACCGTTCAGCTCGATCCGGGCCGCAATCCTGGCGCAACCAAGGAAAGCGTCGAAGACGAGATTCATGCGGCGCTGGGTACCACCAAAGCCATTTGGCTGCCAAGAGGACTCACTCGTGACTACGACGAGTTCGGCACCCGCGGCCATGTTGACATCGTGGCGGCATTCGCGGGCCCGGGCACTATACTGTTACATCGCCAAGATGACCCTACACATCCCGACTACGCTGTCTACCTACAAGTCAAGTCCGTCCTGGAACGCGAGATTGATGCTCAGGGTCGTCCGCTGCGCCTTGTTGACGTTCCAGCCCCTACCACGCTCAGAGATGAAGAAGGCTACGTCGATTGGTCGTACATCAACCACTACGTTGCCAACAACGTCGTCATCCTTTGCGCTTTCGATGACCCAAATGATGCCATTGCGCAAGGGATTTTGGAATGCGCCTACCCTGGCAGGACGGTGGAACTGGTGGATGCCCGGGACATTTTCGCCTTCGGCGGCGGAATCCACTGCATTACCCAGCAACAGCCCGCGCCGGCTTCGGGCAACGGGAAGCGAACACGGCATGAGCGCTCAACGTCGTAGAGGCCACCATCACTCTGCTGCGGTCGGCGTCGAAAGCAGGTGAAATCACTAACGAGCAACTGGTGCGCCGGTACCTGCAGCGGATCGAAGAATTTGATTCGTCCGGGATGTTCCTCTACGCACTGGTGGTGATCAGCCCTGATGCGATCAAAGAGGCGACCGCCTCCGGTAGACGGCGAGCAATGCAAGCGGTGCTTGGGCCCTTAGACACAATCCATTTGGTAGTCCGCCCCGCATTGAGCACGACGCCGTTAGGGTCCGCTCCATGCACCCGCCCACCTCCGGCAGGCGCCCCTCGACGCTCGTAAGAGTTAGTGCCGAGCGAGTGGTCGTGCACCGCCCCTCCGGACAACAACCAATGTGACGATGACAGCCCGAGCGGCTTTGCCACGACTCGCAGGGGCAGGGGTTGCCAGCCCCTCGCATGGGCACGTGCGGATGAGGCATGGCTCAGGGCCACCACGGCTCTCCGTAGTACTCGCCTGAAATTGGGCTGATGTTGGCTGGGATATGCATCTGCGCCGGGATTTCTTGGGCTCGTTGGAGGGCGTTCTTGGCCACCAGGTAAAGAGCTGCCGCGGAAGCCGACCGGGGAATGCGCAAGGCAGACCTGCACCGGAGGTCCGCCGGAAGTTAGGAGCCAATCGGCTTGTTGCAGTCAGGAAGCACCATCTAATGAATCAACGAGTTTCAGGCCGCGTCGGGCCCACTCTATTTCCGTCTCAGCGCGGGCGATCAGACCCTCATAGGTGAAGATCTTGTAAGCGGTGGTGCGCCGCCGGTCCGCTTCCGGGGTCACGGCGAGGCGTTTGCTCAGCATCACATTCGTGCCCGTCCGCAGTTCATTGATCATGCCCTCCCACTGTCGCCTGCGGAGAGTGTGGTAGTAGATGTGGGCCTGCATGTGCGCCCGCGCAGACTCCGGGTCGGCCCATTCCAGATAAGCCGCCTTCAGGTGCACCGGATCCCGCTCACGGGAGTACTCCAACGGTGTGTTCATCCACGCCCGGAACGCTGCAATGCCGGACCCCGTTATCCGATACCGCGTCTTCTTGCTGTTCGGACCCCAGGGTATTTCTTCCGCGGCCAGGAGCTCGCCCTTTTCCATCCGCCTCAGCTCCGGGTAAATCTGCGAATCCGGGGCATGCCACACATACGCAACTGATGATTCGAAGCGTTTTGACAGGTCGTAACCCGTCATCGGCTCCACCGACAGCAGCGCCAACAGTGCGTACCGGAGACTCACAGAATGACCCTCTTTTCCTTCAACTCTAGTCAATAACTATATCCATAGATAGTCTGGAATCAAACGCACTAACTATGCCGATAGTTATCTAAGTGGGACAGTCCATCGTTCCCTAGCAACCCTTCGGCGCCATTGTCGACGCCCACTGTGTATGAAGGAAAACCATGACTGCTGCCAATACCCAGAGCTCCACAACCAATAAAGTTCTCGGCTATCCCTTGAACGTCTGGTACGTCGCCGCCTGGGACAAGGAAGTGACCCGTCAACCAATGTCGCGGAAAGTCGCCGGCCGCTCGCTGGCGCTTTATCGCACAGAGGACGGCAAGGCAGTGGCCCTTGCCGACGCCTGTTGGCACAGGCTCGCGCCGCTGTCCCTCGGCAAGACCCTCGGCAAGGACCAGATCCAGTGTCCCTACCACGGCATCGTGTACAACTCGGCTGGACGCTGCGTCTCCATGCCAGCGCAGGAGACCATCAACCCCAGCGCAACGGTTCCGTCGTTTCCCGTCGTCGAGCGCCACCGCTACGTGTGGGTTTGGCTCGGTGACCCAACCAAGGCCGACGCCGGGCTGGTGCCCGACATGCACCAGTTGGATTCATCGGCGTGGGCAGGCGACGGCGAAACCATTTACGCGCCGTGCAATTTCCAGCTGGTGCTGGACAACCTGATGGATCTCACCCACGAGGAATTTATTCATTCCTCTTCCATCGGACAGGACGAGCTGAGCGAATCGGACTTCGTTGTTACCCACGATGACAGCACCGTCACCGTTGCACGCTGGATGTTCAATATTGATGCTCCTCCGTTCTGGCTCAAAAATATGCGCGACAAATTCCCAGGCTTCGAAGGCAAAGTCGACAGGTGGCAAATCATCACCTACCGATCCCCGTCAGTGATCAACATCGATGTTGGAGTCGCCAAAGCAGGGTCAGGAGCATTTGAGGGTAACCGCAGCCAGGGCGTAAACGGCTTCGTGATGAATGCCATCACCCCTGAAAGCGAGAAATCCTGCCACTATTTCTGGGCATTCATGCGCAATTATCGCCTCGACAGCCAACTGATCACGACTCAGTTGCGGCAGGGAGTCCATGGTGTGTTCGGTGAGGACGAAGCCATGCTTAAGGCCCAACAGGCTGCCATTGATGCCAACCCGGACTACGAGTTCTACAACTTGAACATCGATTCCGGCGGCATGTGGGTTCGGCGCCTGATCGAGCGACAGCTGCAATCCGAAGGCCGTCTGGTTTCCCTCGCCTAGAGCGGGACAGACAGAACTAAAAAGGTGAAATTGACATGGCAGCAACAAACATAGAGGTCTGGCAACGGGGAACAGTTGTTGAGGTCCAGAAGATCGCCACCAACATCCAACGGATCGTACTCGCGTCGGATCTTCCCAAAAAAGCAGAACCTGGCACACATGTTGACGTGAGGGTCCGCATTGAGGGGCACGAGGACACGAGGTCCTACTCAGTCGTCGAGTCAAGCGAGGACGGCACGCACCTCGTCATTAGTGTTCTGAAGGTTCCCCTGTCCCGGGGCGGATCGATCTTCATGCACAACCTCAAAGCGGGCGATGTGCTTGAATTCACGCAGCCGTTGCAGAACTTCCCACTCCGAGTCGGTGCCGAACGCTACATCTTGTTGGCAGGTGGCATAGGCATCACTGCGATGACCAATATGGCCAAAGTCCTGAGGAACCTGAGCTTGGACTACACCTTGGTCTATGCCGGCCGCAGCCGCGCGGCGATGGCCTATGTGGAGGAGCTACGGCAGCTCCACGGCGAGAAGCTGGCCGTCCACATCGATGACGAGGGAACGCCGCTGAACGTAAACGAACTCGTCGCAGGCGCCACGGACGATACCGAACTGTACATGTGCGGGCCCATCCGTCTCATGGACGCCGTCCGCCGTACCTGGATCGAACGCGAACTCAGCTACCCCAACCTGCGCTACGAAACATTTGGCAACAGCGGCTGGCACGACCCGGAGGAATTCATCGTTCGGGTTCCGAATCTGGGACTGGAAGTTACGGTGGGACAGGAACGCTCCATGCTCGAAGCTCTCGAGGATGCCGGCGCGGATATGATGTTCGATTGCCGGAAAGGCGAATGTGGACTTTGTGAGGTAAGAATCCTCAAGCTTGACGGGGCCATCGACCACCGCGATGTCTTTTACAGCGCCCGCCAGCGGGCCGCCACCGAGAAGATGACATGCTGCGTGTCACGGGCAGTCACCTCACGAAAAGGCCTGATGGCCAGCGCCTCCCTCCCCGGCCCCGCGGTGGTGACCGTAGAGATTTCCTGACCATAGCGAATGTAGCCCAACGCGGAATGCCCGAGACACAGCGCGTCCTGCCGTCGGCATTCCGCTGCAGGATCGGACCCAGGGGGAGCAAGAGAACAGGACCTGCAACGAAAGTGGTGTGGTGCCATTAAACGGCTCATCCTCAGGAACCGTAATGCGGGCGACCCCGCCTGGCCTCTCCGCCACTGGAGTTGAAGGCTGTGCCTCAGCGGTTGAAGGCTACGCGCGCCAGCAGCTCGCGCAGTGTTTCCTGCTCCGCCGCGTTCAGCTGATCCAGTGCTATGGATGCACCCTGTGCGGTGACCAGACGCGCCTTCCTGTACAACTCGTGCCCGGCGGATGTTCCCGCAATAATCTTGGAACGTCGATCCTTGGGATCGGCGCGGCGCTCGACGAGTCCGCGGCTCTCCAGGTGATCGACCAGAGGCACAATCTGACTGGGTTCCAGGGAGAGGAAGTCAGCCAGTTCCCGTTGCGTGGGAGCGAGACCGCTGCAGGACAGGGACAGCACCGAGTAGGAACGGACCTTCAGCCCCAATGGCTCCAGCAGCTCATTGGCCCTCGCGACGCCCAACGCGCGGGTTCGTGCCGTCAAAAATTCGATTTCACCTGCCAGTTCACACGAGAGGAAACGATCAATCGGGTCGGTGCTCGTACTGCTTTTGCTTACCAAGTCAGTGCCTCGAGAAGTAGATAATAAAATTAATCATTGATTTTTTTAAGAGTTTAAGTTCTTATGTACCAAGCAAGGTTCCCACGATGCTTTGGTGGGAACAACACCACTTTGAAGGAGCGGACATGTCACTGGCTGGAAAAGTAGCGGTAGTCACCGGTAGCGGGCGTGGCCTCGGTCTGAGCTATGCCCAGGAGCTGGCCCGCCTGGGTGCCGCCGTGGTTATCAACGACGTCGACGCCGATGTCGCGGCAAAGGCTGTGGACTCGATCGTTGGCACGGGCGGCAACGCCGTAGCCGTGGTGGCGCCGGTTGGCTCCAGCGAAACCGCCAAGGCACTGGTTGCGGCAGCCACCCGGAACTTCGGCCGACTGGATATCCTTGTCACCAACGCCGGCGTGCTGCGTGACAAGTCCATCCTGAAGATGACCGACGAGGACTTCGATCTCGTCATAGACGTACACCTGCGTGGCACCTTCACGTGCGTTCGCGAAGTGTTCGGCTACTTCAAGGAAAACGGCGTCGCCGGGCGCATTATCACCATCGGTTCGCCCACGGGCCAGCGCGGAAACTTTGGCCAAACCAATTACGCAGCTGCCAAATCCGGCATCGTGGGGATGGTGCGCACTTGGGCGCTGGAGATGAAGCGCACGGGAGTCACCGTTAACGCGGTCATCCCGGTCGCGGCCACCGCCATGACCAAGACTGTCCCCTTCTTCGCCAAGGCCGTGGAGGCCGACGAGCGCGGCGAGGCAATGCCAGATTTCTTCCGCAAGGATCTGGGCTTCGGCACCGCCGACGATGTCGCCGGGCTGATCGCGTTCCTGGCCTCGGAGGAAGCGGGCAAGATCACCGGTCAGGCCATCGGTGCCGGCGGAGACCGCTTGCAGCTGTGGAGCCACCCGGACGCCATTATTTCTGAGTTTCATGACGGCGGCTGGGACTACTACACCCTGCAGGACCAGTTCGATGCACTCTTCGGCGACAAGCTGCAGTCAGTAGGCGAGTCCTTCCCCGAGCTTCCGGCCGAGCTGCAAACCGAAGCGGCAGCAAAGTAGCAAGGAAACGCACGCCATGAGCATCCGCTACGAATCCGGGATCGACCCCGGGTCGATCACCGCGATTGACATGCATGTCCATGTTGAGGTCGACGACTGCGGTCACAAGGCCATGCCTGAGGACCTCTTCGAGGCATCGGCCGCCTACTTCAAGTCCGAGGAGCGCACTCCCTCAGTGGACAGGATCGCCGAGGTCTACCGTGAGGCGAGGATGGCCGCGGTCCTGTTCACCGTCGATGCACGCACCGCGCTGGGACATGAACCGAACTCGATCGATGACCTGGTTGCCGGGGCGGCGCGCAACAACGACGTGCTGATCCCCTTCGGCTCGGTTGATCCGCGCACCGGTCGGGCCGCCGTCGCCGAGGCCCGCCGTCAAGCCCAACAGCTCGGCGTGCGTGGCTTCAAGTTCCACCCCTCGCTGCAAGGCTTCGACCCCTCCAGCGAAGAGTTCTACCCGCTCTGGATTGCACTCGAGGAACTCGGGCTGCCATGCATTTTCCACACCGGACAGAATGGCATGGGTGCCGGGCTACCCGGAGGACGCGGCATCAAGCTGCGCTACTCCAACCCACTGCTCCTTGACGACGTGGCAGCCGACTTTCCGGGCCTAACGATCATCATGGCGCACCCCTCGATGCCCTGGCAGAACGAGGCCAATTCGATCGCCACGCACAAGGCGAACGTGTACATCGACCTTTCCGGCTGGAGCCCGAAGTACTTCCCGGCCTCGCTGGTGAAGATGAGCAACAACGTACTGGCCACCAAGGTGCTCTTCGGAACCGATTACCCGCTGATCACCCCTGAGAAGTGGCTCGGCGCCTTTGCCGAGCTGCCGCTCAAGGACGAGATACGCCCGCTGATCCTGAAGGATAACGCGGTCCGGGTCCTGGGACTGAACTCTCCATGACCGGCTGCGCCGGGAGTGAAGCTGGGCAGGGCCGAGAGCAAAACCAGCCTGCGGATCATGCAGGAGAACCTGCCCGGTAGCTCACCAAGGTCACCGCGTCCCTTGCCACGTTAGGCCAGCCTCACCCAGGCGCAAGACAAAGGCATCTACGTGGACGAGAACTCAGCGATGGCCAAAACATTGACCGCGCGGATGCTGCGGGAGACCGCCGCGCTGGCCCGGGAAGCCTGCGGGGGCAACGAGTTAAACGCGTTGATTCTAGGACACGCCACCGCCGTCGGGGCTTTCCGCTAGACGGAAGCCTCGGCGCTACCAGCGATACCCAAACCACCATTATCTATTGAAGGAGGACCCTTCATGGGCCAGACAGTTCTTTCCTACGAGCAGCTCGCAACCGCCGCTGGCACCGACCTGGGTTACAGCGAGTTCAGGATGGTCACTCAGGACCAGGTCAATACGTTTGCCGATGCGACAGACGACCACCAGTGGATCCATACCGACCCGGAGAAAGCCAAAGAGGGCCCGTTCGGTGGGCCGATCGCCCACGGCTACCTCTCGCTAAGCCTGCAAATCGCATTCTGGTCCGAGCTTTTCGATGTCACCGGTGTGAGCACCCGGGTCAACTACGGCCTGGACAAAGTCCGCTTTCCATCACCGGTGCCGGTCGGCGCACAGATCCGCATGAAGGCACAGATCGCAGAAGTCGAAGAGGTCAAGGGCGGCTACCAGATCGCCGTCGACCAGGTCGTCGAGGTCGACGGCGCCCCGAAACCCGCCGTCGTCTCGCGCGGCATCTACCGCTTCTACGCCTAAGACCTGTGATGTTGAACCAAGGATTGGGAAGCTGGATCCACAAACGCCGGGTCAAGTCCCGAGGGCACACCGCCATCACCGACGGCTCCTTGACCCTGACATACGAGCAACTGGCCGAGCGCATTGACCGGTTGTCCAACGCCCTGACGGGACACGGCGTCAAACGCGGGGACCGGGTGGCCTATCTGGGCAACAACCACCCCGCGTTCCTTGAAACGCTCTTCGCCTGCGGAAGCATCGGCGCGGTCTTTGTTCCCCTCAACACCCGCTTGGCCCCGCAGGAAGTGGCATTCGCCCTTGAGGATTCCGGAACGAACCTACTCATTAATGCCCGGCAGTGCGACGACCTGGCCCTGGCGGCCAGCACCGTGGCGCGCATAGCGGGTCGACTCGTCGTGGAATCAGGGCCCAACGTCGGGTCCTATGAGAAGGCGATCCGCGCGGCCTCGGCAGAGCACCAGGAGTGTGCCGTTTCGCTAAACGACACGTGCATGATCCTCTACACCTCCGGAACCACAGGGAACCCCAAGGGCGCCATCCTGACCCATGGGAACCTGACATGGAATGCCTTGAACGTGCTGGTCGACTACGACGTCACCAGCACGCAGGTGGCGCTGATGATTGCCCCGATGTTCCACGCCGCTTCCCTGGGCATGGGTGCGCTGCCGACGCTGCTCAAGGGAGGCACCTTGGTCCTGCAGGACAGGTTCGAACCTGCAGCCGTCCTGGCTGCCATTGAACACCACGGCATCACCACGCTTTCCGGGGTGCCCACGACTTACCAAATGCTGAGCGAAGATCCGAACTGGCATTCCACCGATCTTTCCTCGATCCGCATGCTCACCTGCGGCGGATCGGCGGTCCCCATGCGCGTGCTCGACGCCTACGAGGCTCGTGGACTGTCGTTCTCCGGCGGATACGGCATGACCGAAACTTCCCCGGGCGCCACATCGCTTCAACCCCGTTACTCCCGGGAGAAGGCAGGGTCGGCCGGGCTTCCGCACTTTTTCACCGATATCCGAATTGTTAACGCCGAAGGCCGGGACGCAGTTGGAAATGAGGTCGGGGAGATACTCATCCAGGGCCCCAACGTCATCCCCGGATACTGGAACAGGCTCGACGCCACGGCGAGTTCCTTTCAAGACGGAAGCTGGCTCAAGTCCGGCGACATGGGCTACGTCGATGACCAGGGGTTCTTATACATCGCCGACAGGATCAAGGACATGATCATTTCCGGCGGGGAAAACATATACGCCGCCCAGGTCGAGCAGGCCATCATGGAACTGCCTTCAGTGGCCTCCGTAGCGGTCATTGGGGTCCCCGACGAGAAGTGGGGTGAGTCCGTTCACGCCGTTATCGTTCCCTCCGAGGGACGCTCTGTCACCAGGGAAGACATCGTCGCGCACCTGGACGGAAAACTGGCGCGGTACAAGATCCCGCGGACTGTCGATATCGTCCAGGATCTGCCTCGCACGGCCAGCGGAAAAATCCGCAAGACCGAGCTGCGCGAGACTTACCGCAGGAGCACCCTGGCATAGCACAGTACCCAAGTGACTGCCACGGGCAAGCTGCCTGCGGTCGCCGCATGTATTTGCAATTTCGGCGCGTCGATGCGCTACCCAAGAGCACGTGCAGCGGATGCCGCATGTCCCGACGCCGCCGTGACCGTCACGCGGATCCCCTCAGACGGGATCCGCGTTTAGCGTGCACCCTGGGTGCGCGCCAGGTTCGCCCCGAAGGATCCTCCTCGATGATCATCGACATGGGATCATCGGAACCGGGCAGCACCGACGCACTCGCGGAAGAAGCTGATACAGGGGCATCGCCTACGTCGACGCCCCAGTCTCAGGTGGTGTGGCGCGTGCCATCACCGGTGAGCTAGCCATCATGGCCGGTGGGACAACAGAGGCGTTCGATGCCGCCTCACCGCATCTGCAACCCATGGGTTCCAAGTAAGTGGCACACGACGTGGCGCATCGCGTCGCTCTGGCGGTCCCCCTCCTCGGCGAACTGTGCGAAGCCCCACGGGTTGTCATGCAGAAGCGCGGCTCTGTCTTCCGGCGGCTTCTGTTTCAATCGCCAAACCAGGTCCATCAAGTAGCCCACGTGGAGGTCCTGACGGGTGTTGTAATACTGTCCGGGATGAGCAATCCAACTTTGAAGCGCCTGGAACGTCTCGCTGTCGCTTCTCACATGGAGTTCTGGGTTATCGGGCCCGATGGTCTTGTTAATCATTTCGAGTTTTCGGGCTGGCCCGACCGATTGAGTGATCAAGTAGTAGACCAGCAGGCACTCCGCGGCCAACAACCTGACTTCTACGTGGGCTCCCTCGAGCTGCTGCTCCCACTTGCTCTCGAACTTTCCGCCGGCCTCCTTACCCTCCAGGAGATTGCCCCAGAACATTGCGTTCAGCTTGTCGAGCCTGTCCGCGGACCAGGCGTCCGGAAATTTGTCGGGATGGAGGACAGAAGCGTCACCATTCAGCGAATGCATGCGCCACTGCGCACATAACTCGTCGATCGGCCCGCGATCTTCTTCAGAGAAAACAGCCATGGCTCATCCTCTCATCGCAGGCTCTGTCAACCCCCTGTCCGGAGAACCGCACGGTGGATGTGTCGCCAACTCCTTCATCAGCTGCAACCTTTGCAAAATCAGGGATCACACCAAGGCACAACCCACCTCACAAACATCGTGGTCCACAGGCATGTGCGGAAATTGCGCGAGCTCGCGTCCCCTGTTCCACAGGGCGGCGGGAGGATTGTGGCCAAGATCGACGGGGCCTTCGTGCAAGATTTGACTCAGAACTGTTGGTGGATAACGTGGAGATGTAGGCGCCGGCTGGTTCATGGACCCCTCACATGCTGACGGACTCAGCCAGATCTACGGTCATACCCCCGCTCCCCTGACCGCCCCCCAGAATAGCCAGGGCCAATCAATAGGCCTGACTCACCAGAACGTGCTCCCCTTTATTTTCTCCACCCAGAACACCAAAATGTTCGACCTCAAGGTCGCCGCCGAAGGATGTAATCGCTCCGTCGACACCGTCCGTAGATATACCAAGGCCGGACGGCTCCCCGCGGTTAGAAAAGGGGGAAAGCTTTACGTCAATCCAGAGGACCTAGACACCGCCCTTTCCGAGGACCGTCGTCAATTCAGTGACACCGCTGAACTGAAGGCTTGGGCTCAGCGCATGGCCGCAGAAGGACCCTCACTCAACCGCGAGCAGATCGGCATCATCATGGCAGCGTTCTCAACGGTTTTGGACACTAAGCAAGGCCACGAAGGCAAAAGTAGCGGCTATCAAACCTGACGAAACGAACGCTGCACTCGACGGCAACTTTCTATGGTTTGTCGAGTTCACTATCGACGGCGCCCTTGGCGATTCTTTCGCTCGACTGCTGATATGAGCAGGCTCCGAATTTGTACATCGCTGGTGGGCAACTCGTCGGCAACCTGCTCGGTGGTCAAGAACCGAGGATTCGGAAGCCCGTCTGTAGACATGAGCCAACGTTGCCAATCGTGAGCAGCATCAAGGCCTTCACCTTTGCCTGTTCTTGAATATCGCCCATACCGCCATTACTTAAAGCCATCTGGTCATAAGCAAGCACCAGCCGCCGTCGTGACATGTAACCGTCATCACTGCTTACACAAGACCGTCTGGTTGAGCCAACGGCGTGAAGATCCAAACGGGAATCCGGACCGCGATGTTGTCCCCTTTGGGTTGTGCACCCAGTCCGCCCACGTTTGGAGATGTACACAGCGGTCTCACAATTGTGAAACCAGTTCCCGGACTCGTCCGAGACACTTCATCCTCAAATCCTCGTTAGGGCCACTGAGCTGAAGACCACAGCCAGCATTACCGCCGTGTCCAGTCTCAGGATTGGCCACGCCAGCGAGTCAGTTGTGACGCCGGCGCCTTGCTGACCATATCCGGTATGGAATTCCTCATAGTTCAGCCCGTTCTCAGGTATTGCCGCATATTCTACTATGACCCCAAGAGGTCGAAATAGGCGGTACCCGGATTCCAATCAATTGGATGTAGCAGCGTCCCAGCGGACGGGTTGAGCGCACTGTACATCATTCCGTCGCCAGCATAGATGCCCACATGCCCCCAGTTGTAGGGACCCTGAGGGTTTTGGACAACAAGGTCTCCGATCTGAGGACTATCAGTCATTCGCCCAACGCGCCACTGTTCCACGCGCGGCAACTCGATCCCAACCTGCCGATAGATCCACTGCACGAATCCCGAGCAGTCCCATGCCTTGAAAGCCGTCCCACCCCAGACGTAGGCACCACCCACACCCATCTGCGTGAAGTGCAAAACGTCTTGTCGGATTATGGGCAAGCCTTCTGCAGAGACCAGCTCTGGCCGGCCGCTCTCCTCGGCGCTGCACTTCGGGACCGTCGTGACACCCTGGAGCAGGTCAACGATAGCTGTCGCTTGTGGTTCCCATCGAGCATAGAGCTCTGGAAACGCTGAAACTTGAACTGCTTGGGCTGCTTGCCCTTTGCTCATGGCCGACCAGCCTGGCACGTCCAGCAACCCTCTCGGACTGCCTTGATTCGGCCCCGACGGCCCTCCATAGAATGCCCGTGCGTTGAAAGAAAGATCCATCAGCTCTGCAACGGTTCCCCATCCAGCCGCTGGCCGCTGCTGTGCCGAACCTACTGAGTCGTGGTCACTCCCAACCCCGTCATGAGGAAACTGAAATGACGCAGGGACATTCGCGTTGGCCAGCATCCGGAGGGTCGACTCCTGCAGAGACATCATTATGGCGATCACCATCGCCTCCCGAGGAACGTCAAGTTGCTTCCCGACGGAAATGTACCCCCGTGCCACAGCAATCTGCCCTGCAGAGAGTCCAACGGCTTGACCATCCGGCCGAGATCCACTGTTCTCGAGGACGCTTTGTGTGACAGCCCCGCTGCCTGACACACACGCGACAGGTGATTCCAGCTTGTCGCCCGCCAAGGCTAAAGCGACAGCACTGACGACAACTCCCAGGGAAAGCACGATGACGAGAACGACGGCGGTTACAGCCCGTACGAGCGTTCGGCGCCTGACTAGGGCCATCGCCAAAGCCGGATGCGGCATCAATAAACGATCCTGCTAGTCGAGGCGTAGAAGCCGACCATTTGGCATCGATCAGGCGGGGCGGTTGCTGCCGGCGGGCAATTAGCCATGACACTGACCGGCGCTGTGTATGAATTGCTGCTGCTGACCGTCTGGTCAAGGACCTTGAGTTGAACCGTGCAGACATGAAGCCCCACCCACGGAGCCGGGCGTTCGCGAACCCTTACGAGTTCGTTGTCACATGCCATGGATTCGAACGTTGCTACCCTATGGGCACCTTGGCCCGCAAGCGAAGCGAAGGAACCTGCGTTTACGCCCGTTGCCTCAAACTCCTGGACGAGGACAGCCAACGGATTTGATCCGTCAGGGAGGACGAACCACCAACCCCGAATTCGCTCGTACACATCCGAATAGGACGAACTTCGGGTGTCCCAGCTATAGATAGCCACGGCGGCTGCGGAAGCAAGCGCCCGATAATCTGCTGTGACAGGCGGAACGGACGCCGGCACTTTAGAGAGTGGAGCTGACCTCGCTGGTCTCGGCGTAGGCGTCGGGGAAACATTCGGCAGAGTCGGCGGCGTCAAAGATTCAGCCGTAGGGACACTCCTGCCTAACGTCGACGGGGACTCCCGCGGCACGATCAGAACGAGAATGAGGGCGCCAAGGATAGCCGCCAGTGCTAGGCCAAACACCCACCGACGACGCCGTCGCCCGCGTAAAAGGGATTGCACCATCGTTGCCTCCTAAGCCTGGTAATGGCTCAGCTCATCAATGAGCAACATGACTCAAACAGCCGAAGTTATGGAACTGCGAATGACTCTCCATGCCGTTTGATACAGGCGACGAGCCGTGCCGATTTGAACCGCCACATATCGATCAGTGACTTTGAACTGCTCGGCAACAGCGGCGATGGCAACCTGCCGTTCGACGCCGTGATGTTCGGGCAGAACGATTGCTTCGGCCACTCCCCGCAGCAGCGGACTCGGCAGACAACCAACGGCTTGCTGGCACAGACCCGGCATGTCGTGCACAGCTTCAGGATCTACATCCAACGCTTGGCTTACTGTCTTTGCAGTTTGCCGAACCACGGTGACAGCATTCCACCGGCGACGGTCTTGCGGCGACGGAGGGGCGTATCGTCGCGGCTCGGTAAGACTGCCCACCGCGAGGCGCCAAACCGGAGCCGACACAGCGGCCCGAGTAAGCCCAAGAACCATGAGGGCCCATTCTTGATCGATGATCTCCTCGGCATCGCGGTAATCACGTGAGACGACCAGAGCCGTTAGCTGCTGAACATGCACCGGACTCTCACCGTTGCCCGGATCCAAAAGCAGCGGCAGCGTCTTGTGACCGAGTTCCCTGCGGATGTGCGCTGCGCAGACATTCCCGGTGACGCCTTGTACCCACGCCCCGAATGAGACTCCTGGTATCTGCCGATAGTTTCCGCGCGCGACCCCGTCCCAGACAGCCATCCTGATATCTTGCATGACATCGTCCACATCGCACGAGCGGCCGATCCGAGCCAAGTGTGAGATGACGTAGCGACGCACGCCTTCCACCGCTCCCATCATTTGGTCGACGGAAACTCGCAGGGTCGGCGTCACCGGACTCAGCAGCGAAATGTCCACCGCGGATGAGTTTGAGTTCTCTATTTCAACGTTGCCCGCCAGGTGTTCCGGGCTCATGGCTCTCACCGCTTCGACTAACGGATTCGAATATCTCCAGCGTCGCCAGAAGTGGCGACTCAACGTGGCAGCGACGACACTGACCACAACACAAGCTTCTAAAGAATATTGTCGAAGATAATTAAAGTATCGTCAAGATCCCAGTTCTTACTTTTTGCATGTTGTTCAGTAAGAATGGAGCCATGCCACGGATCACGCAGCCTCACGACGACGCCTGGTCGCCTGACGTTGAAGACGCCGTGGCGACATTCGGAAACCGCTCAAGGAATGAGATTCTGAGATTCCTTACGGCAAACGGTCCCGCATCCAGAGGTGACATCGTCGCAGCGGTCAGCGCCGGCGAGCCCAGCGTCGCCAAACACCTCATCGCCCTTGAACAGGTGGGCGCCATCGAGGTTGATGTGGAAGCCGGACGGCGTCACGGCCGATCGCCCCGCTACTCGGCCAACCCTGCCCGAATCAAGGAGTTACTGGACGCCCATCTTCGGTATGTCCTGGAGGAATAGATGCAGCCCGCTCGCCATTCGGGTGCAAGTCGATGTCTTTGTTCAGATACTCGCTAATGGCACGCAACGTTTCCGGCGAAACGTCCCCTAGCGTCCTAGCGGCGAACGTCTTCACCCGCGCTGCCCTCAAAGACTTCACAAACTCCAATTGCGAATCGATGCGCTCTGGAACGTCGCCTTCGACGTCGTTCAACAAATAGGAGGGATCGACGTCGAACATCTCGCAAATCGCCGCGAGCAGCTCTGGGTCACTAACCAGACGCCCGGTCCCGTCCTTCATGTAAAACCATCTGGCCCTGGAGATTTTGACTCCTCGAGCTCGGAGCTCGGCCTCAATCTCCCTGAAAGTGACCGGCGAACCCCTCTCGGCTACAACTACATCGAGCAGCAAGTTAAGTCGGCGGGCGAGGGTCGCCTGCGGTGGCAAGTCGCCGTTGCGGCTAGCGTCTTTGGCCGGCATGCTCCACCTTTCGACTGCCTCGTTCGATTTGAAATGCTGCTGCGTTGCCATCAGTATTCCGCGAGCGCCCTGACTAGACAATCAGCTGCACCTTCAATCTTTTCCGCGATCTACATGAGGCGTATCCTGTTGCTGTAGACCCGTCTACAGCAAGCATCCCCCACAAACCTAAGCCGTGGTTTGAATGTCGACATCCGTCTTGATGAACCGAACACGGAGCCAGATCCTCCGCTTCCTCATCAGAAGTGGGCCATCGACCCCTGGCGTCTTGGCGTCAAGACTTCAGGCATCTCGAGCGACGGTTCGACGTCATCTGCTCGTCCTTGAGTCGGCTGGTTACGTTCAGGCTTTGGCCGACGAGCGATACTCCGCTCACGCCTCATTGGTCGAGTGTCAGCTCATTGACCTAGCGGCCCAGTACTCTGTGCAAATGCCTCCTACGACTGCGCTCCCGCTTGTTCAGAACTAGAGCCAGCCAGCGGGAGACCGTAGAACCACTCCTCGACCGATCGCTCCCATTTTTCGGGGTCGACATTCCACTCCAGAGAGTGGCCCACAGATTCAAACACCACCAATCTGACTAGGTCCGGCCGCAGACTGGCAGCTTTCTTGGATTCTTCGAAGGGTGTTGTGTCGTCCTTCTCTCCATGGAGTACGAGGACCGGTTTGTCCAGTTCAGTTGCGCGCGCCAGCCAATTCAGGGAATCGAGACATATGGGTTCAGCAAGGCCGGTCACCCACCGAAGGGCCTTTGATCGGAGAATGGTGAAGCCTAGGTGCACAAGTGGCCGAGGAAGTCCGGCCGCCTTGGCGTTTGCTGCCAGGGTCGTTCGCCAGTCGAAGACAGGCGCGTCGAGAACCATCCCGGCTACGCGCGAGGAATTCGGCGACAGGGCAGCTACTTGAAGGGCGATGGCAGCGCCGAGTGACCACCCGAAAAGGACAATGTGTTCAGCGCCATTGGAAATGGCGTAGTTGATGCCGGCATCGACGTCGAGCCACTCGCCTTGGCCGAGGTTGTAGCGGCCATCGTACGACGGCGGTGCATCGCCGTCGTTGCGGAACGAGACAACCAGCGACGTCAGTCCCAGACGCCTTGCGACCGGTATGCCGCGAAGTGTGCCGGCTCTTTTACCGCCCATGCCATGGATGTGGACGGCCCATTCGCCGGATGGGTTGACGCCGGCTGGAGGATCGAATTTCCAAGCCGGGGCGACGCCATTCTCAACCGGAATCACAACGTCCTGGTACGGCAGGCCGAGTTGCTCCGGTTTCGAGTAAACGTACCCACTCCAGATACCTGCCGCGGCTTGTCTGAGGTTGCCAGAGTCCACTCGCTCAACCGTCCGGGTTACTGTCCTTCGGCCGGGGTGGGACTCGACGACCGGTCCTAGGCATGCGTGGCCAATCCCCTGCTCATACCAAAAGCTATATCGTCCCGGCGCTCTCGTTTGTTCCGTAGCGGGAAGTTCGATTTCTAGGGCTCCGTCTCCATTGGCGTGCACGGCCCAAACCTTCAAATCCTCACGACGGCTGTATTTTGGCACCACAACTTGACGAGCGAAGTACGCTGCACCGGCGACGCCTGCAATCAAAGTCCCGAGTGCAGCAAGAACTCCCATCCTGATAGCCCTACGACTAGTTGCTGTCGGCATCGTCCACCTCCTGGGCCCTCTTCCGTTCGTCGATCACTTGGCGGAGCCTCACCAGGGTTTCCGGAGAGATCCCCTGCAACTGACGAGCAGCGAAGTTCCGCACACGTGATTCACGCAGGGTACGAAGAAGTTCCAGCTGAGCGTCTACGAGCTTTGGTATCTCCCCGGCATCGTCCAAGAGGTAATCCCGGTCCACTCCAAAGAATTCTGCAAGGTTTCGAAGCAACGAGGGATCGGTCGCCAACGAGCTATCCCCACTGCGCATGTAGGCCCAGCGAGAGCGGGAAAGTGGCGTTCCACGTTGACTCATGTGCCGGTTGATCTCGGGGTAGGTCAACGCCTCCGACCCCTTGGCCTCATAGAGGTCAAGAAGAAGGTTGAGCTTTCGTGCCAATCTGGTCTGAGGGGTTCCGGAGGAACCGGCATCATCCGTCATATCGCCCGCTCCCCTTTCCGTCGGCGAACTGGAATTTGGCGCACGAAAGGTCCCGCCAGATAGTTCTCAGCAGCGTTCAAGACCTTGAGGTCGTGGATGTCCAAGGAGCTGCCTAAACCGGGCTCGACTAAAAGTGCGTCCTGTACTTCAACAAGCATCCGATGGAGTCTTTGGGCTTGGTCCTGGTGGCTGATCATTTCGGTGTCGCGCACGAGCCGAACGTTCTGCCGCTTCTTTGTTGTTTTTTCCCAGATTTTCGTGAGGTCGCCAACCAGCTCCGCCTCCGTCGCGGATTGCTTACGGCGGAGGATTCGACGCACCACGGGCGGGATGGCCAGACCGACGCACAGGAAAGTCATGGCGGCAACGACCGCGGCATCATAAATTGGCGCGACCGCACCCATAGCCGCCAGGCGCCCTTGCAAATGCAGAACGTCCATGGCCAGCACAAGCAATACGAGAAGAACAGCGAAGCTACAGCCAACCCCGATGAACGTAAATGCCGTGCGGAAATAGGGTCTCAACATATCGCCGCGAAATCGAAAACACGTAACACCGGTAACGCTAACCACGTAGCCGATGTAAACGAACTGGATGGATGAGTAGAGGGCTGCAGACCACTGGTCACCGTAATCCACCATGAAACGAGTGGAACTCCCCTGTGTGACGATGGCGCTGAAGCTGGCTGTAATGCCCGCGATCACAGAAGCCAAGAGAATCATGCCAGCAATGTCCCGTTTCTCGAACGTCTCATCCGGTGTAGCCGCGCGGACGATAGCTCTCGAGAGAAAGTAGATGCCCACGACCATAGATATGTTGGCCAACAGGTCCACGAAGTTACGACCGCCCAGGACAGAATCAATGCCCAAATAGACCTGATCGATGTTGAGCGTCAGTGCGACTGCAATCGTGATCGCGGCCGTCACCACGCTGTGATCGCGCCGTCTCCTGATTCCAGGCAACAGGCAAACGACGAGTAGCCAAATCATAGCTGCGGCCACTGTCTGGATCATTCGAAGACCTTCTCGAACGATCGTGGCTCCCTGGCACTGTTCCTGATTGCTGCTGCGAAGAGATCTGCCAGCGATTCCGCAGCGGCTTCCAACTCATCAGTGAAGCTGCTCCGGGCAAGGACGCGCGAGACCAAGCCCACGGGTAGGTTCGGGAACAGGACCTCTATGTAATCGGCCGGGACGACTAATTCGTCGTGCCTCAACACCATGTGTCCGAGTTCATGCAGGACGAACTGCTGCCGGTGCAGCCCAGAAGGACTAATGGCATGCAAGATGATCTCGACATCATCCGTGGAAAGCCACAACCCACAGACGGAGCCTCCATTCAGCACTCCTGCAGCTTCAATCTCTATCGGCCGATGACGGAGACCCTCGACCACCTGGACCAGGCGTTCCAAATTTAGGTGTGTCGGGAGCACCAAGGAATCGAAGGCGTTAGCGGCGCGTTCTCCCGGCGACTGGCCTGAGGAATATGTGTAGTCGTCCATGAGCATCCCCAGTGATGCGTTCAACCTCGGCTCGTAGTGACCCAGCACAATGGCCTTCTACCTCTCACGAGCCCTCAATTCCATTGAACGCCTATGCTCTGGACATGTCCAGAGCGCTGGATCAGCGAAGAGGTTTGATTCCACCGAAAGCCATGGATGATCATCGGAATCCTCAGCGGTGGTATCGGTCTGGCTCTGATGGCAGCCGCCCCCCAATATGCTCGTTCTCGGAATCGGCTGGACAATCGCCCAAATCGGGTTCAACGCCAACCAGGCGGTTCTGAACGCCGTACTTCCGGATGCCATCCCTGACCAGCAACGCGGTCGTGTCACCGGTCTCCATACCACTGGGGCAACAAGCCGCTTGCCATAGCTACCGCACGCTTGACGCCTCAGCAACGGCAACACAAAGGCCTTGACAGACATAGAAGAGTCTACTTCGCACTGCGGATGATGATCCCCTGCCCTGCACGGTTCACGGCCCGTGACCTACGCCGCAGCGACAAGAGACATCAACCCTTCTCGCGGGAGCTCGAACGGACCTTCACAAGAGCGGCGGCCTAGGATGTGGGAGTGAAAGTGACCATGACCGTACATGCCGGCAACGGCGAACTCAGCCACGTCGACGCCAAAGGCGAGACGTATGAGGCAGCGAAAGCCGCCGCTGAAGCCATGATCCACGAGGGATCGAGAGCCATCAGCATCCGTATTCTGCGGACGGATGACGAAGCATGAGGCGGGAAGACGAACCGCAGGAGTTCGCTGTAGCGGAACTGTACTTCGGTGAGATCCGTTCATGGCTGCCCTATCGAGAGTCGGCCCAGCCATGGCAGATCTCCGCGGGGAGTCAGCTGGCAGGCGATGACGAGCTGACTGCCCCTTACCGTGTCTCGAACAACATTGCCAATGCCCTGGTGAGTGCAATAGACCATCTTCATACCTTGGACAGTCTGTTGATTGGGGCTGGTGCGAGCCATACTCTCTCACCTTTCACACTGATCCGCGGAGCCATCGAATCCGCAGCCCAGGCAGCCTGGATCGCTTCTCCGCAAGAGCCACAGTTGAGGGTGACTAGGTCACTTTCGCTGTCGCTGAAAGAGGCACAGGACCGCGCCAACGCTTACGGGGAAATCGCGTCCCAACGCCCCCAGCACGCCGCAACGCTCCCTGACTTCAAGGAGGACGAGGCCGAACTAAACGAGATCCTGGCCAAGACCGGGTTTTCCTCCAAGCTCAAGGCCCCCTCAAGCACACAGATACTCAAAGATGTCCGTGAGCTGGTCCCGAGGACATCGGTCCTTTCGATATGGCAGCTGTGCTCCGGATTCGCCCATGCGCGACAATGGGCCTCAGATGCCGTCCTGACTCCGACAACTGCAGTCAGCCTCGCAGACGGCGTCACCGGAAAACACAACCGACCAACGATGAAAATTACTGTCTGGGCCATGACCGCCGCCATGGACCTCACCAGGTACAGCCTCGACCGTTACACGGAGCTAGCACAGGCACAGAGTACAGACTAGGAAGCGTCCGTCGGCAACGAACGCCTCAGCGAAAATCAATCAGGTCACACGTCCAAGCTCACAAAGCCACCGCAGCATCGTGTCGGCGTCCGGTGGGCCACGGCCGCCTCAAGAAGAAGTGTCTGCCGGTGATGGCACGATGACACCATGACCGACAATTACGTCTTCAGCACTCTGACCAAGGCTGTGAAAGAGAAATCACCCCTGCGCGATTATTTCGATATAGCCTTCCCCAACCGTCGTTCCGTCAACTCACGGTTTCGGGCTTCATCCGGGGCGCTCCTGGTTCCCGGTCAGGGCGCCAATCCCGGGACTATGGGTACGGCGTTCGACAACACCGTCCGACTGAGACTAGCCCCGGAAGAGGTCCCGTTCCCAGTACTTCATGGCGCTGGGAAGCTTATGGGCGCGGGCGGGATAGCGCTTGTAGGTGAGCTTTCCGACTTGTCGGTGTCCTCCCGTGAGAACCTTGCCCGCGTCGCTTGGGTGTTTGCGCTTTTTACCGAGGCGTTCAGGTACCCGGCGGTGTTGCCAGCTTCGTTGGAAGAGGCTCTCGAAAGCGGACTTGGCGACGCGGACTCCTTTGTGGGTCTTGCCGCCCCTGGCATCGTTGAAGAGCTCCTTCAGCTTGACGATGTCGCCGACGCGAAGTTGTACCCGCACCTGACGAAGCCAGTGACCGTAGGGCCCATATTTCACGGCCTACCTATCGCAGCGGATGCAGACCTCATTCACGATGGAACCCTAATCGAACTCAAAGCAACCCTGGGACGATCCGTTCGGGGAGCCCGGCAGGATGAGTTGAAAACCGAATCGCTGCTGCAGCTGATCGCTTACGGGCTCGTCGATGCGGAGGACACCTTCTCCATCAGCTCACTCGCCCTCTACTCGGCCAGGTATGGCCATTTTGAAAAGTGGGACCTTGCCGAACTTCTCCAAGAGTTGGCGGGCCGACCAATTGATTTGGTCGAGGAACGCCAACGGGTACAGGACTTGATCAAAGGCAAGTGGCTAAGCCCTTTAGCGTTCGACGAGAAAAACTCGACTCGATCCTCAAACCGGGGCCCCTGACGGCATCGATGTTGGGGACACCGGATCTGGAGTTCTTTGGCTGCAACATCCGGTGAATGTCGGTCCGTCGTGTGAGACTGTGGTCGTGATTGAGCGAGCAGTGGATTTTGAGCGCCTCCGTTGGATGCGTTGTGGGACATGTAGCAACGAGTGGCACATCAACTCGGAATGGCTGGCCCTTTTTGAGCAAGGAGCTGAGGCCTGCCCCAACTGTGGTACCGACTACGAACCATTGGGGCGGCCTGACTTCTGGGTTTCGCCAGACGATCCGTGCCACGATGACTCCGCAGTGGGGGGTTCCTTCTGGTATCACACCTCTACGCACTCAAACGGGCCTGATCGGGCTTTCGACCCAACGGCGGGTCTCACAACGGTCACCAAAAGGAGGTTCCGAAGCATCTCGGGCGACGAAAGTGCGCTGGAGCGCTGGGCTTCTCGGCAGAGGGCCAAGGCGCTTCACCTGGGCACCTACGAAGCGGCGATCGAGAACATGCTCCGCCGGATGAATGATCAGGACGGCGTCAACGACCAGTTTTATCTGTACAGGGTTCGCCTCCGTCAGGATGCCATCATCGAACCGGGTGTGCATCCGGAACTCTCCGGCACGTTCGGTGACGTGCACTTGAGTGAGCACTGCTCACCTGAGATAGACATCTTCCGCTATGTAAACACCCATGAAGATCCATCAAGCATTTCTCTCGCGGTCCGGCATGAGGCGATCCACGCCGTTCAAATGATCCCCATCCCGTTGAGAGTGGACGCCGGCGATGCTTGGGTCAGCGCCGCGACGTCGCGTCTGATGGAAGCCGCGATACGGTCGGCACCCGAGCCAAAAACCGACGTCGAACGAATGCGGCGGCACCAGAAGTCCACGCTCTCCATCGAAGCATCCAGCTTGGAAGAGGAAGTCGCGGAAAGGTTGCCGCTCGGGCTTCGCGACAGGTTTGATCGGTACTTTGATGAAAGTAGCCTAACGGCCGAGCCAATCGCGTTCCCCGCGAAACTTGCTGGTTTAGCCATGCTAGTGAACAATCCGCTAGCGGTCCTGGAACTGCTCGACACTATGCCATGGCGTGAGGTCTAACCTTCGATCCACCCGTGAGTGGTCTCTCTTAGACCCTTTGTACTGCTGCAAGGACTTGGTGCGCATCCCCAAAGTTGGCGTGTACACAAGCGGGCTGCGGCATCCGGCCTCGCCAGCACCACGGGATCGCAACCGAAGAGAACGTGAAGTGGGATGCACTCGGTGTTTGACGGGAGGGTACCCGGCTCAGCGGTCAACGACTGGCTTCAGGGGCAATCGCTTCTAAGCCTTTGCCGGTGCTGGAGAGTGCATGCAGAAGCCCTACGTCAGGTTTCCCCCTCCGCGGCCAGCGCCAAGGTTGCCTTGGAACGAATGGTAAGTCTCTCAGAAGTCAAAGAGCTTGAATCGTCGCAGTGACTATCAGGGAAAACCTACTCGGCTGCACTGGTGGAAAGAGTTCGCAGGCCTTCTATAGAAGTGACAGACAGTCTCGTCCAATTTCCAAGCGCTGGGACACTGGGTGGCCTGGGTTCGGCGCCGCACCCAGTATCCGGGGCACGCCGTACTTTACTGGGGATCCAAGTAGCCTACTCACCATGACAAGCTGGCAAACCACTTCCCCTGTGTCAACGGCAACTTAGAAATGACCGGTGGTGGCAGGTTGGTTTGCCCGCTGGCGGCAGGTGATTGACCGGTGGCGGCAAGTATTTTTGGACAGGGTCAGGCGCTTGGGCGTGCCGGGTTTTCGGGGGCGCCTGACCGGGGTTTGGGGTCAGTTCATGGGGCGGGTTCCTTTCCCGTTTTGGGCTTGCATGAGGCGGACGGACTCGCCGCTGGTTTGGCAGAGGTGGGCGTGGTGGAGGAGCCGGTCCACGGTTGCGGTGGCGATGGTTTTGGGCATGAGTTCATCGAACCCGGAGGGGTGGATGTTCGAGCTGATCGCCAGTGACCGTTTCTCGTAGGAGGCTTCCACGACCCGGTAGAAGCCTTCGGCGGCGTCGGCGGAGACCGGCAACAGGCCTATGTCATCGATGCAGATCAGGTCCACGTTGGTGGCGCGGGTGATGGCTTTGTTGACGCTGTCATCGATGCGGTGCCGGCGCACGAGCGCGCCGAGGTCTTCCATGCTGAGCCAGGACACGGACATGCCCTGATCGATGGCCTGCTGGCCGAGGGCTTCCAGGAGCAGGGTTTTGCCGGTGCCGGAGGGCCCGCAGGCGATCAGGTTTTCACGCCGCCGCACCCATTCCAGGGTCCGCAGGAACGATGTTGTCGCCGCCGGGAGGGTGGAGAGGGCTTCGTCCCAGACGTCGAAGGTCTTCCCGGTGGGGAATCCTGCGCGTTTGCGGCGGGTGGCCAGCATGGAGGCGTTCCGGCCGGTGGCTTCGGCTTCGAGCAGGACGCGGACGACTTCGGTGGGGTCCCAGCGTTGGGCTTTCGCGGTGGCCAGGACGTCGGCGACGACCGCGCGGGCGTGTGGCATCCGGGTCGTGCGCATCAGTGCGATCACGTTCTGGACCGCGGTGTCGGCCAGGGGCGGGGTCATGGTGTCAGCGCTCATCGATGGCTCCTTCAAAGTCTTCATCACTGGTGGTGTTAGGGGCGGTGCCAAAGTTGGCCCAGCCGCCGGTGCCCTGGCTCAGCCACCGGCCCTGGTCGGTAACGGTGTGGGTGGCGCTGGCTGTGTGGCTTGTGGCGTTGCCGGTGTTGACGATGGAGAGCAGGTCCTCATGGGTGAAGCGCTGGTGTACCGCTGCCGCTCCGAGGCCCTTGTCGACCTCGTCGGCGCCGAGGACCTTGGCGAGGGTGACGGCGCGTTCCATTTTGTGCCGGATCTTTCCGGTGCCTGCGGCGGCTGCTTCCTTGAGCCAGAGCGCTGCCCCGGCGCCGAGTGCCAGGAACTCTTCCTCGGCCTTGTTCGTCGGGCGGATGACCCGTTCCAGAGCGCCTACGGGGGCCGGCGGGAAGTGGTCGTCAATGATCGCGGGAGTGCCGGGGCGGGTGAGTTTGTGCCGGGCGACCTCGACCGGGCCGCCGTCCCCGACATGAACGATGATCACCTCGGTCTCGGTCCTGCGCACCCAGACCATCTGACCCATCAGGGTGTGCGGGACGGAGTAGCGGGACTGCTGAAAGGTGATCATGGGCGTGTTCGGCGGGACTTGGCGGGTGTGTCCGAAACTCGCTGTCACCGGTGTCGCCGGGACCGGGTGCAACCGGGGCTGTTCGAGAACCCGGAGCATGTCCTTGGGGATCTCGAGGGTGACCCGGTGCACCCGCGAATTCACCTCTTCCATGAACGCCTCACACGCCGCCTCCAGCTCGGAGAAGGACCGGTACCCGGGCAGGAGGTTGGTCTCTTTGGGGACGAGGTCGGCTTTGGCGATCTTGACCGCGTTCTCCACTCCGCCTTTCGATGCGGGGTCTGCCGGCAGGCAGGTCTGCAGCGAGGTTGAGTAGTGCCTGGTGAACGCCACGATCTGGTGGTTGCGGACCGGGATCCCGGCGACGTGCTCGATCGTGACGGTCTTCTCGTTGTCGGTCAATACGTAGGTCGGGACCCCGCCGATCAGGCGGAATGCCCTGTCGAGGGCGGCGAACACGCTCGGCATGGTCTTATCCCGCAAAGCGATCACGATCCGGAATCGGGAGAACGCCAGCCATGCCACGAACAGCACGGTCTTCACCCCGTCAACGACGGGCCCGTCGCCGTAGTCATACTGGAGCCACAGGCCCGGCTCGGGAGTCCAGGGGCGGTGGACGCGCACGTTCCGGGCCCGGTACTTCGCCTTCAATTCGGCCAGCGTGGTCCGGGTTGTCCGCTCACACCCGGTGAAGCCCAAAGCCTGGAGCTTTTCATGCACCACGTCGCCGCGGATCTTCCCGCGGGACTGCTCGACCCAGGAGATCATCTGGGGCAGGAACGGGTCGGTCATCCGGCCGCGCTGTCGGGCCACGGGCGCCTGCGCGCCGTCCTGGCGGGCCTTCACGTAGGAGCGCACCGTGTTATGCGAGACGCCGCAGATCTTCGCGGCATCCCGGTACGACCGGGTCAAATCGTAAGCAGCTAAAATTTCCATGAACTCTCCTGGAGACTTCACAACGAGCCCCTTCCTTCCCGTAACGGGTGAAATACAGACGATTGGCATCGCCATTTCACCGCGGAAGGAAGGGGCTCTCCCCGTAACGACACGAGGGACGGACAAGAGGAATGCCGGCGCGTGAGACCACTAAAGATGGCCGGCTGCTGTCCAAAAATGCTTGCCGCCAATGGTCAAAACCACTGCCGCGAACGGTCAATCAGTTTTGCCGTCTCCGGTCAGTTTAAAGTTGCCGCTTACACCCTGAGCTTCGTGCTCGGCTGCTCGACATATCGGACCTTTTCCTGCATTGCCGTCAAGTGTTCATCGAGGTGAACGATCGCTACAGGTGGTCCCCTGAACCGGAATCTGGTGCAGCCCAAGCTGCCGCAGATTTGCCGTCGCCTGACGGCCGGGTCCCCGACTCGACTGGGGAGACAGGTCATCGAATGATAGCGGAGGTCGTTCAAACCTTCCTCCTCACTGCTAGTGGTCATCTCGGTGCGCTAGCAAGCCTCTATGCAAGCGCCGAAGTGTATTTCTCACCACCCCTCCTGATTCGAGCAGTAATCGAGAACTGCGCTCACGCCGTTTGGGTTCTCGGGGATGATCCAGATGAGTCCTCGGAGAACCGACTCGCGCGCGCCTACCTCGAAGAGCTCATAAGTGCGGAAGAGGCAAAGAAGAACGCTGGTCGCATGCACACAAAATCTCACCCGAGCTACGTGCGGGCTGAACGAGCTTACAAGTTGCTCAAGCGTCAAATCTTGGCTAGATTTCCCAGCGCGACCCGGGAGGACCTTGGGGAGCGTCGGCTCAACGGGCAAGTTCTTCCGGGCCTCGAATCCTCAGTGATGTGGATGTACGCGCTTACTGAAATGCACGGAGGAACTATCGGCCAGGACTCAGCATCGGGCATCTACGGCTTTCTTTCGAACAGGACGCATCCAACGCTCTATCCGGCGAGACAGCGGCGTCGATGGGACGACGACGAGGAAGACGGACGCCGGGTCGCGTACGTACATGTGGAGATCGGTGATCTCGAGAAAGAGGCTCGGGCCGCTCTGGCGGCTTTCTACAATGCATTCAGCTACACGGTCTCCTATTTTGGTTGGCCCACTGAGGAAATCAACCGCCTTGAGGCACAGTTCGAAGAAACGATTCCAACGTTCTTCCGTGACTAATCAGTAATCGCGTTGTACAGCAACGATGACTGCACGGCGACTTGCTCAGGACGGCCGGCCCCTACGCGAAGCAGATATTGATTCGAGCGTCGGCGCGACGGAAGTAGTTGTAGTGTGTCCCACTTCCTTCGTTTTGAGACGAGTCAGTTGAAGGAACCAGCACTGATGATGACCAGTCCAGCCAAGTTGGCTGTATCCAGTCCAACAGGTGCCCCCCCGCTAAGCGCGTTCAGGACATATCCCGGTGGAGTTCGACGCAACCCTCGCAAGATTTGAAGGAAGTAAGGAGCAGGGAGATGTCCCTGGTCGAGCGGTAGCGACTCGAACATTAAATCTTCGCTGATTTGATCATCGCGAGTCAGTGTCTCTTCAATAGCTGTTAACTGCAGAGATCGCCGCTCTCTAGCCTTGGACACGAGCTGCCTGGCCACTGCCTGTGGCGTGCCGGCCGCTTCGGTGGTCATAAATTCTTGCAACTCTGGGGTAAGCCCGACCATCCATTTTTGTGCATTTGGCGTTTCAGTGTCCGCTTGCGGATCCGCGAGACTCTCCATCGGGATCGATTGTCTATAGGCAACCGCCGCTTCTACGCCTATACCGTCGGCCAGTACGGACGGGTAGAACGAAACGGACTTACGGATGCACCGCTCGCACTGCTCATAGTCGGAGGGATGGTCTTTTACACCGCATCCGACGGGTTTTCTGTAATTCGGAGAGCCAAGATAGAGGGCGTAGCTAGGCGCTACTTGAAGGGCATCCGCCGTCGCATGTAGATCTTGCCACTGCTTCCCAGACTTATATCCAAAGTCGATGAGCCATCCGTCGTTTTTGTCTTTCTTCAGACGCTTCGCTTGCACAAGCATGCCGAAGGATGCACCGTCGTCGCCAACCCACCACCACAACCAGTCTGCTCCCATGCCTGCTCCACGCTCTTTCAAACGCTTGTCGCCCCCCTCTTGAAGCTTGGTGAAGGGAACGACTTTCACCAGAGGGTAGGCCTCAGCGAGCACTAGGTTGGTAATGGTCTCCTCGTCCCAGTCCAAGCCGGAGGTCTCCCCCTTGACCATGAATTGATATGCGGCGTTTCGCGCTTGCTCAAGGACTTGTTGGAGAGTAGGGCTGGAGTTAGTCACCCTGTAATGATGACAGTCTCACCACCAAACAAAAGTTGCATCAGTCCATGAGAGTGCACCAAAGGACGCCGACTGCAGAGAATCCTGTCCCTATTTGAGGGGGACCCAGTGCGGAGAAGGGTGTCCCCGTTCCTTAGCTTCGGGACTAGAGCGACGCCGCCGCCGGATAGGGTGAGTGCAACCAGCTACGCAGGCAACAGCGAAAGGACATCATGGCAACTTCCGAAAAAGCGGCAACCAAAATCATTGATGGTTTCAGAAAATCAAACGAAACATTCGACCGTGAGTGGGGACGTTTGGAAACCTTTCAGAAACAACACGGAGCTTTGTCGTTTGATGACCAAGACCTTGTAGACCCCATTGACCGTGCAATCTCACAGCTCGTTGCGGCTGTAGGGGAAGACATTGATCACGCCCTGATCGTCAACGCGCCAAAGGGCCCTCCGGGGTATGCACTCGAATACCATTGCGCGGTATTCGGCAAGGGGGTGCTGGCCTATGTTGTATTCAGCAACGCAAGCCGCGATCCCGAGATCCTAGTGCGCACCATCCCCCGGAGCTCGATCACTGAAATTCAAGTTCGGTCCGCAAAGGACTACCGGAACGAAAACGGTTGTCTTGTGTATGTCGTGAAGTACACGAATGGGCCAACTCTCGATATCCGCGAACGGAACAGCGAAGGCCAGGACGTCGCAGAGCCGGGAGCGTGGCTCCAAGAACTCTTGGATGATCTTCGGGAAGACCTGGCAGACGCCCGATAGCAACGGAGGACGGGCACGCGCTGTGCTGGCCTTCCCTTGCAACTAGCGTTTTCACCTATCTACAAAGTTGGTGGATACCCAGGCGTTGGTATCACGTCGGAGGCCCAATTCAGGACAAACCATCTATTGTCATTCAGCTGCATGACCATCGGATACGCCAAACTGTCAGCGCCCGCCTCCCAGGCCCCACCCGGCGGGATTTCTGCGTGGACGTATAGTAGCTCTGTGTCCAGCGCTATGACTCGTGGAGCGACACCGATGCCGGAAGTCGTGAGGTCCAGTGGGTACGCCTTCCGAAAGTCTCGAAGAAGCACCCTTTCGAAATCGGCCCACAGAGGATGTTCCTTGGCCCCGCTTGAGGCCAATGCGGGGGAGATTTTTACCAACTCATAACCCGCCTGCCGCAGAGCAATTTCATTAGCTGTCGCCCACCACTGCACCCAGCAGAGGCGAAGCTGGGGATGAACTAGCGGCCAGGCTCTGGCCAGGTCTTCCTTATAGAAGGCATCCAAGAACTTCAAGGCAACGGACACTACCTGCGACTGAGCGCTAGCTTCATTGTTTTCCCGTTCGAAGGTCATTCGCCAATTATCACCGAAGCTCGAACCACTCCCGTGGAGTCCCACTTCCTTAGAACCGGGACACTCATTTGGGACACTCACCCAACAGTTCCACGCCCGCGCGAATCCTCGTCACGCTGATGTCCCGTTTGTTATTCCAAAACTAGCGCATCGGTCGACTGTCTCAGAGACAACTTTAGGCACGCTTCACGCATGGATATTGGATATGCAAGGGTCTCCACGGCCAAGCAAGACTTAGGCCGCCAACTCGACGCCTTGGCCGCCACCGGCATCACCAAACTCTTTGCCGATAAGAAGTCCGGAGCGACCAGGGACAGACCCGGGCTCCAAGGGGGTACTGGATCATGCTAGGGAAGGCGACGTGGTCGTGGTACATACCTTGGACCGATTGGGCCGAACAGTCCGCGACACACTAAACCTGATGCACGAGCTCAAAGAGCGTGGGATAGGTGTCCGCACGTTGGCTGATCCGCTCCCCATCGATACCTCGGACCCAGACAGCCCGATGGCTCAGCTGGCCGTGGTGATGCTCGCGCTCTTCGCCGAGATGGAACGAACCTATGCGGCAGAATGGGCCGCCCATGCCCGTGCTGTGGCCACGGCCACCGGCCGGCGTACCGGACGACCATCTGTAGTCGATCCTGACAAACTCGAACATGCCACGATGCTCCGGGACAAGGGAGTCACCATTCGAGAGTTCACCACGAAAACAGGGCTAGCGCGCACTGCTCTGTACCGGCATCTCCCGCCTCGAGCATCCACTCCGGGTCCAGGGTCCTGACCCGCGCAGCCCCACCGTGAGATCCCATTGGCTGGATTTCTCTGCAAACGTCTAGTCTTTACAGAACTATGTCTGAAGAAAAGAAGCCGTGGTGGCATAACACGCGTCGAGTTGGTTGGTTGATAGTTGGCGTCGTATTGGTGGTGCTGTTGGGGTTGCTCCGATGGTTCACTCTGCCAAATCCTCGGTACTTTTGGCCTAAAGCTGCCGAGGACTGGTCAGCATGGGGCCAGTGTGTTGGGGCTGTGGGTACTGTCCTTGCTGTTGTTTATGCAGCAAGGACTCTGCAGTCCACTTCCGATGCCCAGATACGAGAACAACGTGATCGACGGCTGGAAATGGACTTCTTAGAAGCTAAGGAGGCCGAGGACGCCCTCAAGCTTCGTCCCGGCGCCACGGGGTTCCCCCGTGAGAGTGATGAATGGGGAGATAGCGAAGACATCACAGGCGCACGCATTTTCGTTCAAAACTTCTCTGAACATCCTTTTCACGATGTGCAGATTTTTATACCCGAGGACTCATTTCATGAGGGCCTGCCGCTCACGAACATCGAGTTTTGGGAAACTGAGCTCATTCGCAAAGAAGATACTGGTTATGGCCCGGGAAGATGGTCTGTGATCGATCCCTTGGGGCATCCTCTTCCAGACACAAACTTCTTCACGCTAGGCACTGTTCTCCCAGGAAAGTGCCGCGGCGTTAGTTTTGACTTCTCTGGATACGAGTCAACGATGAACTGGCATCACAGAGCCTTCCCTGGAGACGACCCCTTCGCCCGGAGCATCATGCTGGTGGTGGTGTTCGTTGATCGGAACGGTAGGACCTGGCAACGAACATCTCGGGATGGTGGCAAGATCATGAGGCTCCATCGGGAAGCTTATAGGCCGGCTTTAGCGGAATCCGCGTAAGCGGCCCAATGCAGCGGGCCTCCCTCCCTGCCTCACCATTCGAAGATTCCGCCCCTCGGCCCCGGATTACGGCCTAGCTGCATTTCCAGATCTTCGTAACGTCGCTGAGTTATCCAGGAGACCAAAGGCTCCGAAGGCCCTACGATCAACGCTATGAGCTACGGAATCCCAGAATCTGTTCACGCCCAGTTTCCTAAGAGTGCAAATCGGCGGAAAGTCGTTGTAAATGCATGGCATCCAGACAGAACGACCTTGACGCGGCCAGAACCGGGAGGAATGGACGGGTGGGTTCCGGTAAGTGAACTAGCCACTGAAGCACTGCTAAAACGGCTTAAAGAAGATGGCTACACGTGGGTCAACCTACACGCCGGGGGATCGGCCACGCCTTACAAAGACGTGCAGCTCTCACGATTAATCTGACTTAACCAAGGATCTCCCCACGCCTGACTCCCCCATTAGGGGGCCAGCCGCAGCGCCGTCTCATCGTCTGGCGGTAGCTTACCCGGTCCACTCATCTGGGGCTGAGAGTTTGTCCCGCTTCGGCAGTGGCGATGACTGTCAGTCGTGGTTCGCAAACAGACAACCTCGCAAGGGGCCGGACACACTCTCCGGCCCCTTGCCATAACCGAACCCTTGAACGAGAGATGCGGATATGATCCGGGCATGACTGAATTGGATCTTCTCCTGAAGGCCATCGTTGAGGATCTCGGCGATCCCTCCGCCTGGAGAGCCCCCGTGGAGTTTCGTAACTCTCTTGCGCTGTGCGCCCTGAACTCGGCCTACTCGCTACGCGGGAGCTCGGCCGCAGCGACGAATGTACTTGCCAAGTACCGCGCGTTTCGCTCGACATCAGAAACCGACAGCGGTTCGGACTTGATGAAGGCTGTGGAGAGCGCCGGTGGCCCCGCAGACTTTGCCCGCGACATCCTGCGCAACGAAAGCAAGCTCCCTGGAACAAATCGCGTACGACCCGAAGGTATCTACGAGGGCCTCTCCCGGCTCACAGCCCTGCAGACCCCTGTCAGCACTACGGAACACCTTCGGACGGCCGTGGCTGCCGGAGATAACTCCGTAAAGGCAGCATGGCTTTCAGTCAAAGGCTTCGGCGCGCTTGCCTGGTCATACCTGATCATGAATGCAGGAGTCGGCACCGAAACAAAGCCAGACGTGATGGTACAGCGCTATCTCGCCCGATTTCTCGGCGACGGGAACAAACTGACCCCAGCACGAACACGGAACCTCCTCCAGCTTGCCGCAGCAGAGCTCAACGTTGAACCCCGAGCCTTGGACCGAGCCATATGGCTACACGAGAGCCCTTCGAAATAGCTGCCAGGAGAAGGATCCTTTACCTGGCAGCCTCAGGAAACAGATCTCGGTCTGCCTCAGATGCCCCTCCCCCCGCGTCTGCTGAGACACTTCGCGGCGAGGCGACTAAACGAGATTCCTCCTGCGCGTGAAATCCCCGCCTTTCTAGGAGTTTGACGGCCGCCGCTCCAGCAGACGACACTCACTAGCGCTATCTCATGAAGTACTAGCTTTTCAAGACGGCGTCCGGACTCCATCCTCGCCTCTGGATATTCCTTTAGCTGACGAATGATTGACTAAGGGCATGAGAAACAAAACCAACCCGATGCCACCCTGGAGCGATGAATCTCGAGAACAAAGCGATATCGCCGGGCGCTACGAGTTCACCCGTGTAGTAGCGAATCGTGTTGACTCGTGTGTGGATGGTCAGGGGTCTACGGTTTTTGGGTTGGTCGGCCCTTGGGGCAGCGGTAAGACTACGCTCCTTAAGGATGTCGTGAGGCAGTTAGGCAACAACTGGACAACCGTGTGGTTCAGCCCTTGGTCAGTTGCGGACGTGGGTTCCATTACGGCAGAATTCGTTTCTGCTCTATCAGAGGCTTTTCCGCAGGCGTCATCGCTGAAGAAAAAGCTGACTACCTACTCACGCTTTGGCGCCCCGATGCTGAAGATGATCCCAGTGGTCGGAGGAACAGCGTCCGCTCTCGCGGCAGACGTGATCTCCGAGATGACGAAGCGGCCCGCCTGGCATTCGGAATTCCGCACACTCAGTGACGATATCGCCGCTCAACATAAGAGGGTGCTTGTCATAGTCGACGATGTCGATCGACTCGATGGTGATGAGTTGCGATCGCTCCTGCGCGTAGTGCGATTGCTGGGTCGTTTCACGAACGTTCACTATCTGTTGGCTTATGACCAGGCAACGGTCGATGGTGTCCTAAATGCAACTGGTATGAGTGGCGAAAGCTCTGAATTTATGGAAAAGATCGTTCAGTATCCATTTGAGGTCCCGCCGGTTCCCACGGTGGTTCGTCGCCGGTGGAGTAGAGCGATCCTTGACGCGGTCAGTCCGGTCGGAGAAGACTCCGGGGCAGAACATGCCGAGGATCGCGAAGACCTCGTACGGATCCTCGCTCTGGGCCTCGAAACTCCGCGGGCGGCCGAACGGTTGAAGGAACAGATGATTAGCCTAAACGGCCTGCTGGCAGAAGCCGAAGTCGACGCCCTAGATTTCACAGCCTTGACTTGGTTGCGCATCGCTCATCATCAGGTTTGGGATCACATTCGCTTGAATTCCCTTGATTATCTCTCGTGGCGGGAAGGGGACGCAGGTGAGACACAGAATAAGAGGATGCAATGCATCGAATCGCTCGTCACACGCGGACACGCCAGACCTGTCCAAGAAGCGGTCACTTACCTATTCAAACCAGCGGGTCTGGGCGCCGGTTTCTCGGGTCGCCAAGGCCGCATGAGGTTATCTAGATACTTTGATCGATACTTTCAGGTCGGGCTGGCAGATGATGACGTCAGCGAGCGAAGGACCCAGAATGCGCTTCGCTTACTTGATTCCGACGTCGTTGGCAGCCAGGATGCGGAGGAGCTGAAGCAGATACTCCTCGGACCTGACGGAGAGCGGTCATCCCTCGCCCTTGAAACCATTATCAATTTTCGACGCCACAGACAGCAGACATCGCTTTCCGTGCTCGACTTCGCCGAGAACGTCCGCACGGAACTAAGCGCGATGGGGAAGACGCAACTCTTCCGATCTTCCTCGGCTGAGCACTGGCTGGCCCAAGAGATATTCCTTTCACTCAAGACGAGGCTTGTCTCAACGGAAGGCGTCATTGCACGGTTCGGGTATCCGACGCTTGTTGCCAGCGGTTACGCAGCTCAGCGCTCCAGGCGTTACGACACCTCGGAAATTAAAAGTCTCTACACCGGAATTGTAGAGAGTTGGGTGTCCGAAGTACGGAACGAATCGTTGCACTCGACGCTGGCCAGGCCAGAGCTTATCCACATGACGTCTTTCTGTATCTGGATAACCGATGTCAAAGATCACAGCGGCTTCTTGTCAAAACGCGTGACGAGCGCATTAACACTTGTAGACGCCGCAACTGCATTCGTCTCCTTCAATGAATGGGTCGGTGCCGGGGTCAGCTATGACGTCACGTTTCGTGAGGAGGAATTCAGGTTCGCCCTTGGAAACGTGGCAAGGCCATACGCGCTCTCCGAGATTCCTTCGGATGCTAAAGTCTCGGACTACGAGGTCACGGACCGGAAGGATCGAGAACTGACAGATGGCCAGCGCCGAGACTTCGCCACCCAGAGTCTTCATGCCCGGGGCTTTTTCTAGCCACGCAACATCAACTTGGGTGAGATAGGGGGACGTATAGCCACCCCGCCAGTCACAAACGCTCCCCCGCACTTTTGACCACCACTGATTTCGGCACCGAGTTCGGCGCGTGCTGGCAGACGTACTCGGTCCCAAAAATCTGCCGTGGATCCCCGCGGAATACTCCGGAACGTACTCCGATGATCAGGATATGAAGGTAGACCCTCTGACGATGGCGACGGTCATACCCGCTGTCCTACGCCCTTGTGAGCCGACTATCCTTCCCTCTGGAATCGTCAACCCTCCCCGAGCGACTAGTTAGGCAGCCGGACGGGCAAGAACAACTTCCCCTGCGGATGAACCTACCGACCAACTGCCACCAAACATCGAACGGACGCCGTCCGTTAAAGCAATTGCGGCTCCAGAGGCTCAGAAATCACAATGTCGGCTATCCCACTGTGGGCAGCTTTGTGCCAAATAGCGCTGCAAAAACCGCCATTTAGCGCTGAACTCCACAGGCTTCGCGATCCAACGGTCAGTCTTCCTGCACGTCGGCGTGGATGTCTCATAAATCTTTCCAAATAGAGACAGTCCTGGACCCGCGCACTTTCGTCATGTTCCCGCCGATGCTCACAGCAATGAACAGCCGAGGTGAACAAATGACGGGGTTGACATGGACTTAGAATTTTTCGAGCCTGCCGAAGCTGCAGCCCTCATGCGCTGCAGCGAAGGATGGCTGCGTGACGGCGCTGCTGCGGGACGCTTCCCTCACGCGTGCTGGGGCAAGGGAAAGATCGTCTTTACGTCTGAGCACATCGCGGAGATCGCCAGGATTAGCGAGATAGCGCCCCGCTCTGACCCGGCATCCGATGTAATTGAGCGAAACAACACCCACACTCGGCTCATTGGAACTAGAGCCCGCAATCGCGTGGCTTCCTAGCAGCTGACTAACGAGCCCCGCTGCTTCACCGCATAAAGGCGGACACCGACCGTTCTGTAGCGTCCGCACCAGCCTGCAGTGCCTCCGGCATCAGGTGCCCGTAAACGCCCTCTGTAGTCCTGGTGGACGCATGCCCCAACCGACGCGAGATCGTGAAGATAGGGACACCATCCTGAATCAACCATGAGGCATGCGTGTGCCGCAGATCGTGTATGCGGGGGTTCTTCCGTAGGCCACGATCCTGGGCTGCCTTGACCGCCGGTATCCAGTAGTGGTGCCAGTACAGCTTGTGCACGATCCGTTCACCCTTGGGCGTCGAGAACAGCAGGTCACTACCAAGGCGGCCAGCCACCAACGGAATCAGTAGATCAACCAGCGCCGGATTCAACCCGATAGTCCTCTTGCCCGCGCCGGTCTTTGTCGGGCCGATGTAGAACTGATTCTGCCCGTCCCGCTTCCATGCCTTGTTAATCCGAGCGGTCGCCGGCTTTCCCAACAAGTCGATGTCGGCAACGGTAAGCGCCGTCGCCTCGCCAAAGCGCGTCCCGGTCATCACCAGGAAGTTCGTGAAGTCCTTGTACCGCTCCCCCATGCCGTCCATGATCAATCCAAACTCTGCATGGGTGAGGAACATCATCTCGTCCTCGGCTTTCTCGACACTCGGCAGCTGCACGCCGCGGCAAGGATTACGCGTGATGTACCCCAGCATCTCCGCGGTGTTCATCGACGCAGAGATTAGACCGTGCACGTTCTTGATCGTCTTCGGTGAGCGTCCCTTGGCCATCATCGACTTCACCCAATAGGCGATCATCCGATAATCCAGCTTGTCGACGGGGACGTGCCCGATGACCTTCTTCACATGAAGATCAAGCATCGTCTGATACGTCTTGACGGTCCCGCTCGACGGCCGAATCAGGAGGTCTATGTGCTCCTGAATTACTTCCCCAACCGTGGGTATCTTCGCCCTGTTGTCCAGTAGTGCCTGCTGGGCGATCTCAAAGGATTGACCGTTCGCGTCAAGCAACCGCTTGAGCGTTTCAGCCTCATGAGCGGAGTCGACAGTAATGCCCTGCTGCTTCCGGATCTTGGGGTCGCGCCAGACCACCATGAAGGACGATGAGCCGTCCTTTTTGACGCGTTTCCGGATACTAGCCACATAAAAATGCTAGTTCCGTGTCAACAGATTTGGGGGTTTTGTCAACAGTCAGGGGCCATATAGGCCCCTGACCTGCGACAACACGGTGCCCGAGGTGGGACTCGAACCCACACACCTTTCGATACCGCATTTTGAGTGCGGCGCGTCTGCCAATTCCGCCACTCGGGCGCGGAATACATGGAGCAAACCGCTGCGCCCACAGCTGACTGTGAGCAACGCGATCGCTTCACGTACGCGGAATTACTCTACATGCAGATAGGCTGAATTCCAGAATCGCGCCGTCGTCGCCGCAAACAAACCCTGCAAACCAAGTACAGCCGCGGTGGCACCTAAGATAGTGATGTCCCGCCGTACCTTTTCAAGGAGATCCCGTGACTGAACAGACGGAGTCCAAGCCCACGTCCCAGCCGGCGCGCCGCGTCATTGTGGCAGAGGATGAAACCCTCATCCGCCTCGACATCATCGAGATCCTGCGCGGCGAAGGCTACGACGTCGTGGGCGAGGCGGACAACGGCGAGAAGGCCGTCCAGCTCGCCGAGGAACTCAAACCGGACCTGGTCCTCATGGACGTCAAGATGCCCGTCATGGACGGCATCTCAGCGGCCGAGAAGATCGTCAAGGCCCGCATCGCGCCCGTGGTGCTGCTGACCGCCTTCAGCCAGAAGGAACTGGTGGAGCGTGCCCGCGACGCCGGCGCCATGGCCTACGTGGTCAAGCCGTTCACGCCCGCAGACCTCATCCCGGCCCTGGAGATCGCTCTGTCCCGCCACGAGGAAATCAAGGCCCTCGAGAGCGAGGTCTCCGACCTGCAGGAACAGTTCGCCACCCGCAAGCTCGTGGAACGCGCCAAGAGCCTGCTCACCACCAAGATGGGCTTGACGGAACCGGAAGCCTTCCGCTGGATCCAGAAGACCTCCATGGACCGCCGCCTCAGCATGCGCGAGGTCGCCGAAACCATCATCAACCAGGTCAACTAGACCGCGGGCCGGGCCTGGCAGGCATTACCACGCCGGCCCGGTCACCGACGCACCAAGGTCACACCAACGAAAAGGACCCCCGCCAACCGGCAGGGGTCCTTTTACATACCCAAGACCAGGCTAGGCCTTCTTCTTCTTTTCCGGCCAGGGGCCGAGCTTTTCCTTGTTGCTGCTGACTTCACCGGCGCGCGTGGAATCGGCGAGGTCGCCTACCTTGTGCACCTTCAGCGAGTTGGTGGAACCGGCTTTTCCGGGAGGGGAACCGGCAGCGATGACCACCAGGTCACCGTCCTGCACCAGGCCCATTTCCTCGAGGCTGCGGTCCACCTGCGCGGTCATGGCGTCGGTGTGGTCCACCATCTGCACCAGCACCGGTTGGATGCCCCAGGTCAGCGCCATCTGGTTCCAGACCTGCTCCACCGGGGTGAACGCGAAGACCGGCTTGATGGGGCGCAGGCGGGACAGGCGGCGCGCGGAGTCGCCGGACTGGGTGAACGCACAGATGTACTTGGCGTCCAGCTGGTCGGCGATTTCGACGGCGGCACGGGTGATGGCGCCGCCACGGGTCTTGGGCTTCGTCCCCAGCGGGGGGACGCGCTCCAGGCCGTGGACCTCTGTGGATTCGATGATCCGGGCCATGGTCTTGACCGTTTCGATCGGGTACTTGCCCACGCTGGTCTCACCGGAGAGCATGACGGCGTCGGCACCGTCGAGGACGGCGTTGGCGCAGTCGGATGCCTCTGCACGGGTCGGGCGCGGGTTATCGATCATGGATTCCAGCACCTGGGTGGCCACGATGACCGGCTTGGCCCAGCGGCGGGCCAGTTCGATGGCGCGCTTCTGCACGATCGGCACTTCCTCCAACGGAAGCTCCACGCCGAGGTCGCCACGGGCCACCATGATGGCGTCGAACGCATCGATGATCTCGGGAAGCTGTTCAACAGCCTGCGGCTTCTCGATCTTGGCGATGACCGGCACGCGGCGGCCTTCTTCATCCATGATCTCGTGCACGCGGGCGATGTCCGTTGCGTCCCGGACGAAGGACAGAGCCACCAGGTCAACGCCGCGGCGCATCGCCCAGCGGAGGTCGTCCTCATCCTTCTCGCTCAGGGCGGGAACGTTGACGGCCACGCCCGGAAGGTTGATGCCCTTGTTGTTGGACACCATGCCGCCGACGGTCACCTCGGCAACGACTTTGACGTCGTCGACCTCAATGGCGCGCAACGCCACCTTGCCGTCGTCGATCAGCAACGCATCCCCCACGTTGACGTCCTCGGTGAGGCTCTTCAGGGTGGTGGAGCAGATCTCCTTGGTGCCGGGAACGTCCTCGGTGGTGATGGTGAAGATGTCACCCACGGCCAGGGCGTGCGGGCCGTCAACGAAACGGCCCAGGCGGATCTTGGGGCCCTGCAGGTCGGCCATGATCGCCACGGCCTTGCCCAGGTCCTTTGCCGCCTTGCGGACGTTTTCGTAGGTGTTGTCGTGCACGGTGTAATCGCCGTGGCTCATGTTCATGCGGGCGACGTCAACGCCGGCCTCCAGCACAGCCAGGGTGTTCTCATAGCTGGCAATTGCCGGGCCAAACGTAGCCACAATTTTTGCGCGTCTCATATACCTACCCTATTGGTCTCTTGCATTGGTTAAGTTGTCGGCGAGGTGAACCCTCGATGCACCCCTAGAGGACGGCGATGGCGCGGTCCGTCGGCGCGACGGGAGCGGGAAGGATGGTGCTTCCCATCAGGTACTTGTCCACTGCTGCTGCGGCGGCGCGGCCTTCGGCGATGGCCCACACGATCAGGGACTGTCCGCGTCCGGCGTCACCGGCAACGAAGACACCCTCGGTGTTGGTCATGTAGTAGCCGTCGCGGGCCACGTTGCCGCGGCCGTCGAACTCGGCGTGCACCTGTTCGGTGATACCGGCCGGTTCGGCTCCGGTGAACCCCAGGGACAGGAACACGAGGTCGGCGGGAATGATCCGCTCGGTGCCGGCCTTGGGGAGGCGCTTGCCGTCGACGAATTCGGTTTCGGCCACCTTGACGCCGGTGAGCTTTCCGTTTTCGCCAACGAATTCAACGGTGGACGCGAGGTAGGTGCGTTCGCCGCCTTCCTCGTGGGCGCTGGCCACCTCGAAGAGGTTGGGGAACGTGGGCCACGGCTGGTGGCTGGCACGTTCGGCCGGAGGCTGCTTGCCGATCGCCAGGGTGGTCACGGATGCTGCGCCGTGCCGATGGGCGGTGCCGAGGCAGTCGGCACCGGTGTCACCGCCACCCAGGATGATCACGTGCTTGCCGTTGGCGTGGATCTGGTTCTCGATGGCTTCCCCGGCCACCACGCGGTTGGCGGGCACGAGGTAGTCCATGGCGAAGTGGACGCCTTCGAGGTCCCGGCCCGGGATGGGCAGGTCGCGCGGGACGGTGGCACCGGTACACACCACGACGGCGTCGTAGCGCCGGCGCAGCTGCTCCCAGGTCACGTCGGTCCCCACGGCCACGCCGGTCCGGAAGCGGGTGCCTTCGGCCTTCATCTGCTCGACGCGGCGGTCCACCTGCTCTTTTTCCATCTTGAAGTCGGGGATGCCGTAGCGCAGCAGTCCGCCGATCTTGTCGTCGCGTTCGTAGACCGCCACGGTGTGGCCCACGCGGGTGAGCTGTTGGGCGACGGCCAGGCCTGCCGGTCCCGACCCGACCACCGCAACGGTCTTGCCGGTCAGGCGTGCGGGCGGCAGCGGGTTGACCCAGCCGTTCTCGAACGCCTCGTCGATGATCGAAACCTCAACCTGCTTGATGGTGACGGCGGGCTGGTTGATCCCCAGCACGCAGGAGGCCTCGCACGGCGCGGGGCACAGCCGGCCGGTGAACTCGGGGAAGTTGTTGGTGGCATGCAGCCGCTCAATCGCTTCCTCGCCCTTGTCGCGCCACATGAGGTCGTTCCACTCGGGAATGAGGTTTCCCAAAGGGCAACCCTGGTGGCAGAACGGAACGCCGCAGTCCATGCAGCGTCCGGCCTGCGCCTTCAGGACGCCCTTCTCCTGCGCTTCGTAGACTTCCTTCCAGTCCATGATGCGCACGGGAACGGGACGGCGCGGCTGGGTTTCACGCTGGCGTACTTTCAGAAATCCGCGTGGATCAGCCACCGGTCACCTCCAGGATTCGAGACCATACTTCTTCGCCGTCAGGGTCAAGGCCCTCTTCGATGGCGTCAAGACGGGTTTGCAGCACGGCCGCGTAGTCGCGCGGCAGCACTTTGGTAATGCGGGCAGCGGTGTCGTCGAAGTTCTCGAGAAGCCGCGCCGCCAACTGGGAGTCGGTTTCCTCAATGTGCTTCACCAGCAGCCCATGGACAATGTCGCGGTCCTCGGCGTCGAGCTCACGCAGCTGCAGCTCGCCGGATTCAAGGGCCTGCTTGTTGACGCGGGTGGTCCGCAGGTCCAGCACGTAGGCGGTGCCGCCGGACATGCCCGCGCCGAAGTTGCGCCCGGTGCGCCCCAGGATCAGCGTCTGGCCGCCGGTCATGTACTCGCAGCCGTGGTCGCCGATGCCTTCGACGACGGCCGTGGCACCGGAGTTGCGCACCAGGAAGCGTTCGCCCACCTGGCCGCGCAGGAATATCTCGCCACTGGTCGCGCCGTAGCCGATGACGTTGCCGGCGATGACGTTGGTCTCCGCCTTGAAGACGTTGGTGCGGTCCGGGCGGACGATGATCCGGCCACCGGAAAGGCCCTTGCCCACATAGTCGTTCGAGTCACCGAACAGCCGCAGCGTGATGCCCGCCGGCAGGAAGGCTCCCAGCGACTGGCCGGCAGTGCCGTTCAGCGTGATGTCGATCGTGTCCGTGGCCAGCACGTCGGTGCTATAGGTCTTGGTGACGACGTGGCCGAGCATGGTGCCAACGGAACGGTCGGTGTTGATGACGTCCACGTTGATCTTCACGGGGCTGCGGTCCGTCAGCGCCTCGGTGGCCATGGTGATCAGCCGCTGGTCGAAGTGCTTGTCCAGCTCGTGGTTCTGGCCGGTCATGTTCCGCAGCGGCGCGTCGTCGTCGAACTCCAGGCCGTGCAGGATCGGGTCCAGGTCCAGGCCGTCGGCCTTCCAGTGGTTGACCGCGTCGCGGGCGTCCAGGACCTCGGCGTGGCCGATGGCCTCTTCGAGGCTCCGGAAACCAAGCTCGGCGAGGATTTCGCGGACTTCCTCGGCCAGGAACTCGAAGAAGTTGACCACGAACTCCGGCTTGCCGCTGAAGCGGGCACGAAGCTCGGGGTTCTGGGTGGCAACGCCCACCGGGCAGGTGTCCAGGTGGCAGACGCGCATCATGATGCAGCCTTCCACCACGAGCGGGGCGGTGGCGAAGCCGAATTCCTCGCCGCCCAGCAGCGCGGCGATGACAACGTCGCGTCCGGTCTTGAGCTGGCCGTCAACCTGCACCACCACGCGGTCGCGCAGGCCGTTGAGCATCAGCGTCTGCTGGGTCTCGGCCAGGCCAAGCTCCCAGGGAACACCGGCGTGCTTGAGCGAGTTCAGCGGCGAGGCGCCGGTTCCGCCGTCGTGGCCGGACACCAGTACGACGTCGGCCTTCGCCTTGGTCACGCCGGACGCCACAGTGCCGATCCCCACTTCGGAGACGAGCTTCACGTGCACCCGTGCGGACGGGTTGGCGCGCTTGGCATCGTAGATGAGCTGCGCCAGGTCCTCGATCGAGTAGATGTCGTGGTGCGGGGGCGGGGAGATGAGTCCGACGCCGGGGGTCGAGTGGCGCGTGCGGGCCACCCAGGGGTAGACCTTCTGCGCCATCAGCTGGCCGCCTTCGCCGGGCTTGGCACCCTGGGCCATCTTGATCTGGATGTCGTCGGCGTTGGTCAGGTACAGGCTGGTCACACCGAAGCGGCCGGAGGCAATCTGCTTGACGGCAGAGCGGCGCTTGGGGTCAAGCAGGCGGTCCACGTCCTCGCCGCCTTCACCGGTGTTGGACTTGCCGCCCAGCTGGTTCATGGCGATGGCCAGGGTCTCGTGGGCCTCCTGGGAGATGGAGCCGTAGCTCATCGCTCCCGTGGAGAACCGCTTGACGATGCTGGAGACGGGCTCCACTTCCTCAAGCGGAACGGAAGGGCGCTCGTTCTTGAACTTGAGCAGCCCGCGCAGGGTCATCAGGTTGGTGGATTGATCGTCCACGCCCTTGGTGTAGGCCTTGAAGATGTCGTAGCGGCGCTCACGCGTGGCGTGCTGCAGCCGGAAGACGGTCTCCGGGTTGAACAGGTGCGGTTCGCCGTCGCGGCGCCACTGGTACTCGCCGCCGCCCAGCAGGGGCCGGTGCGGCTGCTCGATGCCACCTTCCGGGTACGCCATCTGGTGGCGCGCGGAAACTTCGGCGGCGATGACGTCCAGCCCCACGCCGCCCAGCTGGGAGTGCGTGCCGGCGAAGAACTCATCCACCAGTTCCTGTCCCAGGCCCAGGGCCTCGAACGTCTGGGCGCCGGTGTAGGAGGCAACAGTGGAGATGCCCATCTTGGACATGATCTTCAGGACACCCTTGCCGAGGCCCTTGATCAGGTTGTAGACGCCGTCCTGCGGGGTTACGCCCGTCACGTCGCCTGCGGCGATGAGCTGCTCCACGGATTCCATGGCCAGGTACGGGTTGACGGCGGACGCGCCGTAGCCGATCAGGACGGCCACGTGGTGTGTCTCGCGGACGTCGCCGGCCTCGACCACCAGGGCGGTCTTGGTGCGGTTGGCGCTGCGCAGCAGGTGGTGGTGCACGGCGCTGACCAGCAGCAGGGACGGGATCGGGGCCCACTGGGCGTTCGAGTCACGGTCGGAGAGCACAATGTACTGGACACCGCGGTTGATGGCACCGGAGACCTGCTCGCAGATTTCGGTGAGCCGGGCACGGAGTGCGTTCTCGCCGCCTTCAGGGCGGTACAGGCCGCGGACCTTCATGGCCACGCGGTTGCCATCGGCATCCTCGATGTTGGCGATCTTGGCGAGCTGGTCGTTGTTGATCACCGGGAACGGAAGCTGGACCTGCGGCTGGCGCACCTGCTTGGTATCCAGCAGGTTGCCGTTGGGTCCGATGGCGCACGTCAAGGACGTGACCAGTTCCTCGCGGATGGCGTCCAGCGGCGGGTTGGTCACCTGAGCGAAGGACTGCACGAAGTAGTCGAAGAGCAGCCGGGGGCGCTTGGACAGGACCGCCACCGGGGTGTCGGAACCCATGGCGCCCAGCGGCTCGGCACCGGTACGGGCCATCGGGCCCAGCAGGATCTTCAGTTCCTCGGTGGTGTACCCGAAGGTGCGCTGGCGGATGTTCACGGACGCGGCAGTGTGGACCACGTGCTCGCGCTCGGGCAGCTCGTTGAGGTCGATCAGGTTGTCCTTGACCCACTCGGCCCACGGGTTGGCCGCGGCGACTTCAGCCTTGACCTCTTCGTCGTCGATGATGCGGCCGGCCTCGGTGTCCACCAGGAACATCTTGCCCGGGGACACGCGGCCCTTCTTGACCACCTTGGAGGGCTCGACGTCGATCACGCCCACCTCGGAGGCAAAGACGATCAGGCCGTCTTCGGTGATCCAGAAGCGGCCGGGGCGCAGGCCGTTGCGATCCAGGGTGGCGCCTACCAGGTTGCCGTCGGTGAAGGAGACGGCGGCAGGGCCGTCCCACGGTTCCATCAGCAGCGAGTGGTACTCGTAGAACGCGCGCCGTGCGGGATCCATGGTGGCGTGGTTTTCCCAGGCCTCGGGGATCATCATCATGATCGAGTGCGTAATGGGGCGGCCGGAGAGCCAGAGCAGCTCGGCTACCTCGTCGAAGGACGCGGAGTCCGACGCACCGGGGGTGCAGATGGGGTACAGCTCTTCGGGGGAATCGCCCAGCAGCGGGTTGGCCAGCTGTGACTGGCGGGCGCGCATCCAGTTCCGGTTGCCCTTGACGGTGTTGATTTCACCGTTGTGGGCGATGGTGCGGAACGGCTGGGCCAGGGGCCAGGACGGGAACGTGTTCGTGGAGAAGCGCGAGTGGACGATCGCCAGCTTGGTCTTGAAGCGCTTGTCCGAAAGGTCCGGGTAAAACGGCTCCAGCTGGGCGGTGGTCAGCATGCCCTTGTAGACGATGGTCCGCGAGGACAGCGAGGGGAAGTACACGCCGAACTTGTTCTGGGCGCGCTTGCGGATCCGCCAGGCGCGGGAGTCGAGTTCGTTGCGGTCCAGTTCCTCGCCGCTGGCGGAGGCCAGGAAAGGCTGGGAGAAGTAGGGCATGCAGGCGCGGGCCATGGCGCCCACGAGATCGGCGACAACCGGCACCTCGCGCCAGCCAAGGACCTTCAGTCCTTCGTCTGCGGCCAGGCCTTCAATGCCTGCCTTGGCTGCGTTGGCTTCCCGCTGCTCTGCAGGCAGGAACGCCGTGCCGGCCACGTACTGGCCGGGCGCCGGCAGCTCGAACTCGGTGACTGCCCGGAAGAACTCGTCGGGGATCTGCATGAGCAGCCCTGCGCCGTCGCCCGTTCCCTCGTCGGCACCCACGGCACCACGGTGTTCAAGGTTGCGCAGGGCAGTCAGGGCAGCATCGACGATGTCGTACCCGGGCTCCCCGCGCAGGGTCGCGATGATGGCAAGGCCACACGCGTCCTTCTCCTGCTCCGGGTTGTACAGCCCGGCAGCCTCCGGCATGGCGGCGAAGCGCTTGAACGGCGACAGTGCAGTCTCAGGCTGTTCCGGTTCGGACCAGCTGGGAGTGTTAAGAGTTTGGGTCATGGGAGACGTCCTTCCTCCTGATCGTGCGTATGGAAGGGACACCGTTGGCCCCACTCGTCGGCGCCGTTGCAAGGGCACAACAAAGTGTTGATTACTGGAAATTGTAGGTCAGCGCAGCCTGCTGAACTAACGGTTACGCAGGTACCTGCCCGGGGCTTCATCCGGCGGCATCTCTTTGCTGCCAGGACGGGCCCCATGCCACGACATTGTGGTTTCGGGCCCTTCGAGCGGTGGCTCTGCTGCCCTGCCTGGCCGGCTTCCTACTTACCGGCGCCGGCCTCCGATGCGGGTCCTGTGGCTGTGCTGCCGGAAGTTCCGGAAGCCGTGGCATCCAGACCAGGCTTGGAGCCTGCCGGAGCCGCCGCGGTTTCTTCCGTGGGGTCGGAAGCATGCCGGGAACCGCTTTGGTTACCTGGGAGATTACCACGCGAATCACTATCTGAGACAACAGTGTCCGGATCACGGACTTCCTCGTCGTCTTCCACGGCTGCCCCGGCCACGGGTGCTTCCTCCGGTTCGCGGCCCGGCAGGTACACCGTGTCCGGCTCCGGCCGGCCCTTGAGGCCCAGCAGCAGGAAGGCGATCAGGGCCGCCACGAACACGAAGATGCTGGTCCACACGTTGAGCCGGGTGGTAATGCCGAAAATGCTGATCTGTTCGGCGTCGTCAATGCGCATCGCTTCGATCCAGACGCGGCCCAGGGTGTAGTACATGGCGTACAGCCAGAAAAGCCTGCTCCGCCGGAAATTGAACCGCCGGTCCAGGGCGAGCAGGATCAGTACGCCTGCCACGTTCCACAGCGACTCGTAGAGGAAGGTGGGGTGGAAGAGGGTGTCTGCAGGCAGTCCGGCCGGGAAGTTCGGGTTGTTTGCGTCGATCTGCAGCCCCCACGGCAGCGTGGTGGGGCCGCCGAAGAGTTCTTGGTTGAAGTAGTTGCCCCAGCGTCCCAGGGCCTGGGCCAGGAGCAGGCCGGGTGCGGCTGCGTCGACGAAGGCGCTGAGCTTGACGCCGCTGCGGCGGCAACCGATCCACGCACCGACGGCGCCCAGGACGACGGCGCCCCAGATTCCGAGGCCGCCGCGCTGGATCTGCGGAATCAGCGAGAGGTCGCCGGTGCCGTCGAAGCCGGGGCCAAAGTACGCATCCGGTGACGAGACCACGTGGTAGAGGCGGCCGCCGATGATGCCGAAGGGAATGGCCCAGATGACAATGTCCCACACGCTGCCTTCGGGGGCACCGCGCTTGGCCCAGCGGACGGAGGTCAGCCACAGTCCAACGACAATTCCGGCCAGGATGCACAGCGCGTAGGCGTGGATCCGCAGGCTGCCCCACGGCAGCGGGATATCGAAGCCTGACCAGCTGGGGCTGGGGATACTGCCGGATACCATGGTGGGTGCCAGTGCGGCTGCCTGGATCAGTGCCTGCATGGCTTAGGCTCCGTCCGTGGTGTGGCCGGCTTCCGGCGCCAGGCCGGTGCTGAGGTCCTTGGTGAGGGCGGCGACCGCGTCCACGCCCCCGTCGCGGATGGCCGCGACCAGCGCGGTACCCACGATGACGCCTTCGGCGTAGGCGGCGATTTCGCGGACCTGGTTCGCGGTGGAAACCCCAAGTCCAACGCAGACGCGCTCAGCGCCGGCCGCGTGGGCTGCTGCCACTACGTCCTTCGCCGCCGTGCTGACCGATGTCCGGGCACCGGTGACGCCCATGATGGAGACGGCGTACACGAACCCGCGGCTTGCGTCCACGGTCCGCTGCATCCGCTCGGCGGTGGAGGACGGGGCTACCAGGAATACCCGGTCCAGGCCGTACTTGTCCGAGGCTGCCATCCACTCTGCGGCCTCATCCGGAATCAGGTCCGGCGTGATGAGCCCGGCCCCGCCGGCCTCGGCAAGGCGTCGGGAGAATTCGTCCACGCCCATCCGGACCACCGGGTTCCAGTAGGTCATGACCAGGACGGCAGCGTCGGTCTTGCTGGTGATGCCGGCGACGACGTCGAAGACCTGTTTGACGTGGAAGCCCTTGGCCAATGCCTCGGTGGTGGCGGCCTGGATGACCTGGCCGTCCATGACGGGGTCGGAATAGGGAATGCCGATCTCGATCAGGTCGGCGCCGTTCTCAGCCAGGGCGATGCCGGCGGCGATGGTGTCCTCAACGCTGGGGTAGCCGGCGGGCAGGTACCCGATGAGTGCCGACCGCCCCTGGGAGCGGGCCCGGTCGATGGCGGCTGCCGACTTGCTGGTCATCTCTGCGTGGTTCACAGCTGCTCCCCCTCTTTGCCGATTTCCGATTCGGCGGAATTCTTATCCAGCAGGTCAAACCATTCGGCTGCCGTGGCCACGTCCTTGTCGCCCCGCCCGGAGAGATTGACGATGATGATCTTCTCCCCAGCGTTGGCGGGGTCTTCCGCGGCAAGCCGTTGGCCCACCTTGATGGCGCCGGCCAGCGCATGAGCGGACTCAATGGCCGGAATGATGCCCTCAGTGCGGCACAGGAGGCGGAAGGCTTCCATGGCTTCGGTGTCGGTGATGGGCTCGTAGCTGACCCGCCCGATGTCCGAGAGGTAGGAGTGTTCCGGGCCGACCCCGGGGTAGTCCAGGCCTGCGGAGATGGAGTGCGACTCGATGGTCTGCCCGTCGTCGTCCTGCATCAGGTAGGAGCGGGCGCCGTGCAGGACGCCGGGCTTGCCCAGGGAGATGGTGGCGGCGTGCCGGCCGGTCTCCACGCCGTCGCCGCCGGCCTCGAAGCCGTAGATCTTCACGGAAGGGTCATCCAGGAAGCCGTGGAAGATGCCGATGGCGTTGGATCCGCCGCCGATGCAGGCGCAGACAGCGTCCGGGAGCCGGCCCTCCTGCTCCAGGATCTGTGCGCGGGCTTCCTCCCCGATGACCTCGTGGAAGTAGCGGACCATGGCGGGGAACGGGTGGGCCCCGGCAGCGGTCCCGAGCAGGTAATGGGTGTTGGCAACGTTGGCCACCCAGTCCCGGAGGGCGTCGTTGATGGCGTCCTTGAGGGTCTGGGATCCGCTGGTGACCGGGATGACCGTGGCACCCAGGAGCTCCATCCGGGCAACGTTCAGCGCCTGGCGGCGGCAGTCCTCGGCGCCCATGTACACCACGCATTCCAAGCCCATGAGGGCAGCCGCGGTGGCGCTGGCCACCCCGTGCTGGCCGGCGCCGGTTTCGGCGATGATCCGGGTCTTGCCCATGCGCTTGGCGAGCAATGCCTGGCCCAGGACGTTGTTGATCTTGTGCGAACCCGTGTGGTTGAGGTCCTCACGCTTGAGGAACACCCGCACTCCCCCGGCGTGCTCCGAGAACCGCTTGGCCTCGGTCAGCAGCGACGGCCGGCCGGAGTAGTTCTTGTTCAGGTCGGCTATCTGGGCCCGGAACTCGGGATCGTCCTTGGCCTTGTTGAAGGTTTCCTCAAGTTCGTCCAGGGCGGCGATCAAGGACTCGGGCATCCACCGGCCACCGTAGCTGCCGAAGTACGGTCCCGGCGCGTGGCGGAGGGATCCGCCCTGCAGGAATGCTTCCGCGGTGTTGTTCTCAGCGTTCCCTGAGGGTGCGTCGGCCATCAGTCCCGTCCTGTTCCAAGTTGATCGGTCAAAAGTGTGCTGTTCCGGCGTGGGCCGGATCGGTGATTGCAAGCATTGCGGGGCCGGCGCCGGCCGGCTCCGCAATGCAGGGTGGCCAGGTGCCGTCAGCGGCGCGCGGCGATCGCGGCGGCACCCGCGGCGGTGAATTCGGCGATCCGTTCCCGGGGTGTCGCGTGGCTCACCAGGGCCTCGCCCACCAGTATCGCGTTGGCGCCGCTTGCGGCGTAATGCGTGACGTCGTCGGCGTCCCGCACGCCCGATTCGGCGACCACGACTGCTTCCCCGGGGATCAGCCCCGCCAATGAGGCGAAGACTGAACGGTCGACGTCGAGCGTCTTCAAATTGCGCACGTTGACGCCGATGATCCGGGCGTTGGCCGCCACGGCACGCTCGATTTCCTCTTCGGTGTGCGTCTCCACCAGCACGTTCATGCCCAGTTCGGCGCTGAGGGCACTGAACTCGCTGAGTTGGGCGTCGGAGAGCGCGGCAACGATCAGGAGGATTAGGTCGGCACCGTGGGCACGGGCCTCCCAGATCTGGTACTCGTCAAGCGTGAAGTCCTTGCGGAGCAGCGGGACGTCGACGGCGGCGCGCACGGCGTCGAGGTCGGCGAGGGAACCGTTGAAGCGGCGCTGTTCGGTGAGGACGCTGATGACGGAGGCACCTCCGTCGGCGTACTGCCTGGCCAGCGATGCCGGATCCCCGATGCTGGCGAGATCGCCCTTGGAGGGGCTGCGGCGCTTGATTTCCGCGATGACTTTCAGCTGTTCCCGGGTTGGGGAGGTGCCGCCGAGGGCCGCCCAGGCGTCGTGCGCCGGCGCGGCCGACCCGGCGCGGTCCTTCAGCTCGGCCAGCGAAACCAGCTGCTTCCTGGCCTCCATATCCTCCCGGACACCGGCGTTGATGTCGTCGAGAACAGTTGCCATCAGTGGCCGGAGTTCTTCAGCTTGCTGCCTTCGACGCCGTAGCCTGCCTTGCGCATAACGTAACCGAGGATCAATCCGATCACCATGACCACGGCCCCGCCGATGAAGATGGGGGTGCTGGCGATGACGAACGCGATGGCTGCGATGAGTGCGCCGACGAGCATGACGATGACGCAGGTCCAGGCGGCCGGGCTGTTGCCGTGGCCAAGGTCCTGGCTGTGGTCAATGGCGCCGGGGGCTACCGTGCGGGTGCCTGACGTGGAAACGGACGCAGGTGCTTTGCTCATGGAAATCTCCTCAGGATGGATACTGCTTACATTCTGCCATTTTTTGGCTGCCGCCCGCGTACCGTCAGGTGTCCCGCCGGTTCCGGTGACGGCGGCGGCCGCCCTTAGGTGGGGTCGTCGCCGCGCGAAAGCCTGTCCCAGCTGTCGATCTCGTCCACGGGTCCGGCCGGTGCGGCTGACCCCGCTGCGACGGGCACGTCATATTTGGTGCGCGTCTTCCAGTGCCGGGACGCAGGAATGATCAGCAGGGCGGCCAGGGCCAGCAGGCAGCCGGCGACGACGGCGACTGCCGGGAAGGCGGTCAGCTCGACGTGCGCCTGGCTGCCGGAAACGCCGGTGGCGGTGGCAATGGTTCCCTGCGCCGCTGCCAGCGGGTCCGCGAGGACGGTGGCGGCGGCGGCCACGATGCCGGCCGAAGCAAAGACGATGATCGCGGTGATGACCCACCGGGCGATCCTGCCGGCAATGGAGGCGGCAAGCCCGCCGGCCAGGGCCACCAGCGCCAGGGCCGTGACGGTGGTGGCCGCCTTGCTCCCCTGCACGGGGAGGACGCTTTGCGCCGCACCTGCCTGGTTGGGGTCAAGCGTGGCTGTCATCCACGTCTGGGTGGTGGTGCCGAACGCGGCCAGGGCCAGGAGCACGATCAGCAGCACCAGTGTGGACTTGCGCGCCCACACCGGAGTGGCCCGGGCCTTCCTGGCCTTGCCTGGTTTCCCCGCTCTGCCGGCGGCCAACCCGGAATCAGACATCAGGACTCCGTCCCGCCGGGGAGTGATTCCGCGGAGATGTTGTGCAGGGAGCCGGCCGTGTGGACCGCGCGCAGCGGGGCGGCGGCTTTGTTGACGGTTTCGAGGGCCTCCGTGGGGTTCACCGAGTCAGCCACGATGCCGCCGCCGGCCTGGACGTAGGCCCGGCCTTCACGGATCAATGCGGACCTGATGGCGATGGCCATATCCATGTCGCCGGCGAAATCGAGGTAGCCCACCACGCCGCCGTAGATGCCGCGACGGTGCGGTTCGAGTTCGTCCAGGAGGCGCAGTGCGCGCGGCTTGGGCGCACCCGAGAGGGTGCCGGCCGGGAAGGTCGCCTTCAGGACGTCATAGGCCTTGGCCTGCGGTGCCAGCCTGCCCACCACGGTGGACACCAGGTGCATGATGTGGCTGAAACGCTCCACCTCCATGAACTGGGTGACGTCCACGGTGCCCGCCACGCAAACCTTGGAGAGGTCGTTGCGGGAGAGGTCCACCAGCATCAGGTGCTCGGCGCGTTCCTTCTGGTCCGCGAGCAGTTCCTCGGCGAGGGCCTTGTCCGCTTCCACGGTCTTCCCGCGCGGACGGGACCCGGCGATCGGGTGGGTGATGACTTCCTCACCGGTGACCGTGACCAGGGCTTCGGGCGAAGACCCAACGATGGAGTACTCGCGGCCCTCGGCGTCAGCCAGGCTGAAGATGTACATGTACGGGCTGGGGTTGGTGTTGCGCAGCACGCGGTACACGTCCAGCGCGGAGGCCCGGCACTCCATCTCGAACCGGCGCGAGATCACCACCTGGAAGACCTCGCCGTCCACGATGGCTTCCTTGCCGCGGTCCAGTGCGGCAAGGTACTCGGCCTCGTCCCAGCGTTCCTGGACGCTGGACGCAAAATCCAGCGCCGCCGGTTCCAGCACGGAGACCGGCTGCGGCACGGGGGCGCTGACCTTTGCCAGGAGTTCCCTGACCCGGGCGACGGCGTCGTGCCACGCCTCGTCGACGCGCTCAGAGCTGTTGTCGAAGTTGATGGCGTTGGCGATGAGCAGGACCGTGCCGTCAACGTTGTCGTGAACGGCCATGTCGGTGACCAGGTTCAGGGCCATTTCCGGCAGTTGCAGGTCATCCTCGGGCGGGCTGACCAGCCGTTCCCAGTGCCTGACTGTTTCCCAGCCCAGGAATCCCACCAGGCCGGAGGTGAAGGGCGGGAGCCCCTCGAAGCGGTCGGTGCGCAGGGCGGCGATGGTGTCGCGGACGGCATCGACGGGGCTGCCGTTGACTGGAACACCGGCGGGCGGTTCGCCCAGCCAGTGGGCCTGGCCGTCCTTGGTGGTCAAGGTGGCGCGGGACCTGGCACCGATGAAGGAGTAGCGGGACCATGCGCCACCGACAGCCGCCGATTCCATCAGGAACGTCCCGGGCTGGCCCTGCGCCAGCTTGCGGTACAGGCCGATGGGGGTTTCGGCGTCGGCCAGCACCTTGAGCCTGACGGGGATGACACGGCTGTGGCCGGCGATTTCCCGGAATTCCTCGAGGCTTGGGCTGATGGTTCCAAGGTCCTGCATGGCTATGCTTGTCCGCCTGTTCTTCGAAAGGGCCGGCCGTGCCGGTCTCCTTGAGTGTGCTTGCTGGGTGGCCGCGGTGGGACGCCGGGCCCGGAAGCCCGTCCGGCCTAGCTTGCCTGGCCTGTGACTACGTTGAGGTCCCTGCCATCGAAGCAGGTGCGGGTGCCGGTGTGGCAGGCGGCGCCTACCTGGTCGACCCGGACCAGCAGGGCGTCGCCGTCGCAGTCCATGGCAACTGATTTGACCCACTGGACGTGCCCGGAGGTGTCGCCCTTGCGCCAGTACTCCTGGCGTGACCGCGAGTAGAACGTGACGCGTCCGGTGGTCATGGTCCGGTGCAGTGCCTCGTCATCCATCCAACCAAGCATCAGGACCTCGTTCGTGTCGAACTGCTGGACCACCGCTGCCACCAGGCCTGCAGCATCGCGCTTGAGCGCGGCTGCCACCTCCTCGGGAAGCGGGCCGGCGGCTGGTGTTGCCGCGGCGGATTCAGCGGACGACGACGGTACCCGGGATCCGTTGGATCCGGCGGTAGGGGCGGGGGTTGGCTGCTCAGACATCGGGTCAAGTCTAGTGCCTTTGCCGGCCGCACTCCCGATGTGAACAACGGCACGCCACCGGGCGGCGCCATGCTGCCCAACTTCTCACCTCTCGTGCTAGTTTCACAAGTGATGCATTTCGTCGAACCGTCCCGAGAAGTCCTGGCCGAGACCCTGCTTGCGGCCGGCCCTGATGCGCCCACGCTGTGCAAGGGCTGGCGCACCAGGGACCTTGCCGCGCACCTGTACCTGCGGGAGCGGAAGGCCGCCGTCGGGCTTGGTTTGATCATCAAGCGCCTGGCGAAAGCATCGGACCAGGCCACCGCCAAGCTCGCAGCAAAGCTGACCAGCAACGAGGACTATGCCCGGCTGGTGAACACTTTCCGCGCGGGCCCGCCGGCGCTCTCGCCGATGAGCATCAAGGCGCTGGACGAAAGCGCAAACCTGATCGAGTACTTCGTGCACACCGAGGACGTCCGCCGCGCGGTGGACCGGTGGGCGCCACGGGCCCTGGACGAGGCGTACTCGGATGCGCTCTGGGACGAACTGGTCAAGCGTGCCGCCATCCTGTACCGCGGCGTGGACCTCGGCATCGTCCTGGTCCGCCCGTCCGGTCCGCGCCATGTTGCCAAGCGGGCACCCGTTTCGGTGGCGATCGTCGGTGAGCCGGGCGAACTGCTGATGCACGCCCACGGCCGGACCCGCCACGCCCTGGTCACCTTCGAAGGCCAGCCGGACGCCGTCGCCCTCCTCCAGTCGGCAGAAGTAGGGCTCTAGGGCTTCGTCCCCGCCGGTTCAACCACCAGTCATTGCGCTTGTCGAAAACAGGTTTCGACAAGCCCAACCATCGGTGCTCAGCGTACTTCGAAGCCTGCCGCGCGGATGGCCTCTTTGACCTGGGACATCATGTCGTCAGGGCCCCAGTGAAAGATCGACGCGGCGAGCACGGCGTCCGCGCCGGCGGCAACCGCGGGCGGGAAGTGCGCGGGCTCCCCTGCGCCGCCGGAAGCGATGATCGGAACCCTGACGGCGGCCCGGACCAGTTTGATGAGTTCGAGGTCGAAGCCGTCCTTGGTGCCGTCGGCGTCAATGGAGTTGAGGAGAATCTCCCCCACACCGCGGTCGGCGGCTTCCCTGGCCCAGGCGATGGCGTCAATCCCGGTGCCGGTGCGGCCGCCGTGCGTGGTCACTTCGAATCCCGAGGGCGTGGGCTGGGAGCCCGGGCGGGTGCGGCGGGCATCCACAGACAAAACGAGCACCTGGGACCCGAAGTGGCGCGTGATTTCGTCGATGACATCAGGCCGTGCCACCGCGGCGGTGTTGATGGAGGCCTTGTCCGCACCGTAGCGCAGGAGCTTGTCCACCTCTGCTACGCCCCGGACGCCCCCGCCGACCGTCAGCGGGATGAACACTTCCTCGGCGGTGCGGCGGACCACGTCGAACGTGGTCTCGCGGTTCCCGGAGGACGCCGTGACGTCGAGGAAGGTGAGTTCATCGGCGCCTGCTTTGTCGTACCGGTGGGCGAGTTCCACGGGGTCGCCCGCGTCCCGGAGGCCCTCAAAGTTGACGCCCTTGACGACGCGTCCGGCATCGACGTCGAGGCAGGGAATGACCCGAACTGCTACTGCCATGGGAACTCCTGGGATTCTGCGGTGCTGATGAACGGGGCCTGGACCGTGGGCTGTGCCGGCGGCGTCAGATACGGCAGGCGTGGATGCTGCTGACCAGGATGGCGCGGGCGCCGAGGTCGTACAGTTCATCCATGATCCGGTTGGTTTCCTTTTTGGGAACCATGGACCGGACGGCGACCCAGTCGGAGTCCCGCAACGGCGAGACGGTGGGCGATTCCAGGCCGGGGGTCAGGCCGGCGGCTTTCTCCACGAGTTCCTTGCGGATGTCGTAGTCCATCAGCACGTACTGGCGGGCCACCAGGACGCCTTGGAGGCGGCGGATGAGGACCTCGATTTCCTTGGCGGTGCCATTTGCGGCGCCGCCGTTGCCGGTGCGGCGGATCAGGACTGCCTCGGACTTCAGGATGGGGTCGCCAAAGATTTCCATGCCGGCGGCCTTGAGGGTGTTGCCGGTCTCCACGACGTCGGCGATGGCGTCGGCGACGCCCAGCCGGACGGAGGACTCAACGGCGCCGTCGAGCCTGACGACCTTTGCGTTGATGCCGCGTTCGGCGAGGTAGTTGCGCAGCAGTCCGTCGTAGCTGGTGGCCAGGCGCTTGCCTTCGAGCTCGGCAGCGGAACCGAAGTCGCCCACCGGACCGGCAAACCGGAAGGTAGACGCGGCGAATCCAAGCGGCAGCAACTCTTCGGCTTCAACCTCCGCGTCCAGCAGCAGGTCACGGCCGGTGATGCCGACGTCGAGCGTTCCCTGGCCGACGTAGACCGCAATGTCGCGGGGACGGAGGAAGAAGAACTCGATGTCGTTGTCGGGGTCCACCATGACCAGTTCGCGGCTATCGCGGCGCTGGCGGTATCCGGCTTCGGAGAGCATGGCGGAGGCGGCTTCGGACAGGGAGCCCTTGTTGGGGACGGCTACTCGCAGCATGGGGAATTCTTTCTGGGGTGGAAGGTCTGGGTTATCAGGCAATGCAGGCCACGGCGGGCCCGGCGGCAGGCGCCGGACCGGTGGCTACAGATGCTTGTAGACGTCTTCCAGGGTCAGGCCTTTGGCGAGCATCAGAACCTGCAGGTGGTACAAAAGCTGGGAAATTTCCTCTGCCGCTGCTTCATCGGATTCATATTCGGCAGCCATCCAAACTTCGGCTGCTTCCTCAACGACTTTCTTGCCGATGCCGTGCACACCGGACTCCAATTCTGCGACGGTGCGGGAGCCTTCCGGACGGGTGGCTGCCTTCTCGCTGAGCTCAGCGAACAGCGTCTCGAAATTCTTCACGCCCTCCAGCCTACTTGCTGCGGCCGCACGGGCGCTTCCCGGGCCGTTCCATGACGGGCGCGATGTGAGCGAATACACACCGCGCCCGCAACGCCGGACGCCGGACGCCGGTGCTAGGCGTACTGCTTCAGGACCACCGCGGTCGCCAAAGCCGCGGTCACTGCCTCGTGGCCCTTATCTTCCTTGGAGCCGGGCAGGCCGGCGCGGTCCAGGCCCTGTTGTTCGTTGTCGCAGGTGAGCACGCCGAAGCCCACCGGAACACCGGTGGAGACGCTGACGTCGGTGAGGCCCGACGTCGCGGCCTGGCAGACGTAGTCAAAGTGCGGCGTGCCGCCGCGGATTACGACGCCGAGGGCCACCACGGCATCAAAATGTGGGGCGAGCCTTGCGGCTGCCACCGGCAGCTCGAAGCTGCCGGGAACCCGCAGGACGGTGGGTTCACTGATGCCTGCGTCCTTCGCGGCCCGCAGGGCGCCGTCCAGGAGGCCGTCCATGATCTGCGTGTGCCAGCTGGCTGCCACGATGGCCAGCTTCAGCTGCGAAGTCTCGGACGGGTTAAGGGTGCTGAGGTCGATGTCGGGGGCGCCGTGTCCGCTCATAGGTTTGTCGTGTTCCGTTCAGTCTTGTTCGTGGTCGTACGGGGATTCGGGGGCTGTCACGGGCACGGATGCCACGTCGGTGTCCAGCAGGAGCCGGTGCTCCATCCTGTCCTTCTTGGTGCGCAGGTACCGGATGTTCTGCTCGCGGGATGGAACCTCCGTGGGGACCATTTCCACTACCTTGACGCCTGCCTGGGCCAGCCTGTTCTGCTTGTCCGGGTTGTTGCTCAGCAGCCGGACCTCGTGCAGTCCCATTTCGGCGAGGATCTGGGCCGCGGCCTTGTAGCACCGGGCGTCAACCGGGAGGCCCAGTTGCTCGTTGGCTTCCACGGTGTCGAAGCCGGCTTCCTGCAGCGCGTAGGCCTTGATCTTGTTGGCAAGCCCGATGCCGCGGCCTTCCTGGCCGCGCAGGTAGAGCAGCGTGCCGCCGTTGTCCCGGATCACTTCCAGCGCGAAGGCGAGCTGTTCCCCGCAGTCGCACCGGTAGGAGCCGAAGACGTCACCTGTGAGGCACTCCGAGTGCAGCCGCACCAAGGGGGCCTTGCCGTCAGTAGGCGCGTTGGGCGAGCTGACGGCGAGGTGTTCAACGCCGGTGAGGACGTCTGTCCATGCCTGGGCCACGAAGTCGCCGAAGGCGGTGGGCAGCTGTACAACGGGGCCTCCGCTGACGGGGTAGGTCCCGGCGCCGGGTACGGAGCGGTGGTCCCGGTGGCCGTCCTGGTGGCTGTCGTCTCTGGCTGCCTGTGCCGTCATGGCTTCTCCTTCTCTTCGCCCGGTGTTACCCGGACCTCCTCGCGCTGGGTTCCCCCGGCCCCGGCTTCAAGATACGCCACCAGGTCCTCGATCGAGATCAGCGGGCACCCATGGTCGGCCGCGAACGTCCTGAGACCGTCCAGGCGCATCATTTCACCGTCGTCGTACACTACTTCCGCGATCACCCCGACCGGCTCCAGGCCGGCAAGGCGGCACAGGTCCACCGCGGCCTCGGTGTGGCCCTGGCGCTCCCGCACACCACCCTCAACCGCACGGAGCGGAAAAATATGCCCCGGACGGGTCACGGAGGCCGGGCCGGCGTGCGGGTCCGCCAGGATGCGGGCGGTCAAGGCACGGTCCGTCGCGGAAATTCCGGTGCTGACGCCGGTGGCCGCATCACAGGAGACGGTGTAGGCGGTTCCCTTCGCATCCTGGTTGACGGCCGTCATCGGGGGCAGTTCCAGTTCATCGGCGCGTGCACCCGTCAGCGGCACGCAGATCACCCCTGAGCTGTACCGGATGGTCCAGCCCATCAGCGCCGGTGTGGCGTGCTGGGCGGCGAAAATGATGTCGCCTTCGTTCTCGCGGTCTTCATTGTCGACCACCAGCACCGGCCGGCCGGCGGCCATGGCGCGCACGGCGTCCTCGATGCGGTCCAGGCCTTTGCCGGGTGCTTGGGCCTCGGCCAGGGGTTGGCTGGCTGCCGGTTCTCCGGCGACGGCGGCTTCCAGGCGTATTGCGGCGTTCACCGTGCGCCTCCTGCGATGGCGGCTTCGCCGGCGGCTTCAACACCGGGTTGGCGGAAGGCAAGCAGCCGCTCGGTGTACTTGGCCAGGACGTCGACTTCCAGGTTCACCCGGCTGCCGGTGTGTTTGGCGCCCAGGCCGGTCTCCGCCAGCGTGGTGGGGATGAGGCCCACCTCGAACCAGGGTTCCTGCTCGGCCGCCGGGCTGACGGCAGTCACGGTGAGGGAGACGCCGTCGATGGCGATGGAGCCTTTTTCTGCGATGTAGCGGGCCAGATTGGCGGGCACGCCGAAACGCAGCCGCTCCCAGTTGCCCTGGGGTTCGCGTTCCAGCAGGACCCCCACTCCGTCCACGTGGCCTTGCACCACATGCCCGTCCAGGCGGCCGCCGGCAGGGACACAGCGTTCCAGATTGACGGAGTCGCCGGCGGCGAGTTCGCCGATGGTGCTCCTGACCAGGGTCTCGCCCATGACGTCGACGCTGAACTCCTTGCCATCTATGGCGGTCGCGGTGAGGCAGACCCCGTTGACGGCGATGGAACCGCCAAGTGCCAGGCCCTCCGTGGACGCGGGTGCGTGCAGCCGGACGGTGGCGCTGGTGTCGCCGTCACGCTCCACGGACAGCACGTGCCCCTGCTCAGCAATAATTCCGGTGAACATCAGCGGCCTCCCTGGGCTTGGTCCGCGGTATCGCGGGTTGGTTGGTGGTCCAGTGCAACTCTTCGTTGCGGTCTTAGGTGAAGTCTTAGGTCCCGGCCCAGCGTCCGCACTGCGCCGCCGTCGGATGCATCCCATTCCCATTGCTGGGCGTCGGCAAGGGTGGTGATGCCCAGCCCGTCCAGGGCGGGGGTGCCGGATCCCAGCAGGGTGGGGGCGAGGTACACGATCAGTTCATCCACCAGCCCGGCCGACAGGAACGAGCTGAGGATGCGGGATCCGCCCTCCACCATGATGTGGCGGGCTCCGGCACCGTACAGCATGGAGAGTGCTTCGGCGGGATCCCGCGTGGGCAGGTGGGTGGCCAGGCCGTCGTCACCACGGATTGCGGCGTCGTGGGGAATGTCCCGGAGCCCCATGACGGCCCGCACGGGCTGTTTGGCGGCGAGTCCACCGGCGGGGTTGCGGGCGGTCAGGCGGGGGTTGTCCACCAGCACGGTCTGGGTGCCCACCAGGATGGCATCGATGCGGCTGCGGATCCCGTGGTTGTCCGCCAGCGACTCCGGGCTGGAGATCCACTGGCTGGTGCCGTCATCCGCGGCGATCCGGGCGTCCAGGGTTTGCGCGATGTGCAGCGTAACGAAGGGCCGTTTGGCAGCAACTGCCTCAAACCACTGCCGGTTCAGGTCCAGCGCCTCGTCGGCGCCGAGGCCACTGCGGACCCGGACTCCGGCGTCGCGGAGGGTGGCCGCTCCCCCGGCGGCGGGGTCGTGGGGATCGTCAACGGCGTAGACCACGTCGGTGATCCCTGCGGCGATGATCGCTTCCGTGCACGGCCCGGTGCGGCCCACGTGGTTGCAGGGTTCGAGCGTGATCACTATGGTGCAGCCGGAGAGATCCAGGCCGACGGCGGCAGCCTGGGCTATTGCGTCGGCTTCGGCGTGGGCGGTGCCGGCTCCGCGGTGGTAGCCGGTGACGAGGTGGCGGCCGTCGGGTCCGACGACGACGGCGCCCACCAGGGGGTTGGCACCCCGCGGACCCTGCAGGGCTGCCTGGAGGGCGTGCTCCATGGCACTTACTTCATGGGTAGTGAAGGCCGTGACCACTCCGGCGGCGGGCTTCAGCTCAACTGCGCCGCTCATGCGGTGGCCATCGGGTAGTTGGTGCCTGGCGTGGAAGCAGCAGGACTTGCGGCATTTAAGAGCCATCGCTGGGGGTTCATTCGTGTCGTTCCTTCCCTCTCGAACCGCGATGGCTCCGGGGATATACGACAGCAGAACGCTGCGGAGCCCAAAGGCCCGCAGATACAGCTGTACGTGCTTCTCTCATCCAGACTTTAACTGTCGGTACCGGAATTCCACCGGTTCAACCGTCTGCCGGGTCCTCGTTGGAGGGCGCCGGCTCGCGGGTCGCGGACTGTCACCGCCGGTTCGGACTTACACCGACCCCGGAGCACGTATGTGTGTTGTTATTGTGCCACAACCGGCAGGGGGCGCCGGTTATTCCGTCGCCGCACGTAATGTCCGGCTTCCCTTGGCGCGGAGGAGGTCGATGGCTGCGGAGGGATCGTCCGCGCCGTAGACCGCGGAACCGGCCACGAAGACGTTGGCGCCGGCCTCGGCCGCCCGGGTGATGGTCTCTTCGGTGATGCCGCCGTCCACCTGGATGGCCACTCCCAGTCCCGAACCGTCAACGGCTGCCCGGGCCCTGCGGATTTTGGGCAGCGTGAGATCCAGGAACGCCTGGCCGCCGAAGCCCGGCTCCACCGTCATGATCAGCAACATGTCCAGTTCCGGCAGCATGTCCAGGTACGGCTCAATGGCCGTGGCCGGGCGAAGGGCCATCCCGGCCTTGGCTCCCCTGCTGCGCAGTTCCCGCGCGAGCTTGATGGGTGCGATGGAGGCCTCGGCGTGGAAGGTGACCGACGCCAGCCCGGCGTCGGCAAACCCGGGCGCCCAGCGGTCAGCATCGGCAATCATCAGGTGGGCATCAAGCGGAACGGGGCTGACCGCCTGGATCCGCTGCACCACCGGCAGCCCGAGGGTCAGGTTGGGGACGAAGTGGTTGTCCATCACATCCACATGCACGGCGTCGGCATTGCTGATCCGCTGCAGTTCGGCCTCAAGGTTGACGAAGTCGGCGGAGAGGATGCTCGGGTTGATGCAGCATTGCGCCACGGAAGTGCCTTTCGCTGAAGGTGCTGGTGTGTATGGGAAGAAAGTTCCTGCCTGCGCAGGACTTTTCTTGATCAGGACTTCTTTTTGATGAGGGCCAGGAACATGGCGTCCGTGTGGTGGATGTGGGGCCAGAGCTGGGCCGTCAGCTCGTGCCCGGCGCCGAGGTCGCCGGTCAGGCTGACAGCGTCCAGGGCGGCCCCGGCGTCAAGGAGTTCCAGGTTGTCGCGTTTCCGGATGGCGTCAGCCACAACGGCGGTGGTTTCGGCCGGATGCGGCGAGCATGTGACATACGCCACCACTCCTCCGGGCCGGACGGCTGCCAGGGCGGACGCCAGAAGCTCGCGCTGCAGGGGACCGAGGTCTGCGATGTCCTTGGGCGATCGCCGCCACCGGGACTCCGGACGGCGGCGCAGCGCTCCCAAGCCTGTGCAGGGAACATCAACCAGGACGCGGTGGAAGCCTTCGGGCTGCTCAGCCCCCACATCACGGCCGTCTCCGGTGCGGACCTGCCAGCTGTCGTTCGGCACGGCGGCCAACGCCTGGCCCACGAGCTTTGCCCGGTGCGGTGCCGGTTCGTTCGCCAGGAGCGTGGCCCCCCGCTGGTGCGCCAGTGCCCCCAGCAGTGCCGCCTTCCCGCCGGGCCCGGCGCACAGGTCAAGCCACGCCTCGCGGGAACGGTCCGCCGCTGCGTTGGGTCCGGTGCCGGCGTCAGCCGCCGTGCCGAGGTCGACGGCGGCCAGCGCCCTGGCCACCAGTTGGGAACCGACGTCCTGTACCCGGGTGGTTCCGGCGCGGACAGAGGACAGGCGGCCCAGGTCCCCGCCGCTGGACAGCGCGGATCCCTCCACCAGTTCACCGGGGGTGGCACCGGTTTCCAGGGCCTCATCCAGGCTCCCGAGCCCGGGCAGGGCCACCAGGTTGACCACGGGTGCGGCGTTGTCAGCTTCCAGCAGCGCGTTGATCTCCGAAGCGGGCCGGCCATGCGCCACCAGCGATTGCCGCATGGCCCGAACAATCCACTCCGGGTGGGCGTACCGCAGCGAAGCGATCTTCGTTTCGTCGGTTTCCCCCGCCACCAGCAGGTCCAGCCATTCATCAAGGGTGCGGGCCGTGACTTTGCGGAGGACTGCGTTGATCAGTGCCGAGGGGCCCGCACCGATGACGGCGCGGGCAAGCCCAACGGTCTGGTCCAATGCCGCATGGGCCGGGACCCTCATGGCCAGCAACTGGTGGACGCCGATCCGGAGGGCGTCGAGGACGGCCGGATCAAGCTGGTCAAGGGGCCTGTCCACGCACCGGGCCAGGATGGCGTCGTAGGTGCCCTGGCTGCGCAGGGCACCGTAGCTCAATTCCGTGGCGAAGCCGGCGTCCCTTTTGTCCAGATGGTGGTGCCGGATCCGTGCGGGCAGCACCAGGTTGGCGTAGGCATCGTCCTGTGCCACAGCGCGCAGCACCTCGAAGGCCACCAGCCGGGCGGGGTCGGCGCGCCTGGTCCGCTGTGACGGCGCCTGTTCGGTGAAGCTCCGTTGCGGCCCCCGGTTGCGTTCCCTTCCCTTGGCGTTCCGCCGGCTGGCATCGCCGGGACCGCCGTCGCCGCGGCCGCTGCCCGCAGATCCACCGCTGCTGCCCTGGCCGTTCTGCCCGGCCTTGCCACGCCCTCCGGGCCTGCCCTGGCCGCCCGGGTTTGCTCCGGAACCGCTCATTCGAACACCACGCCCTCCACTGAAGCCAGACCGCGCGCCCAGTCGGCGGCAGCCATCATTTTCTTTCCGGCGGGCTGGATCCGGATGAGTTCCACCGCGTGCGACCCCGTTCCCACCAGAACGCTCTTTTCCTGGACTGACACCGCCCCCGGCGCAAGGCCGGCAATGTCCGGCCGGAGCCGGACGGGCTCGAGCTTGATCCGCTGTCCGTCCAGCATGGTCCAGGCGCCGGGCTCGGGGGTGACGCCGCGCGCCCGCCTGCTAATGGCGAGAGCCGGGTGGGCCCAAGTGAGGCGGCCATCGTCCAAGGTCAGCTTCGGTGCCAGTGTGACGTCACCCACCTGTGGCTGCGGCGCCGCTTTTCCGGCGTCGATGGCCGAGAGTGTCTGCGCCAGCAGGACCGCTCCGCTGTGCGAAAGCCGCTCGAGCAGGTCGCCTGCGGTGTCGTGGGCGCCCACGGGTTCGGTCAGGGTTCCGAAGACGGGACCGGTATCGAGTCCTTCTTCAAGCCGGAAAGTGACGGCGCCGGTGAGGTCGTCGCCGGCCATCACGGCCCGCTGTACCGGCGCCGCCCCGCGCCACGACGGCAGCAGGGAGAAGTGCAGGTTGACCCAGCCGTGGCGGGGTATTGCCAACGCGGCCGGCGGGACCAGGCCGCCGTAAGCGACGATGGCTGCCACGTCCGGCGCGGCCGCCGAGATGCGTGCGGTGGTGTCGGCGTCGACTTTGGCCGCATGAATGATGTCGATGCCGAGCTCAGCGGCCCGCCGGGCTACCGGGGACGGCGTCAGCACGCGCTTCCGGCCCAGCGGCGCATCGGGGCGGGTCAGGACCGCGACCACCTCAAAGCCGGCGTTGACCAGGGCATCGAGCGACGGAACGGCGACGGCCGGTGTACCGGCGAACAGGACTCTCATTCGGGGGCGCCAAAGCTGGAGCCGGAGGCGCCGGGCCCACCAAAACTTGCGCCGCCGAAGCTGGACCCGACACTCTTGGCCCGCTTTGCCGTGGTGCGTTCGGTGACGGCGTCGTAGTTGGCGTTGCGAATGGAGCGCAGCGCTGCCTTCCGGTCGTCGCCCTCCAGCCGGTCGGTGTAGAGGATGCCGTCCAGGTGGTCGGTTTCATGCTGGAAGCACCGGGCGAGCAGTCCCTCGCCTTCGACCGTCACCGGGTTGCCGTGCATGTCGACTCCGGTGACCCGGGTGGTGCGGAAGCGGCGGACCGGGAATCCGAGCCCCGGGATGGAGAGGCAGCCCTCCACATGGTCCGGCTGGTAGTCCTCGCTGTTTTCCAGCACCGGGTTGATGATGTGGCCTTCGACGCCGTCGATGCGGTAGGTGAAGACGCGCTTGCTGACGCCGACCTGCGGGGCGGCGAGCCCGGCGCCCTCCACGTCCTCCATGGTTTCGGTCATGTCGGCGACCAGTTTGGCAAGCTCGGGTCCGAATTCCGTCACGGGATCGGCCACTGTGCGCAGCACAGGATCACCAATGATGCGGATATTCAGGATAGCCATGCGCAGTTATTCCTCACGGTTGGCGGAAAGGGGAACCTGTCCAGTTTAGGTGCAGTCCCCTGCCGTGGCGGCTCCTGCCCTAGGCGGTGCGGGCCTGGGCCAGCGGCGGCGGCGCGATGGGCAGCAGCGCCGTGCCGGCACTGTGGGTGTCCGCGGACAGTTCCCATACCCGGCGCAAGGCGCAGAACTTCCACCAGTGATGCTTGAGGACCTCGGGGTTGGCGCGGACGGGCCGCACCTCAGTTTCACCGATGGCGACGGCCAGCAGGACCGGGTTGTCGCCGTATTTCCAGGGCTCCCAGGTTCCGGCTTCCGGATCCAGCAGGCTCTCTTCGGCCTTCATTCCGGCGACCAGCTGCATGACCACCTTGTCATCGAGCGGCTTGACCAGTCCGTCGCGGGTGGTGCCCTTGGTCTTGTAGTCGATCAGGCAAACGCGGCCGTTGATGCGGGCTACGAGGTCGAGGGTTCCGGCGTAGCCCACCGACTGGTTCCAGACCGTGATTTCCGGGGCGATGGGCTCCACCCGGAAGAGCTCCCACCACTCGTCAAAGCGGACCGCGAAGGCTTCTTCCCCGTTGGCGGCCAGGGCCTCGCGGGCTTCCTTCATGGTGTGCGGGCGACCCAGCGCACGGAGCGCCACCTGCTCGCAGTAGTTGTGGACCCGGTCCCCGCGCCTGGCGGCGTCGTCCCGGTAGGTTTCGGCGGCCTTCGCCGCCCGGTTGATGGCCTGCTTGATTTTCGCCGGGCTCCCCAGACAGTCCGACAGCAGGGGATCTTTGGCCAGGCTGCTCGCACCCATGTAGCCGAACCAGCCGTCGAGGCCGTGCGGCTGCTGGCTGATGACCGTGGTGATGGAAGGCACGGAGAACTGTTCAGACGTAGACCGTGCGTACATCCGGCCGTATTCAGTGGCGTGGGCAAGAAGCGGATCAGTCATACAAAAGACTCTTTCACAGGGGGCCGACAAAATCTCCGGACGCAGGATCCGAACACAAAAAAGGTCCGTTTCCGCTGCGTATGAGCGGAAACGGACCTCTGCGGTGGGCGATACTGGGTTCGAACCAGTGACCTCTTCGGTGTGAACGAAGCGCGCTACCACTGCGCCAATCGCCCCGATGCATTTGAATGCTAGCCGACCATCCGGCCATTTCAAAAATCGGCTCCTGGAGGCAGCAACCGTGCATAGGGGCCGGGGCCGCCTCCCGCCACTTAATGACGTCCCGGTCGAGGAGGACGGGCGGCCCGCAGAACCCGTTCGTGGCAAACGAATCCGCCCGGGACTGCCGCTCCCGCCGCCTCCCGTCGTCGTGAATTACACGCTTGTAAGTCTGGAAATCCGCGTCCTGACGCGGAAGTGGAGCCGCATGACCATTGGGAGCCGGGGGCAATTTGGAGAATCCCGGAACCTCCTATATTGTTTTTACTCGTTGGAACGCGAGGAAATGCCGGAAACGGCAGGGAATCAACCCTCCAAAATGCGGACGTAGCTCAGCTGGTAGAGCACCACCTTGCCAAGGTGGATGTCGCGAGTTCGAATCTCGTCGTCCGCTCGCAGGACACTGTCACAGCAAACATTCTTCGGAATTGACGCTAACACGGTGGGTTGGCCGAGAGGCGAGGCAGCGGCCTGCAAAGCCGTATACACGGGTTCGAATCCCGTACCCACCTCGGTGAAAACCATGGTTTCCGGTTTACCGGAGGCAATGGGCGATTGGCGCAGCGGTAGCGCGCTTCCCTGACACGGAAGAGGTCACTGGTTCGATCCCAGTATCGCCCACTGGCAAGGCAACTTGCCCGCAGTAGCACCGGTTTACCGGTTTATCCTGCAAACGCGGACGTAGCTCAGCTGGTAGAGCACCACCTTGCCAAGGTGGATGTCGCGAGTTCGAATCTCGTCGTCCGCTCTTTCATATCCCATACCGGTCTTCCGGTTCCGGGCGATTGGCGCAGCGGTAGCGCGCTTCCCTGACACGGAAGAGGTCACTGGTTCGATCCCAGTATCGCCCACACGCAGCAGCTCTCCGGAGCTGCTTTTTTGTTGTCCGACCCTACGCTCCGGGCGAATTCCCTTGGCACACCTTTCAGCCGCCGATAGGATCGAAGGCGCGAGGAGCGACCTGGCTCCGCGATCGAAGGGAGGTGCTCGTGGGTTTGATTGACGATCTAAAGGGCAAGGCTCAGGGTCTCATCCACGGCAACGAGCAGGCCATCAAGGACGGCATCACCAAGGCCGGCGATTTCGTCGACACGAAGACCGGCGGCAAGTACGCAGGCCACGTCGACAAGATCCAGGATGGCGCTTCCAAGCTCATTGACAAGAACGGAACCCCGGGCCAGGCACCTGCCGCCGGGCAGGTTCCGCCGGCAGCTCCTGAAAATCCGGTTCCACCGGTCGACAGGGCTCCGTAAAGGATTTGGCCAGGGCTTTGCCCCTGCACGTCAACGGGGCGCGGGTCCCGCCGGGAGGCGGCGCCCGCGCCTTTGGCGTTTAACGGCGCTTTTGGCGTCCGGCAGCGGCTTCCACGCATAAGGAGCCCTTGCAGCCCCCGATTGCAGGTTCCCAAACCAGCGCCGGTAACCTGCCGGTATGTCCAACTCCCCCGCCCCGTCCGCTGCGAAGGCTGCCCGGGCCCGGATCGATTCCCGGCCCGTTGTGGCCGGGATCGTCACCGCCCTGGTGGGCTTCACCTCATCCTTTGCAGTGGTCCTGGCCGGCCTGAGGGCGGTGGGCGCCGATCCTGCCCAGGCCGCCTCCGGACTGCTGGCGGTCACGCTCGCCGTCGGGCTTGGTGTGCTGCTGCTCGCCTGGCGCTCCAGGGTTCCGGTGACGCTGGCCTGGTCAACGCCGGGTGCCGCGTTGCTGGCAGCTTCGGGAACGCCCGACGGCGGCTGGCCGGCCGCCGTCGGGGCCTTCCTTGTGACGGGTGTACTGCTGGCGTTGACCGGACTGGTGCCCGCGCTCGGCAGGCTGATGGCGGCCATCCCGCCCTCGCTTGCGCAGGCGATGCTGGCAGGGGTCCTGCTTCAGTTGTGCCTGGCCCCCTTCAAGGCCTTGGGCACGGTCCCGTTGTTCGTGGCGCCCGTGATCCTGTGTTGGCTGGTGATGATGAAGTTCGCTCCACGGTGGGCCGTGCCGGGCGCCCTGCTGGTGGCCTTGCTGGTGATCGGGGTTTCCCTGGCCGCCGGCGGGACCACCATTGGCGCTGAAACCCTCATGCCCGCCCTGCTGTGGACCACTCCCGCTTTCACCCTGCAGGCCTTGGTGGGCATCGCTGTCCCGTTGTTCGTGGTGACCATGGCGTCGCAGAACGTCCCCGGGGTGGCAGTCCTGCGGTCGTTCGGATACGAAACCCCGTGGCGGCCCGCCATGCTGGTGACGGGTGCGGGTACCATCCTGGGGGCACCGTTCGGCGGCCACGCCATCAATCTTGCAGCGCTCAGCGCGGCGCTTGCCGCCGGCGAGGAGGCCGGCGCGGACCGGAGCAGGCGGTGGATCGCCGGTTTCGTGTCCGGCCCGGCGTACCTGGTGTTGGCTGCATTTTCCGCTGCCCTGGTCACTGTGGTGGGCGCGGCACCGGCGGGGATGCTGGGAGCAGTGGCCGGGCTTGCCCTGCTGGGAACCCTCGCCTCGTCGGTCTCGGCCGCGTTGACGGACCCGGAAGACCGGATTGCCCCCGCGGTCACCTTCCTGATGGCGGCCTCGGGCCTTGCCTTCGCCGGAATCGGATCCGCGTTCTGGGCCCTCCTTGCTGGCCTGGCGGTGCGGGCACTCCTGGTTCCACGCCGGCAGCGCCGCGTCGGGGAACGGGTCGGGACCTAGGAGGGTTCGTGGTTCTGGCCCTCACGGGCCAGCGCGGTGAGGCGGGACACGGCACGGAAGTACTTCTTCATGTATCCGCCGCTCATCATTTCCTCGGTGAACAGCTTGTCGAATGGGACGCCGCTGGCCAGGATGGGAACGTCCTTGTCGTAGAGCCGGTCTGCCAGAACGACGAACCGCAGTGCGACGGCCTGCTCGCTGATGGTTTCCACGTTGCGCCACACTACGCCGTCGATGCCGTCAATCAGCTGACGGTAGCGGCTGGGGTGCACGCCCGCCAAATGGTGGATCAGGGTAGAGAACTCGTCCTGCGCCACGGTTTGGCCGTCGAACTCCGCCTTCATGTGCGTGTTCAGTTCGCTGTTCTTCAGCGGGGCCGGGGCTGCGGGAAGTCCGCGGTGCCGGAAGTCCTCACCGTCGATGCGGATGACGTCGAACTGGTCCGCGAGCACCTGGATCTCGCGCTGGAAGTCCACCGCCGCGAAACGGCCGTCGCCCAGGGAACCGGGGAGGGTGTTGGACGTGGCAGCGAGCTTGACGCCGGCGTCGGCCAGTTCCCGCATGAGCCGGGACATCAGGACAGTGTCGCCCGGATCGTCGAGTTCGAATTCGTCGATGCACACCAGCTTGTAGCTGCTCAGCGCCTCCACGGTCTTGCGGAAGGACAGGGCGCCCACCAGGTTGGTGTACTCCACGAACGTGCCGAAGGCCTTGGGCCCGGGCGCTGCGTGCCACAGCGATGCGAGCAGGTGGGTCTTGCCCACGCCGAACCCGCCGTCGAGGTAGATCCCTGCCCTGGATTCGTCCTTTTTGCCGAACAGCTTCTTGAAAAGCCCGCCTCCGTTGCCCGATCCCACGCCGCCGGCAAATTCCTCTAGGGCGCGCACGGCGGCTGCCTGGCTTGGCTGCTTGGGGTCCGGGCGGTAGCTCGAAAAGGAAACCTCGCCGAACCGCGGCGACGGGTAGAAGCCCTTGAGGAGTTCGTCCACCGAAACTGCCGGAGTGCGGGCGGCAAGCTGTTCGATCTGTACCAAGGTGGTCCGTTCTGCTCGTGGTTGGTCCCCAGAAAGGATACCGGCAACCGGGGCCGCAGACGGGCCCGCCCCCTTCCCCCGGCACGGACCCGTGACCAAGCCAACATTTCGTCCTGTTAACGGAATACGCACAACGCCGGAGGCGCTGGCTAGGGTGGGAACAGGTTCCAATGCCGGTCCCACGGTTTCCCGTGCTCTTAGTGAAAGGCCAACGCCATGCCCTACCCGGTTGAACAGAATGAGAAGTTCGCAGCCTACGCCCACCCCGAGCGGCTCGTTTCCACGGAGTGGCTGGCCGCCGCCATAGAGGGCGGCGCTGTGGCAAACGGCGAGCTCATCGTGGTCGAATCCGACGAAGACGTGCTCCTGTACGAGACCGGGCATATCCCGGGTGCCGTAAAGATCGACTGGCACACCGACCTGAACGACGACGTCGCCCGCGACTACGTCGACGGTGCCGCTTTCGCCGAACTCGCGGCGTCCAAGGGAATCTCCCGGGACAGCACCGTGGTGATCTACGGCGACAAGTCCAACTGGTGGGCCGCCTACGCCCTGTGGGTCTTCACGCTGTTCGGCCACCAGGACGTCCGGCTGCTCGACGGCGGCCGGGACAAGTGGATTGCCGAGGGCCGCGAACTGACCAGGGAGAAGCCGTCCCCCGCGGTCGGCAGCTACCCGGTGGTGGAGCGCGACGACGCCCCCATCCGCGCGTTCAAGGACGATGTCCTGGCCCACCTGGGCAAGCCCCTGATCGATGTCCGCTCCCCCGAGGAATACACCGGCCAGCGGACCCACATGCCGGCCTACCCGGAAGAGGGTGCCCTGCGCGGCGGGCACATCCCCACCGCCGCTTCCATCCCGTGGGCCCGTGCGGCCGCCGAGGACGGGACGTTCCGCAGCCGCGAAGAACTCGAAGCCATCTACCTTGGCGAGGCCGGCCTGGCCAAGGGTGACGACGTCGTGGCGTACTGCCGGATCGGCGAGCGGTCCAGCCACACCTGGTTCGCCCTGAAGTACCTCCTGGGCTTCGAAACCGTCCGCAACTACGACGGATCCTGGACCGAGTGGGGCAACGCCGTCCGCGTACCGATCGTCAAGGGCGCCGGGCGCGGTTCCGTTCCTGTCGCCGTCGGAGCCTGACGCCGGCTCCCCCGCGTAGACTTGGAACGATGACTACTCAAGCTTTGCCAACCGCCCTGGCGGCGATCGTGGACGATTTCCAGGCCCTGACCGAACCCGAGAGGCTCCAGCTGCTGCTGGAGTTCTCGGAGGGGCTGCCCGATCTTCCCGACCGCCTCAAGGACCACCCTGAACTCCTTGAGCAGGTAGTGGAGTGCCAGTCGCCGCTGTTCCTCACCATTGAGACGGAGAAGAACGACGACGGCCCGGCCGGCGTCGTGCACCTCTACTTCAAGGCCCCGGCCGAGGCTCCCACCACGCGGGGTTTCGCCGGTGTGCTGCACGAGGGCCTGGACGGTTTGTCCGCCGGGGAAATCCTGTCAGTCCCCGATGACATGCCCGAACTGCTGGGTCTCACCCGAGCCATCACGCCACTCCGCATGCGCGGCATGACCGCCATGCTGGGCAGGATCAAGCGCAAGGTGGCCGCGGCTTCACGCGTCCACGGCTGACCGCCCAACCAATGGCGCGCAAGAACGCTTTCCAGGGAACTCCGGCCACAGCGGCACTGACCGCGGCCGGGGTTCCCTTTGTGTTGCACCCCTACACCCACAATCCCGCTGCCGGGAGCTACGGCACCGAAGCAGCCGTTGCCTTGGGTATCGACCCGTCCAAGGTCTTCAAGACCCTGATGGTGGACGTCGAGGGGAGGCTTGCCGTGGGCATTGTGCCGGTCAGCGGAACCCTGGACCTGAAGGCCATGGCCGCAGCGCTCGGTGCGAAGAAGGCCGCCATGGCCGATCCCGCTGCCGCCCAACGGCGTACCGGCTACGTCCTGGGCGGCATCTCCCCCCTCGGCCAGCGCCTGCCCTCCCCCGTTGTCCTGGATTCCAGCACCCTGGCACTGGAGACCCTGCTGGTGTCCGGCGGCAGGCGCGGCCTGGACATCGAACTGGCACCCGCGGACCTGATCAGGCTCACGGACGCCGTGGCGGCTCCCATCAGCTCGCTGGCTGCGGGCAGCTGCCGGCCATAGCGGCGCAGTCGAGGAGCTGGCGCTACTCAATGACATAGCGCTGCATCATGTCGCTGTCCTCATGCTCCAGGATGTGGCAGTGCCGGACGTATTCGCCTTGAAGGATGAGCCGATGGCCAGCAGAGCTCCGCCCGCTGCGGCTGCACCAAAGGGAACCCGGAGTCGAAGCGGTTGTTGGTTTTAGGCGGTAGGCATGGGCTTTTACGTGCTCGTACGGCATTCTATTGTGGCAGCCACTGTGGAGGTCGGCCCGTTTCTTGGTGCTGCTGTTGACTGCCGAACCACGAGTTCTGGAGACCACACGGCCGGGGTCGTGACATCGCGGTCACCTTCCAGGGCGGCGAGGAGACTTTGTGCTCCCTGTGCCGCCCTCCGGGCTGAGTAGTGAATGACCGCCGTCAATTCCAGTGATTCACAAAGATCCTGGCCGTCCATTCCCACGATGGACAGATCTGCAGGAATCTTCAGGCCCTTCCGCTCGGCTTCCAACAGCACGCCCAGGGCCATCTCGTCGGAAGCGCAGACGACGGCGGTCGGTAGTGACCCGGGCTGTGCCCATAAACAACTAAACGCCTTCCGGCTGCTCGGGATTGCCCCGGCCCCACCTTCTACCCTGACTTCCCTTAGCTTGATGCCGGCTTCATGCAGAGCGCTCGTCCACGGGCCCGGTCCGGCTGCCAGCAGACTGATCCGGGAGGCGGCCGCAAGTCGGCCATGGAAGAAGGCCAGGTCCGTGTGCCCCAGCTGAACCAGGTGGCGAATTGCTGTGGTTGCAGCCGCTACGTCAACGTCATCCTGCGTGCCGGGCAGACCGATCACGAAGTGAGGTATCCCGCTCCGCTGCAGTTGCCCGATCTGTTCTTTCCCTAGGGTGCCGGCTCCCAGAACCAAAAGCGCGTCCACACGTCGCATGTTCACGTCCGTGGGAAGCTGCGGACTGGCGGAGGGATGTGGGAGATGGAGCAGCACCAGGGAGTAATCCCGGTCTCGGAGTGCCTGCGCGGCTCCTTCAACAGCAGCGCTGTACGCAGGGTAGCGAAGGGAGGAAGTCACAACGCCTATGCTTCGTGTCTTGCCCGTGGCGAGCCCTGCGGCGGAGGCCGACGCGGTGTAGCCCAGGGCTTGGGCGATTTCAAGAATTCTCGTCCGGGTGGGTTGGGCGACCCTCGGAAGACCTCTGATTGCGCGGGAGACAGTGGCCGTGGATACGCCCGCCGCCGCGGCCACATCTTCGATGCTGGCCTTAGGGTGCCGCGTCCGCGTCGTTCTACCGGCTGGCAACATCAAAGCGAATCCTTTACGGTGCGGTGCCTGCACCTCCCCGGAGTTCTATCGCAGACCGTTATAGGGACCTAGGCGATGCCACCTTGGCCACAAGGCTGGTGCCGGAAAGATACAGACGTTCAGTCTTTGCTGTTGAAGGCGGCGTCGAAGCTCGTTTGGGAGGCGGGGAAGTCGTACTTTTTGAGGTTGGTGAGGGCTTCGGGGGCGCCGTGGAGGCGGTCCATGCCGGCGTCTTCCCATTCGATGCTGATGGGGCCGTTGTAGCCGATGGCGGCCAGGGCGCGGAAGGAGGTTTCCCAGGGGACGTCCCCGCGGCCTGCGGAGACGAAGTCCCAGCCGCGGCGGGGGTCGCCCCAGGGCAGGTGGGAGCCCATCACGGTGTTCCGTCCGGTCTGGCGGATCTTGGTATCTTTGCAGTCAACGTGGTAGATCCGGTCCTTGAAGTCCCAGATGAAGGAGACGGGGTCGATGCCCTGCCACATCATGTGCGAGGGGTCCCAGTTCAGGCCGAAGGCTTCGCGGTGGCCGATGGCTTCGAGGGTGCGGACGGTGGT
>NZ_JBFRDA010000015.1:0-117394 GCF_052113345.1 Pseudarthrobacter sp. YAF2 | reverse complement strand
AAGGGACATCAGCGCCGGGAACAGGGCATGCAGCGCCAGTTCCCGCCTAGGGCCAGCAGCATCACATCCAGCCGGCGCTGCAGGACCGCCCGGCGATAATGGGCCGGACCCGGACAGGAGTAACCGTTTCACTTCATATCGTCTAGAGGTTGTACTTCCAGGCCAGTTGCGCCGGGCAGGCGTTCATCACCACGTCCAGGCCTGCTGCCTTGGCGCGTTCCGCCGCGGCTTCGTCGATGACCCCCAGCTGCAGCCAGACGGCTTTGGCGCCCGTGGCAATGGCCTGGTCCACCACGTCACCCACCCGCTGCGAGTTCACAAAGCAGTCCACGACGTCGATGGGCCGCTTTTCCGCAGGGATGTCGGCGAGGGTGCGGTACCCGGTTTCGCCGTGCACGGGTTCGCCGGGCAGGTTGACGGGGATGATTTCCATGCCGAGCTTGTCTCGGATAAAGAGCGACGTATCGTAGGCGGCGCGCCACTCGTTGGTGGTCAGGCCCACGATGGCCCAGCGCCCCTGGGTACGCATGAGGCGTTCGATGACTGCGGGATCATTGGTGTGGCCCATGCGATCAGCCTACGCTGCGCTTTCCGGTCCGTCGGCTCCGGCCGGTGTCGGGTCCCCGGCCTATTTCGCCGGGGATTCCGGCTTCCGGCCGCTGCCCTGGCCCCGCGCCTCGACCACTGGGGCAGGCGCATCAGCCGTCCTGGGCGCAGCTGCGCCGGGTCTGCCCTGGCCCCCTGGGAGGGTATCCGCCGCGGTCGCGTCCGGCTTGCCTGCCGCAGGCGTGCCCGTTGGTGCGGTGTCCGCCGCAGGTGCGGCACCGCCGTCGTTCTGGCTCCTGCCCTTCCCGTCCGTCCCGCCTCCCGGGGCGGCGGGCAACGCCGCCCCTGCCGGTCCCGGCACACAGGCTCCCTGGCCGCTGCCGGCGTCGTGCTTGGCGGGTCCGCCGCAGCTTCGCAAACTGCTGTGGCCGGTTACTCCGGCGGGGTCTTCCAGAAGCCGGGACGACCGGCTTCGGGCATGCGTGGCCGCGGCGGGTGCAGCTGACGAAACTGGATCCGGGACATCCCCGCCGGCGGCAAGCCACGGCGACGTGTCACCGCCCCAAGCGGCCGATGCACTGGCAGACGGCGCACTCCATGGCGGAGTCCAGTCCGCCAGCAATTGCTGCATCGTTCCGCTCCCGGGTGCGGAGGTGCTGGCAGCCACACCGCCAACGCCCAATCCCATCCCGGCCACCAGAACCAGGCCCAGCGCGGTGGGGCGGTGGCGCCGCCGCCGACGGCGCGTGAGGTCGTCGTCCGGCTGCTCCGGGGCTGGAGGATGTTCCACGGCCGGAGGACGTTCCACAGCCGGAGGACGTCCCACATCGCCTCCGTCTCCGGCTGTGCCGGCTGGGGCCAGCAGAGCGGCGAGTTCCGCGCTGGGTGCGGGGGCGGGGAGCGATGCCAGCGCACCAAGTGAGAGCAGCGCGTCGCGGAGGTCCAGGTCGTCACCGCACCCAGCGTCCTGGAGCATGTCATCGACAAGGGAGACAAGGTTCCCTGATGGTTGCGTCATGGCGCGAGGTACTCCTTCACTGCCGCGAGTTCCCGGAGTTTGAGCAGTGCACGGCGCTGGAGCTGCTTCACGGAGCCGACGCTCCTATTCATGGCCTCCGCCGCCTGTTCCACGGTCAGGCCTCCCACCAAACGAAGCGAGAGTACTTCGCGCTGGTCTTGGGGCAGTCCGGACAGGAGCCCGAGGACCTCGCCGGGCGAGATGTTTTGCAGAGCTTCTTTTTCGGCGGAGGTTTCTTCGCGCTGGTCGAGTTCGGGCTCGAACGGCAGCTTTACCGGGTGACGGCTTTGGCGCCGGTGATCGTCCACCATGCGGGCGTGGGCAACACTGAAGATGAACGTCCGCAGCCCGGCCTTTCCTCCCCGCACGGTGTCCAGGCGGGGCAGGACGGATAGGAACACTTCCTGCATGGCCGCCTCCGGATCCTCGACGCCACGGGCTGCAAGATAGCCCAGGACTTGTGATGCGTACGTCTTGTAGATGAGGCTGAGGGCAGCAGGCCCGGGCACGGCATGGTCCGGGTCCGCATCTGTCTGTGCATCGGTCACTGACGTGGTGCTCTCAATCAAAAAGGGCGTCGGCAAGGGAAGCGTCTCACATGAATCCGGAACGCTGCTCTTACTTTACCCTTCGGTAACCTCGCTGGCCGGTAACCGAAGGGAGGCCGCCCGCGCCGCGGCGGCCTTGCCAAGAGATCAAAAGGGCCGGCCTGGAACGTGATGGGGGACAGGTTCCAGACCGGCACTTCATAGGGGTAATCGCTGCCGACCCCGAAAGGGTTACGCCCGCCCAAAAGTTTTTTTGAATTTGTTTCTGCCGGTCCTCAGCGGGCTGCCGTCCTGCTCCAACGCGGCGCCGTGGCCTGCCTCCGCGGCGCCTTCGCCAGTGCGTAGGCGTGCAGCCTCACCGGCAGCCGCTGGTCATCGCAAGCGGGCACGACGACGGCGGGCAGATCGCCTGGAACAGCGTTGGCGGCCGCTGCGGGTACAGCAGCGGGACGGGACACTCCCCCGGCGGGGCTGAGATCGGTCACCAGGCCCGTCCCGGCACATTCACGCACGGCCGCAATACCGGCAGCTACCGCAGCCTTGTCCTCGAACCCTTGCGAGACGGCCATGACCGACCCGTCGGGCCCCAGCAGCCGGAACCTGTAGAGCAGCTCCGGATCAAGAAAAACTTCAAAGTTTCCCGCCACGGCATGTCCTTCCGGTCTGGTCTCTTCAACCGGCGACGGCTCTCTGCGGGGTGCATCCCTGCACCGCCAAAAGCATGTTGGAACCGTCCGCTGATCAGTTCAAATGGTGTTAACGAGTCTGGTTGCGGCGCCTGCAGGCGTACAAGCCCCGCCGCGTTAAGCCTGTGTAAATTACAGCCCACCCCGGCAAACGCCAACGGCGGCCCACCTGCAAAAGGTGGGCCGCCGCCGTCGTCTGCCGTGTTCCGGACGAACGTGTCAGTCGTTGATGAGGTCGTTCACCACGATGGTCTGGTCGCGGTCCGGGCCAACGCCAATAGCGGAGAACCGGGTTCCGGACAGCTTCTCCAGCGCCAGCACGTAGTTCCGGGCGTTTTCCGGGAGGTCCGCGAGGGTGCGGGCAGCGGTGATGTCCTCGGTCCAGCCGTCGAAGTACTCGAAGATGGGCTTGGCGTGGTGGAATTCGGTCTGCGTCATGGGCATCTCGTCGTGGCGGACGCCGTCAACGTCATAGGCCACGCACACAGGGATCTGTTCGATGCCGGTGAGCACGTCCAGCTTGGTCACGAAGTAGTCCGTGAAGCCGTTCACGCGGGACGCGTGGCGGGCCAGGACGGCGTCGTACCAGCCGCAGCGGCGCGGGCGCCCGGTGTTGACGCCGAACTCACCGCCGGTTTTCTGCAGGTACATGCCCATCTCGTCGAAGAGTTCGGTGGGGAACGGGCCCGCACCCACGCGGGTGGTGTAGGCCTTGATGATGCCGATGGAGCGGGAGATTCGGGTGGGACCGATGCCGGAGCCCACTGATGCGCCGCCCGCGGTCGGGTTTGAGGAGGTCACGAACGGGTAGGTTCCGTGGTCGACGTCCAGGAACGTGGCCTGGCCGCCTTCCATCAGGACGACCTTGCCCTCATCCAGGGCGGTGTTCAGGACCAGCGTGCTGTCGATGACCAGCGGGCGGAGGCGGTCGGCAAAGGACAGGAAGTACTCAACGACCTCGTCCACCACAACACCGCGGCGGTTGTAGACCTTAACCAGGAGTTCGTTCTTCTGGCGGAGCGAGCCTTCCACTTTCTGGCGAAGGATGGACTCGTCGAAGACGTCCTGGACACGGATGCCCAGCCGGGCCACCTTGTCCATGTAGGCGGGGCCAATGCCGCGGCCGGTGGTTCCGATGGCGCGGCTGCCGAGGAAGCGTTCGGTCACTTTGTCCAGCACCTGGTGGTACGGGGCCACCAGGTGGGCGTTGGCGGATACGCGCAGCCGCGAGGTATCGGCGCCGCGGGCCTGGAGTCCGTCGATCTCCTGGAAAAGGGCTTCGAGGTTCACCACGCAGCCATTGCCGATGATGGGAACCGCGTTGGGGCTGAGAATGCCTGCCGGCAGCAGTTTGAGTTCGTACTTTTCACCGCCTACGACGACGGTGTGCCCGGCGTTGTTGCCGCCGTTGGGCTTGACGACGTAATCAACACGGCCGCCCAGAAGGTCGGTGGCCTTGCCTTTTCCTTCGTCGCCCCACTGGGCTCCTACGATCACAATTGCTGGCATGGGATCCTCCCCCATTCGTTCGGGCTGCCCGGGTCCGGCCGCGGGGAGCGGACCTGCGCAGCGCCGTTCATGAGAATGCCCCGAACAGACCGGCCTTCGCCAGACCGCAAGGCGGCGCAGCGACGCAAGAGTTCCGGGGCTCTTACCACCCAAGTTTAGCGGATCAGGCACTTTGTCCACTCGATGGGCCCGCCGCGGCCTCGCAATGGCGGTCCGCCACATTCTGAACCGCATTTGCCCCTGACCACGCTCCTGGATTTAAGTGGGAGTGGACCATCCGGAGCGGCTGAGAGACCTGGCTCAATGACGCCGCAGCAACCACGGTCCGGCAGGAAAGCTGCCGGCCGAAGGTGCTACTGCCAGGACCGATGGAAAGGAAGATTCCAGCATGCCCCTGAACACCGACCACATTCGCGCCACCCACGCCGGGTCCTTGCCCCGCACGCCTGAACTTATCGCGGCCAACACCGCCAAAGAATCCGACGGCATCACTCCAGCGTTCCTGGAGCTCCTGGAAAACTCCGTTGTGGACGTGGTCCAGCGCCAGAAGGACCTGGGAATCGACATCCCCAACGACGGCGAGTACGGGCACACGATGTCCAACTCCGTTGATTACGGGGCCTGGTGGAACTACTCCTTTGCCCGGCTCGGCGGCTTGGAGCCGACCAACGTGGACCGCTGGGCAGAAGCCGAAGTCCGGCGTTCCTCCCCCGGGAACGTTGTCCTGACGTCATTCCCCGACCGGCGGGACCGGCAGGCGTTCAACGAGGCGTACAACGACCCTTCCTCAGGGATCCTGGCGCACCGAAAGAGCGTGTCCCAGCCCAAGATCGCCGGGCCCCTGACCTACACCGGCCATGACCTGGTGGCCTCGGACATCAAGAACCTGAAGACCGGGCTCGCCGCGGCCGGTCTCACTGAGGGATTCGTGGCCTCACTCTCCCCCGGTTCCTGCGCCCGCGTAGCCAACGAGTACTACAAGAGCGATGAGGAACTTGTCTACGCCTGCGCCGATGCCATGCGCGAGGAATACAAGGCCATCATCGACGCCGGCCTGACGGTCCAGCTCGATGATCCGTCCCTGGCCGAAAGCTGGGACCAGATCAACCCGGAGCCGTCCCTGGAGGACTACCTGAAGTTCATCCAGCTGCGCGTGGAGGCCACCAACTGGGCGTTGCGGGACCTCCCGCAGGAACAGATCCGGCTCCACGTTTGCTGGGGCTCCTGGCACGGCCCACACACCACGGACATCCCGTTCGCTGACATCGTCGGCTCCGTACTTCAGGTCAATGCCGGCGCATACTCCTTCGAGGCCGCCAATGTCCGGCACGAACACGAATGGCGGGTATGGGAGGACACCAAGCTCCCTGAGGGCAAAGTGATCATCCCCGGCGTCGTCTCGCACGCCACCAATGTGGTGGAGCACCCGGACCTGGTGGCGGACCGCATTGTCCGTTTTGCCGCGCTGGTGGGCCGGGAAAACGTCAACGCATCGACCGACTGCGGCCTCGGCGGCCGGGTGCACCCGCAGATCGCGTACGCCAAACTGGAGGCGCTTGGCGAGGGTGCCCGCCGCGCCACGAAGCGACTCTGGTAGTTTTCCTCCCGTTCCGGACACGACCGCCGGTCCAATGCGCCACGAATGAGGTGCGCTGGACCGGCGTTTCGTTTCCCCGGGCTTGGTAAACTTACAGAGGCCGACCCGGAATCGGCCCACCCCAACTAACCACCGTTGATGAGCCGCGCCGGCGTGCGCCCATTTTCACCGGTGGACGCAACATCAATCCCCGCAGGAGAACCAGCCCTTCATGACCGCACTGGCCCCCGAAACATTCCACGAACAGCTCATGAGCCGCCGCTACGAAGACAGCGTTGCCGCTGTCAACGAGCTGTGTGATTCCCTGCAGGAAGTAAAGCCCGGAACCGTGGTGCCCTACGTGGACCCGATGCACGATGTTGAGGAATGCCGCATCATCAGCCTGTACTCCAACATTGGCGAGATGGACCCGTCCGGCTTCATCACGGCCGGTGACCAGGACGCCGCTACCCGCATGCTTGGCATCCAGTGGAAACTGGGCCTGCGCCCGGAATTCGTGATGCCCTGGAACGTGCACCCGTGGCACGTCCCAGGCGTTGCCAACGGCAAATTCACCCCGGACCAGGTGCAGGCAGGTTTGAAGCCGCTGCTGAAGTTCCTGGCCCTCGTCCCGCGCGCCTCGGTGATCGTGGCACACGGCACCGAGGCCAACCGCCTGGCAAACCTGCTGCTGAAGACCGAAGTCCCGCTGCTGTGGCGCCGCGGCCTGAAGACCTACAAGGTCCGTTCCCTGAGCGGACGCGCCTTCGCCGGTTCCCCGGTGCGCCAGGAGGAGTTCCTGGAGGATATGCGGACGGCCTACGCGGACGCCATGGCACGCACGGGCATCGCGAACGTGGCATAGCCAACAGCTTCAAACAGACGACGGCGGGTGGTCACCTTTCCACAGAAAGGTGACCACCCGCCGTCGGGCGTTTAAAGCCTGGGATCTTTAGGAGCCCTCGATGGCCGCTCTGGCTGCGGGATCGGAGTCGTTCAGGAACTTTTCGATCCGTTCCGGCTCGTCAGCTTCCCCGATAGCGGATGAGGCCCTGCCGAGGGAGTAGAGCGCCCGCAGGAACCCGCGGTTTGGCTCGTGCTCCCACGGGATGGGACCGACGCCGCGCCAGCCGTTGCGGCGCAGCGCGTCCAGCCCCCGGTGATAGCCCACCCGGGCGTAGGCGTAGGAGTCGATGATGCGGCCCTCTGTCCACGCCTCCTCAGCAAGGATCGCCCACAGCAGCGAAGACGTGGGGTGCTTTTCCACCAGGTCCAGGGCCTCTTGGCCGTTCTCCAGCTGCCCGTTCACCTCGGTTTCGGCAGGCAGGAGTGTGGGCTCCGGCCCCATCAGGTTCCTGCGGAACTCATCCGACATTTAGAACGTCTTTCCGGCCGAACCGAGCTGCTTGGTGGCTTCCACCACGCGGGCCGCCAGGCCGGCCTCGGCGGAGGCGCCCCAGACGCGGGGGTCGTAAGTCTTCTTGTTGCCGACTTCGCCGTCGACCTTCAGGACGCCGTCGTAGTTCTTGAACATGTGGTCCACCACCGGACGCGTGTAGGCGTACTGGGTGTCGGTGTCGATGTTCATCTTGATCACGCCGTAGGAGACGGCGTCGGCGATTTCCTGGTCCGAGGATCCGGAGCCGCCGTGGAAGACGAGGTCGAACGGGTTGTCCTTGCCGATCTTTGCGCCCACCTGGGCCTGGATGTCCTTGAGGATCTCCGGGCGCAGCTTGACGCCGCCGGGCTTGTACACGCCGTGGACGTTGCCGAAGGTCAGGGCAGTGATGTAGCGGCCGTTTTCGCCGGCGCCCAAAGCGTCGATGGTGGCCAGGGCGTCCTCGACCGTGGTGTAGAGCTTGTCATTGATGGCGTTTTCGACGCCGTCTTCCTCGCCGCCGACGGTGCCGATCTCCACCTCGAGGATCATCTTGGCGGCAGCTGTGCGCTGGAGCAGGTCGCGGGCGATGCGCAGGTTCTCCTGCAGGGTTTCGGCGGAGCCGTCCCACATGTGGGAGTTGAACAGCGGGTTGCGGCCGGCCTTGACCTCAGCTTCGGAAGCCTCGAGCAGCGGCAGGACGAAGCCGTCCAGCTTGTCCTTGGGGCAGTGGTCCGTGTGCAGGGCGATGTTGACGTTGTAGTTCTTGGCAACTTCGCGGGCGAAGGCTGCGAAACCCAGCGAGCCGGCAACCATATCCTTGGTGGAAGCACCCGACCAGTAGGCTGCGCCGCCGGTGGAAACCTGCACAATGCCGTCCGATTCGGCCTCGGCGAAGCCGCGGAGCGCCGCGTTGAGCGTCTGCGAGGACGTGACGTTCACGGCGGGGAAAGCGAATCCGCCCGCCTTTGCGCGGTCGATCATCTCTGAGTAGATCTCTGGGGTTGCAATGGGCATGCTGGCTCCTCTGCTGAGTTTCGTCTGTGGGTCGATGACCCTCAAGTAGACCGCTTACGGCTAGGCACCATCCTAGCCATTCCCGGGCTGGCCGGGTGTTTCGGGTCACGGGTCGGTAATACTCAGACGTGCTGGCCGAAGACGTGCCGGCGGACCCAGGCGTGCATGGCAATGGCGGCGGCGGAGGCGGCATTGATGGACCTTGTGGAACCAAACTGCTCGATGGACAGGGTGGCGACGGCGGCCTGGTGGACTTCCGGAGTGAGGCCCGGCCCTTCCTGGCCGAAGACCAGCACGCAGTCCTTGGGCAGTTCGTAGGTTTCCAGGGGGACGGAGTCCGGGAAGATGTCGATCCCGATGATCGCCAAGCCCTCCCCCTGCGCCCACTGGACGAAATCCTCCACGGTGGGGTGGTGGCGGACATGCTGGTAGCGGTCGGTGACCATGGCACCGCGCCGGTTCCACCGTCGGCGGCCGATGATGTGGACTTCTTTGGCGAGAAAAGCATTGGCGGTGCGCACCACCGTGCCGATGTTGAGGTCATGCTGCCAGTTTTCGATGGCCACATGGAAGTTGTGCCGCCGGGAGTCCAGCTCCGCCACGATCGCCTCGTGCTTCCAGTAGCGGTACTTGTCCAGCACGTTGCGGCGGTCGCCGTCCGCCAGGAGGTCGGGGTCCCAGTGGTCGCCTTCGGGCAGTTCCCCCTCCCAGGGCCCGACGCCGACCTCCGCCTTGGCGGGTTCAGCCTCTCCGGGGTGGTGGTTGGGTTGGTCTGGCAGGCCCGGCGTCTGGTTCACCCTTCAACACTAGACTGGACCACTGGAGCATTCATCACCGGTGGAGGTAGACGTGGCAGAAGAAGACCAGGTAGCAGGAAACCCCGCGGTTTACCGCAACGGCCAGGAGATTGAATGCTGGCTGACGGACATGGACGGCGTCCTGGTCCACGAGAACCAGCCGATCCCGGGTGCTGCGGAGCTGATCCAGCGCTGGGTGGATACGTCCAGGCGCTTCCTGGTGCTCACCAACAATTCGATCTTCACACCGCGCGACCTCGCCGCCCGCCTGCGCTCCTCCGGCCTGGAGATCCCGGAGGAGAACATCTGGACCTCGGCGCTGGCAACCGCCCAGTTCCTGAAGGACCAGGTGGGTGGCTCAGAAACCGGCAACCGCGCCTACACCATCGGTGAGGCAGGACTGACGACGGCGCTGCACGAGGCCGGCTTCATCCTCACCGACCAGAATCCGGACTTCGTGGTGCTTGGCGAGACGCGCACCTACAGTTTCGAGGCGATTACCACCGCCATCCGCCTGATCCTGGCCGGGGCCCGGTTCATCGCCACCAACCCGGATGCCACCGGCCCGTCCAAGGACGGCCCGATGCCGGCTACCGGCGCTATTGCCGCCCTGATCACCAAGGCCACCGGCCGCGAGCCCTACATTGTGGGCAAGCCGAACCCCATGATGTTCCGTTCCGCCATGAACCAGATCGACGCCCACTCCGAGACCACCGCGATGATCGGTGACCGGATGGACACGGACATCATCGCCGGCATGGAGGCGGGCCTGCACACCGTCCTGGTGCTCAGCGGCATCACGCACAAGGACGATATTGCCGCCTACCCGTTCCGGCCCAACCAGGTGCTGAACTCGGTGGCGGACCTGAAGAACCAGATCTAGAAGATACTCACCCGGGAGCCGCCCCGGGGCAACGGGAAGTACTCCTCCAGCAGCTCCGTCACCAGCGGCCGGTAGATCTGCGGATTCCAGCCGGGGCTGGCGTGGGCCGGCGCGGCTCCTGTGGTCTGCAGGCCGCTGGAGACCATGTTGTCCTTGAAGGCCACCGCCCACGTCTCCGAAGCCGTTTCATAGTCAACGGTCTGGTCCTTCGGGTTGCCGATGTAGGCCATTTTGGCCGTCCCGAGCTGCCCCGTGAATTGGCTGCCCTCGAAGTGGTAGATGTACGCCGACTCGGTTTGGATGAGCACGCTGGACGGGGCGATGGGCGAGAGTTGTTCGAGCGTCTGATCCAGGATCTGGCGCCAGCTGCGTTCGTCCTTGTGGATGATCCGCTCCCCGAGTTCGTAGCCGCCGCGCAGGGTGGACGGGAACCTGAAGCCCCGCTCATACAGGAACACCACGCCGTCGAACCAGCTCTGGTCCAGGACGTCATGCGCACTGTAGGGGCTGGAGTCCAGCAGGATGAACTGCACCTGGATACCTTCCAGGGCAAGCAGGCGGGCGGCCACCTGGGTGGCCAGCATGCCGCCGAAGCTGTGGCCGTAGAAGAACAGCTTGGTGATTTTTTCCACCGCGATGTACTCGGAGATCGCGCTGACCACCTCGGTGACGTCCAGCCCCAGGTTGGAATAGCCGACGGCGGCGAGCCGGGCCCGCTTGTTCAGAGCCCCCCGGAGGGTGTTGAGGATCCACTGGGCCTCTTCCCAGCTGGTTTTGTACCCGGGGAAGAGGAACCAGCCGGCGTCCGGGTAGTAGGCATCAGCGAAGTCATCCGCAACGGGCAGGATTTTTGTGGTTTGGCGCTGCGACTGAACTTCGCGGGTCAGCAGCATGTCCGCAGCGAGCAAACCGGATGCCCCGGCGCCGGCGAGGAACGTCCGGCGCGAAAAGCGTTTGAGGGCAGCCGCTTCCGCCAGCAGCCGGGCTTGGGAGGCCCCGCGCCGGTTCTGCGGACCTGTCTCCCCCTCATACGGCACACCCCTACCGTAAGCACACCTGTTGTAAACGCCGCAAGAAGCGGCATATAACCACTCGGTGACGCAACGCTCAGCTTGCGGCCTGGCCCTCCGTGGCCGGGAACGGCGATTGGGGCTTTTGCTGCCGGCGGATGATCTCCAGGCCAATGTCGTTGTAGCGGCCCAGCAGGTCCGCGCCGTCGAACGCCTGCGGGTTATCCAGCAACGCGAAGACCGAATCGCTGGCATTGAGCAGTTCTTCGTCCGAGTACTCGGCCAGCGGACGGCCGTACAAAAGCTCGAAGAAGATCACCGGCACTTGCGGGAGTCCCTCGGCAAAATCGCCGCCGCCGGTGAACAGTCCGGTGATGTCCTCATCCATGAGGAGCGGTTGGCTGGTGGAAGGGTCTTCGGCGTTCCGGTCGTAACTGGAGGATAAGAGCTGGAGGGAGACCCCGGCGGAAGGAAGGCCTGGCAGCGAGTTGGCATCCATGGCATTAAGGTCGCCCCGCAACCCGGAGAGTGCCGCTGATTCAATGAGGGCAGCCTGCGAAAGATCGACGCAGATCCGGCAGCGCAGGCCCATGTGCCGGACACGTCGAATGATATGGACGAGTTCCGCACGGGTGTCGTGGCGAAGGGTTCCCCGGACTTCAATCCGGACGATGTCAGCAGGGACATCCAGGTCAACAAGTGCGTCTAGCGCGCGGTCCATAGGTACTCCAAAAAGAGGTTCTATGGCCGACGGCTCAACCTCCGCTAGCTTAACCTCCAGCGGGAGCCGCGCACAAGCCGCCCCTCAGGCGCTCTGGCCCGGCCTGACGTTGCCAGGCTCCTGGTAGTGGGTGTGCGCGCCCGCCCCGCCGACGGACTCCACCAGGGACCTGGCGATGTCCCGCAGCTTGGTGTTGCTGTTGCTTGACGCCTCCGTGAGGATTTCGACGGCGGCCGCCTGGCTGCAGCGGTTTTGTGCCATGACAATGCCGATGGCGATGTCGATGATGGTCCGCGATTCAAGGGTGGCGCGGAGGTTGGAGGCACTGTCCGCGTGCAGTGAGAACCTGACGGCGAGGCGCAGCGCCTGGGAGATCTCCCTGGTGAAGTCCCGCGCCCTGGCCGCTGCCTGGCCATCGAACTTTTTCGGGACGTCGGAGTACAGGTTCAGTGCAGCCTTGGCCTCTCCCTGCAGGTTGAAAGGAAGCGAAAGCACTGAGCGCAGGCCGTGGGACGCAACCGCGGTGGCGTAGTCCGGGCCCCACCGGTCCTCCTGGAACAGGTCCGGAACGTAGACTTCACGTTCTTCCTTTGCAGCAGTAAGGCACGGCCCCTGGGACAGGGAGTACTGGATTTCATCCACTTCCCGGGCCGATTCGCTGCTCCAGCCAATGGTGGCTGCCTTGCGGTCGCGGAGCAGCGTGATGCCGCACAGGGCGTCGTCGCCGTCGCCTGCCATCTGGTGGGCGGAAAAGCGCGCCAGTTCGTTGAGGAAGTCCTCAAAATCGGCGCTGTCCATGATCAGGTTCTGGACCTGGTCGGTAGCGCTCAGGGGTTGGGTTGGGGGGAGCAAGGGCATGGTCTCCGGGGACTCTAGTCGTTTAACGCACATCATAGGTCAGCCCGAACGGGCCGTCCAAGTGCCAAAGGGCACTCCTTTGTAAGTAACCCGCCCAGGCCCCGGACCTGCGCCCGGCGCTAAGCGAGGCCCAGTTCGTCCTTGCCAAACGCGAACAGGTAGGGAACGCCCGTTTCGGCCTCGATCTTTTCTTTGGCCCCAGTGTCCCGGTCAACGATGACGGCCACGGCCACCACGTTCCCCCCGGCCTTCCGCACGCCCTCCACTGCCGTCAGCGCAGATCCTCCGGTGGTGGACGTATCCTCCAGGACCAGCACCTTGCGTCCCTCAACGGAAGGGCCCTCCACCTGGCGGCCCATGCCATAGGACTTCTGGGCTTTGCGGACCACGAAAGCGTCAACGGACCGGCCCGCGTCAACGGCGGCGTGCATCACGGCGGTACCGACAGGGTCTGCACCCATGGTGAGGCCGCCCGCGCACTCAAAGTCGATCCCGGCGTCGTCCGCCAAAGCCAACATCACCTGGCCCACCAGCTTGGAGGCTTCGTGGTGCAGCGTGATCCTGCGAAGGTCGATGTAGTAGTCAGCCTCTGCCCCGCTGGAAAGGATCACCTTGCCGCGAACAACGGCAAGCTCCTTGATCAGTTCGAGCAGTCGGGCGCGGGCAGCTGCAGCGTCAGGCGCAGTATGAGTGGGCGAAGTCATGGGCTCCAGTTTAGTGGGTGAGCGGACGGGCAAAGCCTGGCGCGTGCTCCGGGCGTGGACCGAAAGCGATGACCCGGGGCAGGAACCGCCTCACCACCGGGTTGTGCCGCACAACAAAGAGCAGCACCTGCCGGAGCCTGGACCTGTGTCCCGCCGCGTTCCCGGCTGCAGCGCCTGCCGGGAACTTACCGGCAAACAGCGGAACAAACACCGCCCGGTGCATGATCCGCTGCACCGTTTGCACCACCACGGTGGGCATCCAGCGGCGACGCTGGACCGCAGCAAGGGTGGCGGTGCGCACCTGTCCGCGGCGCAGGTCCGGCGCCAGCCGCCTTGCCGCGGCCACGGCGTCCTGGATGGCCAGGTTGATTCCTACGCCCCCGGCCGGGGACATGGCATGCGCGGCGTCCCCGATGCACAGGAACCCGTCGGTGTACCAGCGGCGCAGGCGGTTCAGCCTGACATCCAGCCAGTGCAGGTCCTCAACACTGCTGATCGAGCCGACGCGATCCGCGAGGTCGGGGCGAAGTGCGGCGACACGTTGGCGGAACCGCTCCACACCCTCGGCCCGAATCCTGGCATCCGCACCTTTAGGGGCGAGATATCCCATCTGGTAGTAGTCGGTGCGGTTCAGGGCAATCATGGCTTCCCGGTCACCGAACGCCGGTACCACCCCTGCCAACTCCCCCGCTTCGGTGCCACGGCGCGTGAGCCTGAACCACCACACATCAAACGGCACCGGATACTCCTTCGGGGACAAACCCGTTGCCCGTCGCAGCACTGAATGGCGGCCGTCCGCTGCCACCACCACGTCGGCGTGAAGAACCTGCTCCCCGGCGTCGCCGGCGGCCCGGAAGCGCACCCCGGTGACGCGTCCGCCGTCGCCGAACACCAATCCTGTGGCTTCGCATTCCATCAGCAGCGTGAATGTCGGTTCGGCCTTGGCGGCGGACGCCAGGAAATCCAGGAAATCCCACTGCGGCATCATGGCCACGTAGTTATACGGGGGTTTCAAGGAGTCGAAGTCAGCCAGGGTGACCAGGCCGGCGCCGGGCACCGGGAACGCGACATTCCGCAGCCGGCTCTGCGGCAGGGCACGGAATCCGGGGCCCAATCCCAGCTCGTCCATCAGCCTGATCGTGGAAGCATGCACCGTGTCGCCGCGGAAATCCCGCAGGAAGTCACCGTGTTTCTCCAAGACTGCTACTTCAACCCCGGCCCTGGCGAGCAACAGGCCGAGCATCATTCCCGCCGGGCCGCCGCCCACCACCGCACACCCCGTCCGCTCCATGCAGTCACGCTACGCCGGGTGCAGCGTACCTGGAACAGTTGAGGGTTGTTGACAGCGCTGGCTAGGCTGGACCACATGCGCGAACTCCAGGCCAAGATCATTGAAGAAATGGGCGTTCTGCCCCGGATCGACCCCGCAGGGGAGGTGCGCAAGCGCGTCACTTTCCTCAAGGAATACCTCAAGGCAACGCATACCAAGGGCTTCGTCCTGGGCATTTCCGGCGGGCTGGATTCCTCGCTGGCCGGACGGCTTGCGCAGCTGGCGGTGGAGGAACTCCAGGCCGAGGGCGTGGAAGCGAACTTCGTGGCTGTCCGCCTGCCCTACGGCGTGCAGCATGATGAGGAGGACGCGCAGGCGGCCCTGGACTTCATCAAGGCCAAAACCGAGTGGACCTTCAACATCTCCGCAGCGGTGGACGGTTTCGAGGACGAGTTCGAAAAGACGGTGGGCTCGGAGATCTCCGACTTCCACAAGGGCAACACCAAGGCCCGTACCCGCATGATCGCCCAGTACGCCTTGGCAGGGGAATTCAACTACCTGGTGATTGGCACGGACCACGGCGCCGAGTCCGTGACCGGCTTCTTCACCAAGTACGGCGACGGCGGGGCGGACATCCTGCCCCTGTTCGGCCTCAACAAGCGGCAGAACCGTGCCGTGCTGGCCGAGCTCGGGGCACCGGCCCGCATCTGGGAGAAGGTGCCCACCGCCGACCTGCTCGATGACCGGCCTGGCCGCACTGACGAAGACGAACTTGGCATCAGCTACGACCAGATCGACGACTACCTCGAAGGACGCGATGTTCCGGAAGCGGTGGCCGAATCGATCGAACAGAAGTTCCTCCGCACCCGCCACAAGCGCACCGTTCCGGTGACCATCTTCGACACCTGGTGGAAGGGCCAAGGCCCGGAGGAGCCCCGCGCCGGACTCTAGGAGTGCCTGCCCGGCCCGGCTCAGCGGGTACGCCGCCTGCCCTCCGCACCCCCGCCCAGCTGCTGCGTAATCCGGTGCGCCTCCGCCATCAGCAGGCCGCCCAGTTCCTCCTGCCGTTCCGGCTTGAAGCGGGGCTCGATGCCGGTCAATGACAAGGCCCAGGCAGGCTTCCCGGAACGGTCGAACACAGCAGCACCCATCCCCCAGCTTCCTTCCAGGACCAGCCCGGGGTTCACCGAGTAGCCGGCCAGCCGTGTGCGGGCGAGGTTTTCCCGGACCAGGGCGGCTGTATGGTTCGCGGCAAATGCCCCCGCATGTTCGGCCCAGCGGCCCAACAACTGCTCCTGCTCGTGCTCCGGCAGGAAGGCCATAATGGCAGTCCCGGCTGACGCAACCCCCAGCGGGAACCGCACGCCCTCATGCAGGACGAAGGAGCGTACGGGAAAGCTTCCCTCCTCGCGCAGCAGGCAGACCGTCTCGGCGCCGCGGCGGATCGAAAAGAACGCACTCTCCCCCGTGGCCTCGGCAAGTCGCCGAAGGCTGGGGCGGGCGATGTCCTCCATGGGAAACCGTGCGGCGGCCACCGACCCCATGAGCAGGACTTCCGGGCCAAGTACCCAGTTGCCAGTGGCAGGATCGTGGTCCAGTAAACCTTCGGAAGCAAGGGAAGACAGGAGCCGGTGGACCGTGGGGCGGGTGAGGCCCGATTCGCGGACCAGCCCGGCCAGTGGCATGCCCTCAGCGCTCCGGCCCACCAGCCGCAGCAGTCCGGCAACCCGCGTCACCACCTGGGCGCCCTGCACTGGCATCGCGGTCACAAGCCCTCCCGAATGTTCACAATATGGATACGCAAAAGCCTACCGTCCACACTGTAATTACTGAACATTGTTTCCTTGACATGCTCCTCGGGACGCCCGTAGTCTCCAGAATCAGATCCAGCGTCCACTAAGTGGACGCCTTACCGCGCTCAACGAGGAGACGTCATGAACAAACTCCAGCCCTCTGCCACCGCAGCCCTGGAGGGCGCGCTGCAGGACGGGATGACCCTCGCCGTCGGCGGCTTCGGCCTCAGCGGCATTCCCGCTGATCTGATTGAAGCCGTGCGCGACTCCGGCGTGCGGGACCTGACCGTCGTCTCGAACAACATGGGCGTGGACGGCAAGGGCTTGGGCGTCCTGATCGAGGCCGGCCAGGTCCGCAAGGTCATTGCCTCCTACGTCGGCGAAAACAAGCTCTTCGCGGAGCAGTACCTCGCCGGGAAACTCGAGGTTGAGTTCACTCCGCAGGGAACACTGGCGGAACGCCTCCGCGCCGCCGGGGCCGGCATCCCCGCGTTCTATACCAAGACCGGCGTGGGCACCCTGGTGGCCGAGGGCAAGCCGCACGAGGTGTTCGACGGCGAAACGTACGTCCAGGAGCGCGCCATCAAGGCCGACGTCGCACTGGTCCACGCCCACACCGCGGACACGGACGGCAACCTCACCTACCGCTTCACAGCCCGGAACTTCAACCCGGTGGTGGCCACCGCCGCGGTCCTCACCATCGCCGAGGCCGAGGCCATCGTCGCCCCCGGCGAACTGGACCCGAACCACATCGTCACTCCCGGCGTCTTTGTCCAGCGGCTGGTTCAGGCCACGGCCAGGGTGGAGGACATCGAGCAGCGGACCGTCCGGCAGCGCACTGTGGCTGCCGGCGCCGAAGCGCTGGCCGTCTGAGCCGGGGCCTCAGATATGACTACCACCCATCCCAATGATCTGGACATCCCCCAGAAGGGCTTGGCCCGGATGGCGGAGAAGCTGGCCGGCTGGACGCAGAAATGGTTCCCGGACGCCTACATTTTCGCCTTGGCAGGCGTCCTGCTCGTCGCCGTCGCAGCATTGGCGGCGGGCGCTTCGCCCAAGGCCGTGGTCGATTCCTTCGGAAACGGATTCTGGGACCTCACCGCTTTCACCCTGCAGATGTCAATGGTTGTCCTGACCGGCTACGTCGTGGCAACTTCACCACCGGTGGCCCGGCTGATTGAACGCCTGGCCCAGGTGCCCGGCTCCGCGCGGTCGGCTGTCAGCTTCGTCGCCGTCATGTCCATGTCGGTGTCATTCGTCAACTGGGGCTTGAGCCTGATCTTTGGCGGACTCCTGGCCCGTGCGGTGGCCCGGCGCGGCGACCTGCGCGTCGATTACCGGGCCCTCGGCGCGGCGGCGTTCATGGGACTGGGCGCAGTCTGGGCGCTGGGCATGTCCTCGTCCGCGGCCCAGCTGCAGGCAACCAAGGCTTCCATTCCGCCGGCGCTGCTGAAAATCACCGGCGTCCTGGATTTCGGCACCACCATTTTCACCTGGCAGTCCCTGCTGACGCTCCTCATCCTGATGCTGCTGACCACCGTCATCGCCCACTTTTCTGCGCCGACGGGGAACGCCGTCAAAACTGCGGCGGATCTTGGCGTCGACCTTGACGACCAACCCGAGCCGCCGGACGAAAAGTCCCGGCCCGGCGAGTGGCTTGAATACAGCCGCGTCCTGCCGGTCCTGGCGGGTGTGCTCACCCTGGGCTGGCTGGTCTCCCAGCTCCTGACCCTGCCCATCCTGAGCGTGGTCAGCTCGCTGAACGGATACCTGCTGGTCTTCCTCATGCTGGGGCTGGTGCTGCACGGTACGCCGCGAAAGTTCCTGCAGTCAGTGGCCAAGGCCGTGCCCGCAACAGCCGGAATCCTGGTCCAGTTTCCGCTGTATGCCGCGATGGCGGCCATCCTCACCAAGGCGACAGGCGCCGGCGGGCTCTCCGTGTCCGAGCACCTGGCGCAGTTCTTCACCAGCATCGGCGGCAATGGGGCATTCGCCATCATCATCGCCCTCTACACAGCCTTCCTGGGCATGTTCGTCCCCTCCGGCGGAGGCAAGTGGCTGGTCGAGGCACCGTATGTCATGCAATCCGCGACGGACGTGAATATGAACCTCGGCTGGACCGTGCAGATCTACAACATGGCCGAGGCACTGCCCAACCTGGTCAACCCGTTCTTCATGCTGCCGCTGCTGGCAGTGCTGGGCCTGCGGGCCCGCGACCTGGTGGGCTTCACGTTCCAGCAGTTCCTGTTCCATCTTCCGGTGGTGCTGCTGTTGGCGTGGCTGCTGGGAATGGCGTTCGAATTCGTGCCGCCGGTAATACCCAACTGACCCAGACACCCGAGTACTGAGAAAAAGGAGTTTCGCCATGGCATGGACCAGGGATGAAATGGCTGCGATCGCGGCCGAGGAACTGCACGACGGCGACTACGTGAATCTGGGGATCGGCATTCCCACGTTGGTGGCCAACAACCTGCGCGAGGGCGTGCGGGTGGTGCTGCAGAGCGAGAACGGGCTGCTGGGCATGGGACCCTTCCCGTATGAGGGCGAGGAGGACGCGGACCTGATCAACGCCGGCAAGCAGACCGTCACGGTCCTGCCCGGCGGCAGTATCTTCGACTCCGCCACCTCGTTCGGCATGATCCGCGGCGGCCACGTCAAGGTGGCCATCCTGGGCGCCATGCAGGTCTCCGGCAACGGCGACCTGGCCAACTGGACCATCCCGGGCAAGATGGTCAAGGGCATGGGCGGAGCCATGGACCTGGTGGCCGGCACCCCGCGGGTGGTGGTCCTCACGGAGCACAACGCCAAGGACGGCACGGCTAAGATTGTCCGCGAATGCACCCTCCCCCTCACGGGCCTGAGCTGCGTGGACCGGATCATCAGCGATCTCGCCGTCTTCGATCTATACAAGGCGGACGACGGCGGGCGGCGGCTGACGCTGACCCGACTGGCGCCGGGAGTCACCGTGGAGGAGATCCGCGGGAAGACCGAAGCCGCATTCGACGTCGCCACCTCCCTCGGCTCAACACCCACCTTTGAAGGAGCTACAGCATGAGCCTCAAAGACCAGTTCGGCAAGGACGTCCTGATCACCGGCTGGGGGCACAGCAGGTTCGGGAAGCTCACGGACGACACCCTAGAGTCCCTGATTGTCCAGGTGGCTTCCGAGGCAATCTCAAACGCGGGCGTCGAGCCCGGCCAGATCGATGAGGTCTACGTGGGCCAGTTCAACGCTGGCATGATGCCGCTTGCCTTCCCGTCGTCGCTGGCCCTGCAGGTTTCCCCGGACCTGGCCAACGTCCCTGCCACCCGTGTGGAGAATGCGTGCGCTTCCGGTTCGGCCGCCTTCCAGCAGGGCACCAAATCGTTGCTGGCCGGCACCGCAAAGACGGTACTGGTGATCGGTGCGGAAAAGATGACCCAAGCCGGGGCAGACGTGGTGGGTGCCGCGCTGCTCGGGGCCGACTATGACATGGCCGGCAAACAGTCCACCACCGGTTTCACCGGGCTCTTCGCCGAGGTGGCAAAGCACTACGCCAAGCGCTACGCTGCCGCCGGCGCCCTGGGCGACGTCCTGGGCAGCATCGCTGCGAAGAACCACCGCAACGGCGTTGACAACCCGTACGCCCAGCTTCGCAAGGACCTTGGCGAGGAGTTCTGTCGGACCGTCTCGGACAAGAACCCGATGGTGGCCGACCCCCTGCGCCGCACCGACTGCTCCCCTGTCTCGGACGGTGCAGCCGCCGTCGTCCTCTCCACCTCGCCCACCGGCGGCGCGACCGCCCCGGTGCGGCTCGCCGGCTTTGGCCAGGCCAACGATTTCTTCCCTGCTGCACGCCGCGATCCCACGGCCTTCGAGGCCACCCGCATGTCCTGGCAGCGCGCCCTGGCGATGGCCGGCGTCGGGCTCGAAGACCTGGACCTCGCCGAAGTCCATGACTGCTTCACCATCGCCGAGCTGCTCATGTACGAGGCCATGGGCCTGACTGCCCCCGGCCAAGGTGCCCGCGCCATCGAGGAGGGCTGGGTCTACAAAGACGGCAAACTGCCAGTCAACGTCTCCGGCGGCCTCAAGGCCAAAGGCCACCCGGTGGGCGCCACAGGCGTCTCGCAGCACGTCCTGGCCGCCATGCAGCTCACCGGCACCGCCGGCGACATGCAGTTGGCGGCCCCGCGCAGGGCAGCCGTGCAGAACATGGGCGGGGTCGGCATCGCCAACTACGTCAGCATCCTCGAAGCCGTCTGACGTCGCGGGATCAGGGGCCGCCGCCGTCGCAGGGCACTTTGACCCCGCCAGCGCCTGCCCGGAGTCATAACGGACGGCGTGTCCGTGCCAAAGTGCCCCGGGAGCGCAAGACGCCGGCCGGCAGCCGCTTCGCTTTACTTAGCGGCCCCCGCGATGGCCTCGGCGCCGGCAGCTGCACAGGCTTCGTCCAAGGCGCCATCCGGCGCCCCGCCGACACCAATGCCGGCAACGGAAACGCCATTGACCTTCAGCGGGACACCGCCCGCAAGGAACAGGGTGCCCGGCAAGTCGGCGATGGAGGGGCGCCATTGCCGTTGACGCGCTTGGCCAGCTCGCTGGTGGGTGCGCCGAAGGCTGCCGCCGTATAGGCCTTCTGCTTTGCGGCCTCAATGGTGTGGGCCGCAGCGTTGTCTCCCCGGAGCAGTGCCTGGACCGTGCCGAAGCGGTCGACCAGCGCCACCGTGACGAAGGGCAGCTCGGCCGGCGGCTGTTCATTTCCGAAGCCACTGTTAAGACGCATCTGGCACACATCTACGCCAAGCTCGGGGTGGACACCCGGGCGGCCGCTATTGCTACCGCCATCCGCCGTGAGGGGATGCGTTAACAGCACATTATGGCCGTTACCCTTGCACCCGAGGCCTGCGCCCCGTACGTTGGGGACTGTGGGGGACTAACTCCCGCGCACCCCGGGACGATTCCGGGGAGAGAATCAGAGTCACATGAAGGAATGCAGCCATGGCAACAGGCACAGTTAAATGGTTCAACGCCGAAAAGGGTTTTGGCTTCATTGCCCCCGATGACGGGTCCGCTGACGTATTCGCCCACTACTCGGCAATCGCCAGCAGCGGCTACCGCTCACTGGACGAAAACCAGAAGGTCGAATTCGATGTGACCCAGGGCCCCAAGGGTCCGCAGGCAGAGAACATCCGCCCGCTCTAAGTCTTCGGCGGCTCCGGCAACTGCCGGGACCCCATCCGGCGGCCCCTTCAGCGAAAGCTGGAGGGGCCGCTTGTTTTTTGCGGCACTGTTTATCTGCGACACTGTTTTTCTGCCGCACTGCCGGTTTGGGATAATTGACCCATGACCGGACAGGACCAGGACAAGGATCCGTGGGCGGAGTTCGACGCGCTCGGGCCCGCCGCCCCTGACCGCGTGCCGGGGCAGCCCGGCGGGGAACCCCACGGATTCGGATTCCGTACCGGTGTACGCAGCGCGCGCGTCGCCGTCGGCTTCGCCGTTTACGCCCTGGCCCTGGGCACAATCCTGGCCCTTACCGGATGCATCGTGTTCATCGCCCGGCAGCAGTGGCTGCTGGTGGGCCTCATGCTGATGTTCGAATCCATCTTTGTCTTTGCCTTCACGCGGCTGGTGGCACAGGCCCGGCCCCGGAGACCGCGAAACGGTCCAGCCAAGTAAGCGGACAGCCGCCCTTGACCTTGACGCTGCGTCAACCCCTAGGCTCAGGGACATGGAAGAAATCCGAGGTACCGGCGGACGGGACTGGCCCATCCAGGATGTGGCCAGGATGGCCGGCACCACCAGCCGCACGCTCAGGCACTACGACGACATCGGGCTCTTGAAGCCCAGCCGGTTGGGCGGCAACGGCTACCGCTATTACGACGGCGCCGCCCTCCTTCAGCTGCAGCGGATCCTTCTGCTGCGGGAGCTGGGCCTGGGCCTGCCGGCCATCGCCGAGGTCTTCCAGCGCCACGCCGATCCCGTCGCCGCACTCACCCGCCACCTCGAGTGGCTGGGAAAGGAGCAGCAACGGCTGGCCCGGCAGGCACAATCCGTGCGGCAAACCATCGAAACAGTAAAGACAGGAGGCCAACTGATGGCCGAGAACATGTTTGACGGCTTCGACCACACCCAGTACCGGGACGAGGTCGAGGAACGCTGGGGCAAGGAAGCCTACGCCACGTCCGACGCATGGTGGCGCGGGATGGACGCGGCAGAAAAACGGGCCTGGAAGTCAAGGGTGGAAGACCTGGGCAGGGACTGGATCGCTGCCGGCGCTTCAGGAGTTCCGGCGGATGGTCCCGAGGCACAGGACCTGGCACGCAGGCACGTGGCCTGGCTCCAGTCCATTCCTGGAACGCCCGCTGCGGACACCGGCGGGGACATCAAGGGATATGTCACCGGACTGGCTGACATGTACGTCGCGGATCCGCGCTTCGCCGCCAACTACGGGGGCGTGGACGGGGCTGCCTTCGTGCGGAGCGCCCTTCGCATCTTTGCCGGGAAGCACCTCTAGGGGCACCTGTCAGCGGTTGGCGTCGACGCGTTTGGCCCTCTTGGCCCGCCGGACAATGAGCAGTACAACGGCAACGGCGAGCGCCGCGTAGACGGCATAGTTCAGGAAATGTGAGTACTTCTCGATGAGCTGGTACTGGGTGCCCAGCAGGTAGCCGAGGCCAATGAGGGCGCCGTTCCACAGACCGCTGCCGGCAAGGGTGAAGAGGCTGAATGTTCCTACGGGCATTGCGGCGGCGCCGGCCGGCAGCGAGATCAGGCTGCGGATCCCGGGGAGCAGGCGGCCAAAGAAGATGGATGACCTGCCGTGGCGGCGGAACCAGGCTGTGGCCTGTTCAAAGTCCTCCCGGTCCACCAGGGGCAGTTTGGACAGCCACCGGATTGAACGTTCCAGGCCCAGTTTCGCGCCGAGCCAATAGAGCAGCAGGGCACCCAGGTATGCGCCCAGGGTGCTGGTGACGACGACCAGGAGGAGGTTGAGGGAACCTTGCTTTGCAAGGTAGCCGGCCAGGGGAAGGATCACCTCGCTGGGGATTGGCGGCACCACCGTCTCCGCCAGTGTGAAGGCTCCCACGCCCCACTCGCCCAGGCTGTCGATAGCCCTCGCCGCGAAGCCCACGATGCCCGTGAGTCCGTCGGTGGGGCTGGCTGCATCGGTCATGGTTGTCCACATACGTCTATCCCTGTTCGCTGCCCTGGCATGGCCGTCTGTTGTCCGTCATGTCCACAATACGGGCCACGGAATTCGTCAGGCTCCCCCAGGTCCTGGACAGGGCGTCCCCGGGTCACCGGTGCTTGAACTGCGGTTCACGCTTTTCGGTGAACGCCGCCATCCCTTCCTTCTGGTCCTCGGTGGCGAACAGCGAGTGGAAAAGCCTCCGCTCGAACAAGACCCCTTGGGCCAGCCCGGTTTCGAAGGCTGCATTCACGGCTTCCTTTGCCGCCATGGCAGCCGGCTTCGACTTGGCGGCGATCAGCCCGGCTGCTTTGAGTGCCTCGGACACCACATCCTCCGCCGGGACCACCCGGGAGACAAGTCCGCACCGGTTCGCTTCCTCGGCGCCGATGAACCTGCCGGTGAGGATCAGGTCCATGGCCTTCGCCTTGCCGATGGCCCGGGTGAGCCGCTGGGAACCGCCCATCCCGGGGAGCACGGCAAGGTTGATTTCCGGCTGGCCGAACTTCGCGTTGTCCCCCGCGATGATGAGGTCGCACATCATGGCGAGCTCGCAGCCGCCGCCGAAGGCAAAGCCGGACACAGCCGCGATGGTTGGGATCCGCAGCCGGGTGAAGTCTTCCCAGCCGCGGAACCAGTCCGCCGTGTACATGTCCATGTAGCCTTGGTCCGCCATCTCCTTGATGTCCGCTCCGGCGGCGAACGCCTTGGCCGAGCCTGTGATCACCACGGCGCCCACGTCGGGATCGGAATCCATCGCGGTAACAGCGGCAACCAGCTCTTCCATGGTGGCCTTGTTGAGCGCGTTCAGCGCCGCTGGCCGGTTGAGGGTCACCAGCCCCACCCTGCCCTGTTGCTCCACCAGGATGTTGGCGTACTCCGTCATTCGGGGCTCCCGTCGTCGTGTGCTGCTGTGGTCCGACTCCGGCCCGCAGTGTCCGTTCCTGTTGTCTTCCCCGCTGCCAGGTCCGCTGCCGTGTCCGCGGCTGCCGGGCCCGAGGCAGCACGGATGTCCGTGATGATGGCGGAAAAGTCGCGGTCACCGCCCTCCGCGGCAAACCTATCGTAGATGCGGGCCGCGAGCGCCCCCATCTGTCCCGCCACTCCTGTGCTGTTGAGGGCGTTGACCGCAAGGTTGAGGTCCTTGGCCATCAGGGCCCCCGCAAAGCCCGGCTGGTAGTCCCTGTTCGCAGGACTGGCGGGAACCGGCCCCGGGACCGGGCAGTTGGTGGTCAGCGCCCAGCACTGTCCCGAGGCCGCGGACGCGACGTCGAACAAGGCCTGGTGGCTCAGACCCAGCTTTTCGCCGAGGACAAATGCCTCACTGACCGCGATCATGGACACACCCAGGATGAGGTTGTTGCAGATCTTTGCAGCCTGGCCCGCGCCGTGGCCACCGCAGTGGACCACGCGTTTGCCCATGGCTTCCAGGAGCGGCCGAACTGAATCGAAGTCCCGGGCCTCACCTCCGGCCATGAACGTCAACGTCCCCGCTTCGGCGCCCACCACGCCGCCCGACACAGGCGCGTCGATGGAGTGGTGGCCCGCTTCACCGGCCAGGCGCGCGGCTTCCCGGGCCTCATCGACGTTGATGGTGGAGCAGTCCAGGAACATGGTTCCCGGCGGCGCCGCGGCCAACAGCCCCGGTTGTCCGGCGTTGCCGCGGTAGGCATCCAGGACGTGGCCACCACTGGGGAACATAGTCAGTACGACGCCGGCCCCGGCCACGGCGTCAGCGGCGCTGTCCGCCATCGGCACACCATGCTCCCGCGCCGCTTCGACGGCCGCCGGCACCACGTCGAAACCAGCTACCGTATAGCCGGCCCGGACCAGGTTCAGTGCCATCGGACCGCCCATATGCCCCAGGCCCAGGAAGGCCACGGTTCCCTTTTCACGCATGGTCCGCCTCCTTCGGTGTCAGTTGCGCCTGCGGGTGCAGCTCCAGCTCCCCGCCGTCCAGCGGCTCGAAGAACCTGTCCACTTGCCCGGGAAGCACGTCAGCCAATGCTGCCGGTTTCCACTGCGGCTTCCTGTCCTTGTCCACTACCTGCGCACGGATGCCTTCGCGAAAATCGGGACCGGCAAGGAATCGGATCCCCGCGCGATACTCCTGGACCAGCGCTTCATCCAGCGTGAGGCTGGCGGCCCGGCGTAGCGACGCCAGGGTGACCTTGACCGCGGTGGGTGACTTCGTTTCGATCGTATCGGCCGCCTCCCTTGCGTCCTCCTGCCCGGGCCCGGCCCAGGCCCGGAGGCGGCTGACGATGTCCGCGGCATCATCCGAGGCGTAGCAGGCGTCGATCCAGTCGCGCTGCCCGGCGAGCCGCGAGGGCGGTGCCGGTTCCGCATAACGTTCGACGACGTCTTCCGCGCTGTCGTCCTCAAGGGCGGCCGCCAGGTCCGGCAGCGACGGGGACGGGACGTAGTGGTCTGCCAGGCCAAGGAACAACGCATCGCCCGCGCCGAGATGCGCGCCGGTGAGGGCGGCGTGCGTTCCTGCTTCGCCTGGTGCGCGCGAGAGCAGGAAGGTCCCGCCGACGTCCGGGGCGAACCCGATGGTGGTTTCCGGCATCCCCATCCTGGTCCGCTCCGTGACTACCCGGACGCTGCCGTGCGCCGAGATCCCCACGCCGCCGCCGAGGACCAGGCCATCCATGATGGCAACATACGGCTTGCGGTACCGGGCGATCAGCGAGTTCAGGCGGTATTCGGCCTGCCAGAAGCCGGCCGTCCGGTTTCCGCCGCGCAGCATGTCCCGGTAAATGGCCACGATGTCGCCCCCCGCGCAGAGTCCACGTTCCCCGGCGCCCTGCACCAGGACCGTGGCAACGTCGTCGTCTCCGGCCCACGCAGTGAGCTGCCGAAGCAGCAGATCCACCATGCCGGCGGTGAGCGCGTTCACGGCCTTGGGCCTGTTGAGCGTGGCCACGCCCAGCCTGCCGCGGCGTTCAAACAGTACTTCCGGGTGCCCGTTGCCGGCGGCACCATCCATTCCCTTGGCTGCGGTCATCGGCTGGCTGCTCCTTCGCATGGTGGCCGGATGAGTGGTCCAGGTCATTCTGGTTGCGAATATACCCGCCGCTTCACGCTTGGGACCAACGGCACGGGTGGTGCCGGCCGGGCAGCCGGGAGGCTTTACCCGGCGCAGGGCTGCCAAGGTAAGTTAAGAACCGTGAAGATAGCTACCTGGAATGTGAATTCGCTCCGTGCCCGCGCCGACCGTGTTGAAGCCTGGCTCCAGCGCAGCGACTGCGACGTCCTTGCCATCCAGGAGACCAAGTGCAAGGACGAGAACTTCCCCTGGGAACTCTTTGAGCGCATGGGCTACGAGGTTGCCCACTTCGGCGTCAACCAGTGGAACGGAGTCGCGATCGCCTCCCGCGTCGGGCTCGAGGACGTGGAGCGGACGTTCCTGGACCAGCCCTCGTTCGGCAAGGCGGGCAAGGACCCGGTCCAGGAGGCCCGCGCCATGGCGGCCACCTGCGGCGGTGTCCGGGTGTGGAGCCTGTATGTCCCCAACGGGCGTTCCTTGGACGACGAACACATGCCATACAAGCTCAAGTGGCTGGAAAGCCTGAAAACACACGCCCAGGGGCTGGTGACGGACAACCCGCAGGCGCAGGTCGCGTTGATGGGCGACTGGAACATTGCCCCGTTCGACGATGACGTCTGGGACATCCATTTGTTCGTCAATAACCGCTACACCCATGTCAGCCCGCCGGAGCGGGCGGCGTTCCATGCCTTTGAGTCTGCCGGCTTCACCGACGTGGTCCGGCCCTACACCCCGGGCCCGGGCGTCTACACCTACTGGGATTACACCCAGCTCCGGTTCCCCAAGAAGGAGGGCATGCGGATCGACTTCGTCCTGGCCTCGCCCGCTTTGGCAGCCCGCGTCACCGGCGCCTCGATCGACCGCGAGGAACGCAAGGGCAAGGGCGCCTCGGATCACGCCCCCGTGCTGGTGGAATTGGCGGACTGATGACAGCCCCCTGCGCCCATCCAAGGAGACCGTCATGACGGGAAACCTCTACCGGGGCCAGGCCGGCCTGCCATTTTCCTCCACGCTGCGCGTCTACGAACCGCTGGACGCCTTTCCTGCCGAACAACGCCCTGCCCTCCAGGCCGCCGGTGCACGCTCGGCCTCCCGGGCCGCCGTCGAAAATGCTGAACTGTTGGCCTCGCTGGGACGGATTACCCGTTCCGGCGGGGATCCGTTCCCCACCGGGCGCACCGACCTGGTGCGCGTTACCACCGCGCCGGCACCGGAAGGCGCAACGGACGACGACGGCGCTGCCGCGGGCACCGGGCCGGTGTTGCTGTATTGCCCCAGCCAACTGGTCCTGCGCGCCGGGCTGGCCGCCAACGCGTTGATGGAGGGGATCCATGGCCCGCTGGCCGAGCTGCTGATTCCCGAGGAACAGCGGGACCGGCACCAGGGGCGGATTGACTTGGTGAAGGCACGGGACGGATCCATCCGGGTACACACGCGGGCCTCCACCTGGGGCATCCCGTTCAGCTGGTTCTCGCTGTTCATGGAATCCGACCGCAAGGACGTGGTGGAAGCCGCCGGCCGCATCCTCACGGTCCGGGTCTGGGCGCCCATCACCGATGCTTTGGAGCGGGCCCGCTACGCCGTGGCCAACCTGGCGCTTGCCGCCCCGGACCTGGACATGCTTGATGACCTGGCACAGCTGACCGAATGGCTGGAGCTGTTCCATGTGAACTCCATGGTGGAACTGGACTACGGTGCCGTGGCAGACAAGGTGTACCCGGACGAATCACCCATGGACATCAGGCTGGGCATTGAGTGCCTGGCTGAGGGTGACATGACCGGCGCCGCAGCCGCCTACCGCCGGCTGGCCTCCCGCTGGATTCCCATCCGGCAGCTCGCGCGCGCCTCCTGACGCGCTCTCAGCCTTTGGGCGGCGCAGTGGTGCGCCGGACAATCAGTTCATGCGGCGCGACGGTGGACCGGACGGACCCGATTTCACCGTCCAGTTCGTCCAGGAGCATCTTGGTGGCCAGTTCAGCCTGCTCGTCCGGGCGTTGCCCAACGGTGGTGAGGCCCATGGCATCGGCGAAGTCGTGGTTGTCGATGCCCACCACTGACAGGTCACGGGGAATGCTGACTCCGAGGCGGCTGGCTTCGAAGATGACCCCCATGGCCATTTCGTCAGAGGCGCAGAAGATCGCCGTGGGCTTAGGCCCCGGACCTGTCCAGAGCCGGCGGAAGGCTTCCTGCCCGCTGCGCACCGTGAAGTCGCCCCACTCGTCCCAATCCGGCCGGGTAGGCAGGCCTGCGGCGGCCATGACGTCCTTGAACGCCAGGATGCGCACCCGGGGGACATCGAAGTTCAGGTCGGTCTCGTCGTCGCCATGCAGCAAGGCGATGTCCCGGTGGCCCAGCTCAATCAGGTGCCGGACAGCGGTTGAGGCTGCCGCGTAGTCGTCGATGCCGATGTAAGGGCACTCTTCAACGTGGCCACCCACCACCACCAACGGAATGTCGATCTTCTGCAGGTGTTCGATTTCTTCGTGGCTGAGCGCCATGCAAAGGACCAGCAGGGCATCGATCTGCTTGTAGACCATGGTCTTGCTGAAGAGCCGTTCGCGGTTGCTGCCGTGGCCGCCGAGGTTGAAAAGGGAGAGGTTGTAATGCCGGGCGTGCAGCTCGCGGTCCGCGCCCTCGATGGCCTTGGAAAAGAACCAGCGGCTGACGAACGGGGCCAGGACGCCGATGGTCTTGGTGCGTCCCGTGGCGAGGCCGGAGGCGGAGGACGATGCGACGTACCCCAGGTTCCCTGCCACTTCGAGTATTTTCTCCCTGGTGGCCGGGGAAACCCGGGGCAAGCCCCGCACGGCGCGGGAGACGGTTGCGGTTGAGACTCCGGCGGCCGCCGCCACGTCCTCGATGCTGACGCCATTATGGCCGCCCCGTTGGGACCTTTCCGTTGTGCGTGCCACCGTGTCCCCTCATAACTCCTGCGCGGCGCAGGCCGGTTGGCCCTGCCTCTACCCCCAAGCCTCGTATTTTTCCATTCCGCGGCCAGGCAGTGATAACTGTGGCGGGGACCGCTGCTTTGAATGCGCCTACTTGCGGGCCGGAAGCTTACGCCGCAGGCGCACCATTCCGTACAAGGCCAGCAGTGTTGCGAGCAGGCCCAGAGCCCAGCCCATGGCCGGCTGCGCAGTGATTTCCATCCATACAGTGACCACGAGGAGGACCACTGCCCAGAAACCAAGAAAGCCGATGATGATGTCGAAATCTTCGCCCGACCTGACCAGCCGGCTGCGGTTGCCCGCCCCCGCGGGTGTGCGGGGGCGGGCACCGTGGTCCGTCACTTGACCGCACCTGCCGTGAGGCCGGCGACAATCTTGCGCTGGAAGACCAGTACCAGAATCACCAGTGGGATAGTGACGATGGTGCCTGCGGCCATGATGGCCGTGTACGGGATCTGGTTCGGCTGTGCACCGGCGAAGTTGGCGATTGCCACCGTGACCGGCTGGGTTGCGTCGCTGGACAGCTGGCTGGCAATCAGGAACTCATTCCAGGATGAAATGAACGCCAGGATCGCCGTGGTGAAGATCGCCGGCGCCGCCAGGGGCATGATGACCTTGCGGAAGGCCTGCCCTTGGGTGCAGCCGTCAACACGGGCTGATTCCTCCAGCTCCCACGGCATTTCCCGGAAGAACGAGGTCATGGTGTAGACCGTCAGCGGGAGCACGAAGGAGATATTGGGAATGATCAGCGCCTGGTAGGTGCCCATCCAGCCGATGTTGGTGAACAGCTGGAAAAGCGGTGTGATCAGGGCGACGCCCGGGAACATGGAAGCTCCCAGGATGAAGCCGAGTACCAGGTACTTGAACCGGAAATTCAACCGGGCCAGGGCGTAGGCCGCAAACACGCCGATCACCAGGGATACCACCGTCACCACGCCGCCAATGAACACGCTGTTGAGCAGTGCCTGTCCGAACCGGTTGCCGAATGACGTATCAAAGGCGGTGATGAAGTTGTCCATGGTGACGTGGGTGGGAAGGATCGACGTGTCGTACGTGAACCCCACCTCGCGGAAGGCGGTGACCACCATCCAGTAGGCCGGCGCCAGGCACCAGATCAGGACGACGACAGCACTGATGTAGGTCCTGCCCTGGGCCCACTTCTCCCGGTTCTGGGCAGTTTTGCGGCCCTTGTCCTGGCGTGCCCGCAGCGCTGTGGCGTCTGCTGTTGCCGTTGTCATTTCTTCCCCTTTCCTGTGGCGCCGCTCTGTTCAACCACGTTTGCCCCGAGGAAGCGGACAAAGATGAAGGCGACGAGGAAGATGATGATGAAGGTGATGGTGGACAACGCCGCCGCGGAATTGAAGCCCTGCCTGATCTGGTTGATGACCAGGATGGACAGCGTGGTGGTGTTGTTGGCGCCGCCGGTGAGGATGTACGGCAGGTCGAACATGCGCAAGGCATCCAGGGTGCGGAAGAGGATCGCCACCATCAGCGCCGGCTTGACCAGCGGCAAGGTGATCAGCCGGAACCGCTGCCAGGCGGACGCACCGTCCACCTTGGCCGCCTCATAGACTTCGGCCGGAATCATCTGCAGGCCTGCGAGGATCAGCAGTGCCATGAACGGCGTGGTCTTCCAGACGTCGGCAATGATCACAGCCCATTTGGCCGGCCACTCGCTGCCCGTCCACAGGATGGTGGTGTTGAACAGCTTGTTGGCGATGCCCTCGAAGGCGAAGATGAAGAACCAGAGCTTCGCCGTCACGGCGGTGGGGATTGCCCACGGCACCAGAACCGCTGCGCGGACAAGGCTCCGGCCGCGGAAAGTACGTGCCATGATCATGGCCATCCAGAAGCCAAGCACCGTTTCCAGCGTCACCGTCACGATGGTGAAGAAGAACGTGGTGGCGGTGGCGGACCAGAACTGGCCGCCCAGGGTTCCCGGCGGGCAGGCAACTGTTCCGCCGGCGGGCGCCGAACACTGTTGCGCCAGCCAGTTGACATAGTTTTGGATGCCGGCTGAGCCGCCGGCTGTGAACAGGCCGGTGGCGGGGTCAAGGCCGGCGTCCTTCTGGAAGGACATGACGATCGCGCTGACGATGGGGTACACGATCACAATGCCCAGGGCCACAATGGTCGGGGCGAGCAGCCAGGACGCCCAGCGCCCCTGACTTGCGATCCTGTTGTCTTCCCCAACGCCCTTGGGCGCGTGATGAGCAGGGGCAGCGCCCGACGCCGGTGACTTAACCGGCGTCGGGCCTAGTTCGGTTGCCATGGCAGGACTACGATCCTGCACCGGCGGATTGGATGGCGTTCTGCATGTCGGAAAGTGCAGCGTCCACTGTCTTTTCTCCCTTGATAGCGGAGTAGGCATTATCTTGGATTGCCTTGGTGACGGCCGGGTAGAAAGGCGTTACGGGACGCGGTACGGCGTTCTCGATGGACGTCTTCAGGACCGGCAGGTAGGGCAGCTTGGCAACCAGTTCCTGATCTTCATACAGCGAGCCGAGGACCGGAGCCAGGGAACCCTGGGTGGCGTAGAATTTCTCGGTCTCCGCGGAGGTCATGAACTTCATGAAGTCCAGTGCGGTGGCCTTGTTCTTGGAGTACACGCTGGTAGCGAGGTTGTGGCCGCCAAGCGAGGACGCACCCGGACCGCTCTTGCCCGGAAGGGCTGCAAGGCCGGTCTTGTCCTTCACCGCCGAGGATCCTTCAGTGGTGATCAGGTTGAAGGCGTAGGGCCAGTTGCGCAGGAACAGGAGTTTGCCGCTCTGGAATGCCTGGCGGCTGTCCTCTTCCTTGTAGGTGATGGCTTCCTTGGGGATGTTCCCGTCAGCGTAGGCCTTGGCCAGGTTACCCAGGCCGGCTTTCGCTTCTGCGGTATTCACGCTGGGCTTGCCGTCCTTGTCAAGGACTGAGCCGCCGGCGGAGTTGATGGCCTCTGAAGCGTTGACGGTCAGGCCCTCATACTTGCTGAACTGGCCGGCGTAGCAACCGATGTTGTTCTGCTTGGCGATGGAGCACATGCTCATCATCTCGTCCCACGTCTTGGGCGGCGTGGGGACCAGGTCCTTCCGGTAGTACAGGATGCCGCCGTCCGAGGTCTGCGGGGCTGCATACAGGGTGCCCTTGTACGTGGCACTGTCCACGGTCGGCTTCAGCATGGCGCTGGTGTCAATCGCCATCTTGTCCTTCAGCGGCTGCAGCCAGCCCTTGGCCGCGAACTCGGCGGTCCAGACAACGTCCACGTCGACAACGTCGTAGTCGGACTGCTTGGCCTGGAAGTGCTGGACGAGGTCATCGTGCTGCTGGTCGGCCTGGTCGGTCTGTTCCTTGAAGGTGACCTTTTCATTCGGGTGCGCGGCATTCCACTTATCAACAAGCGGACGGACGACGTTGCTGTTGTCCTTGCCCTGGACATACGTGATGGGGCCGCGGCCGTCGAGGTTGGCGTCAGCGTCGCTGCCTCCCCCGCCGGTGGTGCCCCCTCCGCCGCCGCCACCGCAGGCGGACAACGTCAGGGCCAGAATGCCGGCCGTGGCGGCCGGAAGCAGGAATCTCGGGGTTTTCATTAGCTTGAAGCTCCTCGCTGAGTGACAAGTAAGTCGACAGTGCGCTTGCTAGGTGAGGTTGATGTGGTGACCATCACACTAGTAAGGTTGCAGTCTCGAATGCAAGCGTTTACATCAAAAAGTTATCTTAGGGGAACCAAATGCCCAACCCGTCCGTTCCGGCATCGCGTTCCGTGCCCTCCGCATGGTGGGCGGACGCCGTTGTCTACCAGATTTACCCCCGGTCCTTCGCCGATGGCAATGGCGACGGAATGGGCGATTTGCGGGGCGTCCTGAACCGGCTCCCTACCTGGAAAAGCTGGGCGTGGACGCCATTTGGCTCTCTCCTTTCTATAAGTCGCCGCAGGCCGACGGCGGTTACGACGTCGCGGACTACCGCCAGGTGGATCCGCTCTTCGGTACCATGGCGGATTTCGATGCGATGTTGCAGGAAGCTCACCGCCGCGGTTTGAAGGTGATCGTGGACCTGGTCCCAAACCACACCTCCGACGAGCATGCCTGGTTCCAGGAAGCATTGGCGGCAGGCCCGGGAAGCCCGGAACGGGACAGGTACATCTTCCGGGACGGCAAGGACGAAGTGCCGGGATCGGGGGACGGCAGGCTGGCGCCCAACAATTGGAAATCAATATTCGGCGGACCGGCATGGAGCCGCCTTACCGGAGCGGACGGCTCGCCGGGCCAGTGGTACCTGCACCTTTTCGACACCAAGCAGCCCGACCTGAACTGGGAAAACCCGGATGTGCAGGAGGAGATGCGTTCGGTGCTGCGCTTTTGGCTGGACCGCGGCGCGGACGGCTTCAGGGTGGACGTTGCCCACGGCCTGGTCAAGGCGGCAGGCCTGCCTGACTGGGACGGCGCCGCAGCGATGGTGGAAGGAACGTCCGGCCCGCGCCGGGACAGCCACCTGCCCGGGGACGCTCCCCACGCCCACACCGATGCCCAGGAACCGCACCGGGCCGTCTCACCGATGTACCCGCCGTCGCCCTTCTTCGACCAGGATGGCGTGCACGCCATCTACCGCGACTGGAACCGGGTCCTGGCCGAATACGGCGGCGACCGGATGATGGTGGCGGAGGCGTGGGTTGAACCCGCCGAACGCCTGGCCAGGTACGTCAGGCCGGATGAGATGCAACAGGCCTTCAACTTCGATTTCCTGCTGGCCGGCTGGGATGCCGAGCGGATGGCTGACGCCATCAACGCTTCCCTGGCAGCGGCAGCATCCGTGGGAGCTCCGTCCACCTGGGTACTCAGCAACCACGACACAGTCCGGCACACCACCCGGTTCGGCCTCCAGGATCCCACCACTTTTCCGAAAGGCATTGGGGCCGGAGACGAACAGCCGGACTCTGCCCTGGGCCTTGCCCGGGCCCGCGCCGCCACGTTGGTCGCGCTGGCATTGCCGGGCTCGGCCTACCTTTACCAAGGCGAGGAGCTGGGGCTTCCGGAACACACCACCTTGCCGGCGTCCGCCAGGCAGGATCCGACATTTTTCAGGACCCACGGAGCCGAGATCGGCCGTGACGGGTGCCGCGTCCCGCTGCCGTGGACCGGGGGCGAACCGGGTTTCGGGTTTTCCGGCGGGCACTCCGGCCAGGCGTCCGCGCCGTGCCTCCCGCAGCCGGAGAGCTTCGGACCCCTGGCTGCGGACCAGCAGGAGGGCGAGGAAGGCTCAACGCTGGAGCTCTACCGGGCCGCCATTGCGTTCAGGTCGGCGCACCACCTCGGCAAGGGGACGGTGGAGTGGACCGATGAGCACGCGCCGGACAGCGGGCTGCTGGCGTTCCGGAACGGAGATGTCATTGTCCTGTCCAACCTGGGCTTCGCCTCGGCGCCCGTGCCCAACGGATACAGCGTAGCGCTCTCCAGCGGACCCGACCCGGCCGAAGACCGGGCAGCGATGCGGGAAGTTCCCGTGGACTGCACCGTCTACCTGCTGCAGGAGTGACCCTACAAACCCGGATGTAAATCAGCGGACGCGCTCAGCCCGGCTGAAGCGCGTCCGCGCCCCTGAACCGATGTGGATGAGGACGGGTATCTCCTTGCCCACCACAGCTTCCAAGGCGTCCAGGAGCCCGGATACCTCGGCGGCCAACAGGTGTGGTGCCACACCCTGGCGCGGCATAAGCCGGACCTTCAGCGCGGGCGAGCCTTTCACGTCATAGGTGGTGACGGAGAAACCAGCGAGGTCAGGGCGGCCCTCAAGGGCCTGCCTAAGGGCCTGCTCCGCTACGCCGCCACCGATTCGGACATCGCCCGGAACGTCACCGGGGTCATACTCAGCTACAAGGACGTTTGCCCGGCCCTTTCCCTGCTGCGCAATCCAGGCAACCATAAGGCCCATCAGGACCAGCAGTGCCAGCGCCACCACAATCCACAGCCAGCTTTCCTGCCCACCGGGAAACCGGGTGGAATTGAAGGCCTGGCTTATGCCGTCCCATGCCCCGGATGCCCAGGCGTGCCACCACGGGCCCACAGCTGGCACAGCTGCCAGCAAAACCAGCAGCAAGCCCACCGCCAGCAGGACAACGCCCAGCAGGGTGAGGAGGACGCGGTTAAGCAGGGCAGGGGTGCTGTTCATGCTCCGATCACCCCCGACGGGGCAACGTTGACGCGGGCAACGGGGGCCGGTTCCAGCTGCATCTGGTCCAGTTCATCGCTGACTGCGGCAAGCACCCGGTCCTGGCCCACCGCAACACCGGAGGTGGGCCGGACATTCACCAAAACCTGGCGTTGGGACACCACCACCATGACTTGCTCCGGCGTGACGTTGGCGGCCAGCCGGGCACGGCGTGCGATCGAGGATGCCACAACTTCGTCGTCCACCACTGCGCCCGGGGACCCACCGCGGCGGCCGCCGGCCAGCAGGTGGCGCGCCCGCCGTCCTGGAAGTATCCCGTTGAGGAAGAAGATCACACCCAGCATGCCAAGCACACCACCGATCGCACCCAGGAGCAGCGGCGGTACGCCGGAAGGAAGATCCACGATCCGTTGGGCCGCCACTTGCGGCTCAATCAGCCAGGCAGGCTGCCCGACGGCATGGACGCCGGATTCGAGGACCCCGTAACCGGCCAGCACCAGGACCAGTGCGGCGGCCACGACCGAGACCGCGGCGCGCGTCGAGTGCGTCTCGCGGTAGGTGATCCTGCGCATGTCCGGCCCGTTGCCCGCCCGGGAACCGGCCCTTGCCCGGCGGTTTTCCACACTGCTGCTCACTGCACCCGCCCTCCTGCGCTGATCTTTGCCCCGCTGATGCGGATATCCACCCGGCTCAGCCTGGAGCCGCTGAGCTCCGAGACGGTCTCCAGGATGGCGGCCTTGGCCATGACCGTGCGGTCCCAGATGGAGCCGCCGGATGCCGGGACCCGCGCCGGATCCAGCACCACGGACTGCAAAGGCGGGATGCTGATGGGCGCGACGAGGGACAAAGCCAGCAGGCCGTCGTCGTCCGTCCAATCCGCCCGTATGTCCTGCGCGTCCACGCCCAGGGCCTGGGCGGCTGCTGCCCTGGCGAGGCTGGTCAATGCCTGGGTGCTGATCCGGTTATGGCCGCTGAGCGCCTGCCCACTCGCAACGGGCGCTGGTGAACTCATGAGGACGAACGCCGGCCGATGATGGCATCGATCACGCCGCGCAGATCGAGCTTCCCCTCGGCGGCGCGGCCCAGGATTGCTCCGATGGCCATGAAGAGCAGGGACACGATGAATCCCCACAAGCCGAATTGCAGTGACATGAACGCCACGAAGGCGCCCATGGCCGTGCCCGCAACGGTGAGGTTCACAACAATGCCTCCCGGTCCACAGCCGCCGGCGCTGCCGGTTTGACCGGCGGCGGCACGTACACGTCCGTGATCTCGACGTTCACTTCGATGACCTGCAGGCCCACGAGTTCTTCGACGGCGCGGTAGACGGCGGCGCGGACGTGATCGGCCAGCGAGTGCAGGGGGGTCCCGTAGCTTGCCACCAGGGTGATGTCCACGGCTACCTGCGTTTCGCCCACCTCCGCATGGACTCCGGCTGCGTGGTCCGAACTTCCGACGGCGTCCCGGATGGCACCCAGTGCACGGGACGGGCCCGAGCCAAGGGAGTAGACGCCGGGGACGGCCCGCGCCGCGATTCCCGCCACCTTGGCCACGGCGGTTTCGGAGATTACTGTGCGTCCCGGCCCCGGACTCGTCACCGGGCTGGCGGCAGGACGGCTTGGCACCACGGGTTGTGGGTTCTGGTATTCCATCAGGCACTCCCCCTTCTATTGATTCCACCCTATCCCCAGCCTGCGACAGATGTGCCGGAAACACTGCGGCCCGCCGCGCCGAAGGTGGTGCCCAATGGAAAGACCCAGGCGGGGAAGCCCCCAAGGACATCCCCGCCTGGGCGGTATACGCCGGATTACCGGCGGTGGTGCAAAAGCGGCCTACTTGTAAAGGCCCTCGCCGCCCACCCTGACGTTGGTGGGCAGGTAGCCGAACGGGCCAAGGCCGTTCCGGCCAAAGCTGCGGTCAACCTGGGATACGGCGTTGCGGAAGTTGATCTTCACGGTCGGCGACAGCGAGCCGCCGCGGACGCCGTTGACGTTGTCGATGAACGACTGCACCAGGCCGCCGGGCTGCACGTAGTGCGAATAGGCCTGGAACTGCCGGCCGTTCTGCTTCGCGGACGGGCTCTCCGGGGCGTTGGCTGCGAGGTTAAGGTCCGTCGGGGACCCCAGCGCCAGGCCGCTGTTGTTCATCGGCTGGAAGTCGGACCGGACGCCGTCGCCCGCAAAGCCGTAGACGCCGTCAGGACCGCGCATGCCGGCCGCATAGGTGAACTGGTGGCTGATGGTGAACAGGTAGTACTTGTTCTTCCCGCCCTCATTCTGGATGAAGATCTGCGGCCGCTCGGTCTGGTCGTTCACGCAGTTCGCGGAAAGGATCGGCGGGAGGAAGGACCACTTGGTGAGGTCCTTGTTGTCAGCCACGGCGAGGCCGACGTTTGCGGTCTGGTAGTAAGCACCGCTGTTCTGGACGTCGTTGACGTTTTCGGCGTGCGGATCGCCCGGCTTGTAGCCGAGGTCTTCGTCCTTGCACTTGTAATCGCCGCGGGTGCCGCCGGTGTTGCCTTCGAAGACCATGTAGGTCTTGCCCGGGTGGGCCGGGTCAACGAAGGTGTAGGGGTCGCGGAACGCGAAGCCGGGGTTCTGCGCCTTGGTCTGGTACATCTTTCCGTCCGGTTCCAGCAGCTTCGTGTGCTGGAACCCATCGAACGTGACGCCGTTCTTGTCGGCGTGGATGTTGCCCAGGGCCTTCGCGATCGCAGCGTCGGGAGCAATCCCGCCGCCGCCGGCATTGCGCTCTGCGATGTCATGGAAGGTGGTGGCCGTGTAGAACACGTTGACGTGGTCACCCTGCATCAGGCGGGTGGAACCGGACCACTCGGTGTTGCCGATGGAGGTGTTGTCCAGGAACAGGTGGCCACCGTAGTTCCACTTGTCCTTGGCCGGGTCCGCGTTGGTCTTGCGGAAGAAGTAGCCGATCCGGGCGTTCCAGTGGCGCTGGTCGAAGCCGTAGCCGGCGTGGCGGTCTGCTACCAGGGAGAAGATGACGTCCCAGCCCTTGTAGCTGATCTGGTTGGCGTTCTCGTCGGTAAGGGACCAGGTGTCCCAGACCCAGACGTCGTCGTTCATGGTGGGGAAGTCCTGGGGGATCTCCGGCATGGTGACATCGGGACTCATGGAATTCTCACCCGGCGCGACCGTTGAATCGCTCTGGGCCATGATCTGCTTGGCATCGGCGCGGGTCCACTTGGAGGTGAAGTCCGACGCCGGATCGAACGCCTGCTGTGTGTGTCCGGTCGGGAGGGGGAAGCCCGGAGCGGGCGCCGGCATCTGCTGGACGGCAGGCGGGTCGGACGGCTCGTTGGCCTGTGCCGAGGGGACGGCCAGGAAGGCCGAGGCGGCGACCGCAGCCGCCAATGCTGCGGCGGCGGAGCGCCACCGCAGCATCCGGTTTTGGGGGTGCTTGTGCATTGTTGCTCTTCTCGCGGAGTTGTAACTGTTCGTGGAAGACGGGCGTGTGCCCATTGCCCCGACAACATCCGCGGCCCCGGCAACACCTCAGGTGCCGTCGGAGACGCCTTTGTGTGTCGGGAATCAGCAGGGCCTGGGTAGGGCCCCGGGCAGATGGAAAGCATGCTTTCCCTGGCCGCGATCCACGCTAGGCGGCATCCCGGGAGCATTTCAAACCCTGTTTCGGGGCCTCCAAACAGCTACCGGCGAGTAGGATGCAAGCGCTTACGCAAGCTAATGCGCGCGCGTGCCACAACGGTTTGGCGAAGGTCAAATGTTTCGTGGCAGCACGAATTTTTCTGTTGCCCGGCGCCCAGATGTTGCGTAAGCCACGCTTGCTGGCCGGCGTCGGCGCGGCATCCGTAGTCGGGCCAGGGAATGGTGCGTGTGCGATGCCGGCCCTGCCCGAGGCGGAAACGCAGGCAATGTCGCCTGGCTGGAGGGTGTGCGCAACTGTGATCCAGGGCGGTGCCCTCGTTTGACGACGCCCATATTCATCTTCGCCCCCGTTATTCCGTGACGACGCGCACATATGGGTCGCGTAGATGAATCACGGTGGCGCAGACGAATGTGGATGGCGCAAACGAACGTGGGTCGCGTAGATGAATCACGGTGGCGCAGATGCATCTGGACGTCGCCTGCGAATGCGGTGGAGCACATTGTCGCGCCTTAAACGAAGAAAAGCACCAGTTCCGAAGAACTGATGCTTCCCAGTGGTGGCTCCGACCGGCGTCGATCCGGTGACCTTTCGATTTTCAGTCGAACGCTCTACCAACTGAGCTACAGAGCCTAGGTGACTAGTCACCATGAGAGCCGGAATTACTTCCAACAATCAGAGCGACCCTGACGGGACTTGAACCCGCGACCTCCGCCGTGACAGGGCGGCGCGCTAACCAACTGCGCTACAGGGCCTTGCGTTTCTTGCTTTCACAGTATCTCTACCGCTTTTTTCAAGGCTTCCAGCCTACCAGACTTTCTCAGCCTGCTTGACCAGTTCCTTGCGTACCCCCAACGGGATTCGAACCCGTGCCGCCGCCGTGAAAGGGCGGTGTCCTAGGCCGCTAGACGATGGGGGCCAGAACCCGTTCGGAACAAAATAAAAGGCGTCAAGCGAGGCTTTCCGTCTTTGTCCTTTGCGTTTCTCCGAACTGGACTCAACAACTATAGGGCCTCTGCAGGAATTATCCAAAATCGGCCAAAAACACCGCCATTCCGCCACTGTAGGGGCCAAGATGGACGGATGGATGCCGTCGCAGCCCTTAACGAGATTGCTTTCTGGCTGGAGCGCGGACGCGCCGCCACCTTCAAGGTGCAGGCCTTCCGCAAGGCGGCCGCCGCCATCGCCACCCTGGGACCTGACGAAGTGGCATCCCGCGCACGGTCGGGGCGGCTGAAGTCCATGAAGGGGATCGGCGACCGGACCTACACGGTGATCCGGGAAGCCGTGGACGGACAAGTCCCGGAGTACCTGGCGGACCTCCGGGAGAAGGGCGCCCAGCCACTGGCAGGCGGCGGCGTGGAGATCCAGGATGCGCTGCGGGGCGACCTCCACAGCCACAGCGAATGGTCCGACGGCGGCTCCCCCATCGAGCTGATGGTGGCCGCCGCGGAGGTACTGGGCCGGGAGTACCTGGCCCTGACCGACCACTCCCCCAACCTCACCATCGCCAACGGACTCTCGCCCGAACGCCTGCGGGACCAACTGGACGTGGTGGCGGGCATTAACGGCAACGGCGGACCCACCCGGCTCCTGACCGGCATTGAGGTGGACATCCTGGAATCGGGCGAACTCGACCAGGAACCGCAACTGCTGCAGCGCCTGGACATCGTGGTGGCCAGCGTCCATTCGAAGCTGCGCGCGGACCGCAAGACCATGACCGCGCGGATGCTCGGCGGCATCCGCGATCCCCAAACCAACGTCCTGGGCCACTGCACCGGCCGCCTGGTGGAGGGCTCGCGCGGGACCCGGCCGCCGTCGGAATTCGACGCCAAGGAAGTGTTTGCCGCCTGCGCAGAGCACAACGTTGCCGTGGAGATCAATTCCCGGCCGGAGCGGCAGGACCCGCCCGACGCCCTGATCCAGCTGGCCCTGGAGGCCGGCTGCCTGTTCTCCATCGACAGCGATGCCCACGCACCCGGGCAGCTGGACTTCCTGCAGTACGGCGCCGAACGGGCAGCCCGTAACAACGTTCCGGCTGAGCGGATCATCACCACTTGGCCGTTGGACAAGCTGCTGGCCTGGACAGGTTCGAAGTAGTCAACGACGGTCATCCGCAGGCGCAATGTTGGGGCACAGACATGGCCGATTCCCGCCAGCCGGGCTTCGCCGCCGCCGCTACATTTGGTTCATGCCCTCAACCAGCCCCGCGCGCGAACCCCTCACTCCCCCAGCTGCCGCAGCCGCCCCGGTTAAGGCCCTCGGCGTGGCGGCGATGGCGGTCACCGTGCTGCTGTGGGCCTCGGCCTTCGTGGGAATCCGCGCGATCGGCCCGCATTTCTCCCCCGGCCCCCTGACGCTGGGCAGGCTGGCGATCGCCGCCGTCGTCCTGGCCTTCCTGGTCCTGCCGCAACTCCTGAGGAGCCGCCTGCTGCCCCGGGGACGGGAGTGGCTGCCCATCCTCGCCTACGGCCTGATGTGGTTCGGTGGCTATAACGTGGCGCTGAACGCCGCCGAGCACATCCTGGACGCAGGCACCAGCGCCCTGCTGATCAACGTCAATCCCATCCTGGTGGCGATCATGGCCGGCATCTTCCTCAAGGAGGGTTTTCCGCGCTGGCTGCTGATCGGCAGCACGGTGGCCTTCGCCGGCGTCGCGATGATTGCCATAGGCTCGGGACAGCCGCGCACCCCGGGCGGCAGTACGACGGCGGACCTCGCCGGGGTGGCGCTGTGCCTCCTTGCCGCGGTACTCGCCGCAGTGAGCGTCATCATCCAGAAGCCGGTGGTGCGGAAGTTCCCCGCGGCGCAGGCCACCTGGTTCGGCGTCGTGGTGGGGGCGCTGTGCTGCCTGCCCTTTGCCGGGCAGCTCGCCGCCGAGGTGCAGGCCGCCCCTCCGCAGGCCACCTGGGGACTGGTGTACCTGGGCGTCTTTCCCACCGCCATCGCGTTCACCACATGGGCCTACGCATTGTCCCTGGTGGACGCAGGAAAGCTGGCTGCCACCACCTACCTGGTTCCCGGAACCACCGTCCTCATCTCCTGGCTCGTGCTGGGCGAGATCCCGACGGCCTGGGGGCTGGCGGGCGGCCTTGTGTGCCTGGTGGGCGTTGGCCTGACCCGGCGAAGGACCCGGGCGCCCCGCGGTCACCGCCGGCCGCTTCGGGGCTAGAGTCGACCTATGCCAGCCAGCCTGCCGCCGGGCCTGCCGATTGTCCCCTCCGGCCCGGACGGAGCCGCCCCGCATGAGCCCGCCACGGACGGGCCCTCCGGATTCGCCATGTCGGCGGACGAGTTCGAGACGGCCGTCCAGGACGCGTTGCACAGCATTCCGGACCGCCTGGCCCGCGCCATGGACAATGTGGCCGTGTTCATCGAGGACGACTATGTCCCCGGCCCCGGGGAAAATCCGGAGGCCGTGCTGCTGGGACTCTACGAAGGGGTGCCGCTGACTGAACGCGACTCGTGGTGGGACGCCGGCTCCCTGCCGGACCGCATCACAATCTTCCGCGACCCCATCCTGGAGATCTGCGACTCCCGGGACGACGTGATCCACGAAGTGGCCGTGACGGTTGTGCACGAAATCGCCCACCACTTCGGCATTTCCGATGCCCGGCTGCACGAGCTGGGTTGGGGCTGAGAGGGCTCCGGCCCCCGCGCTTGACCGCACGACACGCCGCCTCAACAAACGCCGTAAATGACATACTTGTGGTTTATGTTATTGATGTGACTGCTGTTGCCAATGTGCAGCCAGTCACGTAACCTCGGACTGCTGGCGAGCAGCTGAGGGGTACCGTCGTGCCGCATCCAGAACCTCACTCCCAGCCATATTGTTGCGAGGTCTCTGCACATGCTTTTATCCGGATCCGGCCGCAAAACGGCCGTGCTGTGCGCCGCCGTCGTACTTTTTGCCTCCGCCGCAACGCCCGCAGCTGCTGTACCGGCGCCTTCCGCGCCCCTGTCCGTTCCGGCGTCTCCGGACATCCCGTCACCGGAGGACATTGCCGCGGCTAAAGCCAGCGAGACCGCGACGGCGGACCAGGTCACCGCGATCGAACGCATCCTCGCCGACGCTTCCACGGCCCAGCAGGCAGCCTTCGCGGTGGCGATGCAGGCAAACAACTCCTACAGCGAGGCGTTGGTGGAGTTGCAGCAGCGGACCCAAGCCGCGTCAGCAGCCTCCGCCCGCGCCTCGTCCGCGAAGGAACAGCTGGACAAGACCCGGAAACAGGTGGGGCAACTCGCCGGCGACCTCTACCGCAACGGCGGCCTGAACCCCACTCTCGGAACACTGGCCGGCGGCGGGGACAGCCTGCAGCAGGCCGCCACGCTCGAAGCCCTGTCCGCCAGCCGGAGCCGTGCCTTTGAAGCTGCAGACGCTGCGGCCACCGCCTACCGCTCCCTGACGGCATCCGCAGACGATGCCACCAAGGCCGCTGACGATGCTGCGAGAACCGCCGAACAGCGGAAGTCCCAGGCCGAAGAGGCCAATGCCGCCCAGGCCAAAGCCGTGTCCGACGCGAAGGCGCAGCGGACCATCCTGGTGGACCAACTGGCGCAGCTCCGCAACACCACCGTGGCGCTGGAATCGGCCCGGGTGGATGCGCTGGACCGGCAGCGTGAAGAAGCCCGGCTTGCCGCGTTGTCCGCCGCTGCCGACAAGGCAGCGCAGGACAAAGCGGCACAGGATAAGGCGGCGCAGGACCAGGCCGCCGCGCAGAACACCCCGGCCCGGAACACGACGGCCCAGGACGCAGCACCCGCCGCTCCGGCACCGGCTGCCCCGGCTCCGGTGGCCGTCCAGCCGCCCGCCGCCCCCGCTGCTCCCGCCCCCGTTGCGCCTGCCCCGGCCCCTGTTCCGGCCGACCCCGCACCGGCCCCTGCACCGGCACCCACGCCGGCACCCACGCCGCCGTCAACCGGCGCAGGCACCTACGAGACAGCGATTTCCGTCGCCCTGGGGAAGGTCGGCGCGCCGTACTACTACCAGTGGGGCGGTACCGGCGTGTACGGCTTTGATTGCTCGGGCCTGGTGCAGAACGCCTTCGCCGCAGCCGGGAAGTACCTCCCGCGCACCGCGTCCCAGCAGTACGCTGCCGCCCCTGTCCACGTCCCGATCTCGCAGGCGCGCCGCGGCGATCTCCTGGTGTGGGGTTCGGCTCCGAACTTCTACCACGTGGCCATCTACCTCGGAAACGGCCAAGTGGTGCAGGCGCTCAATCCCCAGGAAGGCATCACCGTGTCCAGCATCAGCTCCATGGTGGGAATGGACCTCTACCCGTACGCTGCCCGCTACTGAGCCGCTTTGCCGGGCTTGGCATTTCCTGTCCTGGAATTCCGTGCTGGGATTGCCGGTTCCGGCCCCCAGTCAGCTCAGGATGTCCTTGGTGACAAAGCGGCCGTACGCGAGCGCCCCGAACACCGCCATGTAACCCGTCTGGAGCAGGGCGTTGCTGGCAAACGAGTCCCACAGCACCGGCTGGCGCAACATGTCGCCGAAGCCAAGCCAGTAGTGGCTGAACAACCATGGGTGCAGCCATTCCAGCTGCGGAAGCTGGTCCAGGACTTCGGAAACAACCGAGACCACCACGGTGGCTGCCATCGCGCCGACAGGGACCACGGTCATGGTGGACAGGAACAGCCCGATCGCTGAGAGGCCCGCCAGGGACACGGCGATGTAGGCCGCAATCAGCACTATCCGCACGGCAGCTTCAGCGGGCTGGACCACCCCGCCGGAGAGCAGCGTCACGGGCCCTACCGGGAAGAGCGCGGCGCCAATGGCCGCCCCCGTCAGGCCGATGGTCAGCGGCGCCACGATGCAGAAGGCCAGGGCGCCCACATACTTGACCAGGAGCAGCCGCACCCTGCCGGCCGGGGCAACCAGGAGGTACCTGAGGGTTCCCAGGCTCGCTTCCCCGGCGATCGTGTCACCGGCCACCACACCCACCGCGAGCGGCATGAACAGCGGGACGGACACCAGCATGGCGGTGAAGGCCACAAACAGGCCGTTCTGGGTGATTCGGTCAAGGAAGGCAGGACCGCGCCCGGGCGGGACAGCGGACGATACCTTGACCGCGACGGCGATGAGCACCGGAATGGCGGCCAGCGCCAAGAGCAGCGCCCACGTCCGGCGCCGGCTGAACAGGACTTTGAGTTCCGAGGCCAGCAGTGACATGCCTGAACCGGACATCCTGGCGCTGGACTGCATGGAAGTGCGCTCCGGGGCCGCCGGCGTGGCAGCCCCCGCGCCCTGTGGGATATCAGCAGGCATGCTACTGGGCAACGTCGAATCCTTCCCCGGTAAGGGCCACAAAGCGGTCTTCGAGGCTTTCACGCTCGACGGCGAAGCCCCGGACACGCACACCGGCCTGGACCAGGTGCGCCACCACTTCTTCCGGGAGCGGCGCGGATTGCTCCGCCGGGACGCCCAGGGCCGCCACGATGGTCTCGCCGTCCGGCGACGGCTTGCCGGACTCCGCTTCCGCAGGTTCAGGTGCCAGCCCCAGCCGGGCGAGGACTTGCCGCGCTGCGCCGGCGTCCGGAGTCACCAGCCGGAGCCGGGTGCTGCCGGACTGCCGGAGGTCGGCCAGTGGCCCCTGCGCCACGAGCTTGCCGGCGCTCATCACGGCCGCATGGGTGCACATCTGGTCCACCTCGGCCAGGAGGTGGCTGGAGACGAATACGGTGGTGCCCTCGTGGGCCAGGGACCGGACCAGGTTGCGCACCTCACGGGTTCCTTGCGGATCCAGCCCGTTGGTGGGCTCGTCGAGAACCAGCAGGTCCCGGGGCGAGAGCAAGGCGTTGGCTATGCCCAGCCGCTGCTTCATCCCCAACGAGTACGCGTGGACGCGCTTCCCGGCCGCATGCTCCAGGCCCACGCGTTCCAAGGCCCGTTCCACCCTGGCCTTGCGGGTGGCCGGAACGGTGTGCCGCCCGGCAGCATCGAGCCGGTGGAGGTTGGCGGCCCCGGAGAGGAAGGGGTAGAACGCCGGCCCTTCCACCAGGGCGCCGACCCGCGGCAACACGTCGTGGAACTCATCGGGCATCTGCCTGCCGAGCAGGTTCACCGTTCCGGCCGACGCGGCAGCCAGCCCCAGCAGCATGCGGATGGTGGTGGTTTTGCCGGACCCGTTGGGTCCCAGGAAACCGAAGACCGCACCGTGCGGGACGGCAAGGTCCACAGCGTCGACGGCGGTCTGCTGGCCGAACCGCTTGCTCAGGCCATGGGTCTCGATCGCCAGCCCGTCAGTCACCGGACCAGCGCCCGCCCGGCCCCTACTCACCGAGCAGCTGCTGCTGCTGCGGCCTGCAGCCTCTCCGGCGGCACCATGCCTGCGAACATCCGGCCGTCGTAGGTGATCAGCACGTTCAGCAGGGCGGTGGAGAGCAGTCGGCCGCCCGGCACGGCGACTGCGGCTTGGGACAGCAGCGGATCGCTCAGCAGTGATTGGGCGGCTGGGCCGGATGCGCCTGGTGCCGTGCCCACCACGGTTTCCCAGCCGGTGCCGGCCACGGAGACGTGTGCCTTGGCTTCGAGCTGCGGCAGCAACTGGCCCGGGCTGGTCATGGGCCCTGGATGCGGGGCACCTGCGGGCTCACGTGACTTGACCGGAACCGGCACGTCCTTCACCGTGCTGCCGGGCGGGGGCGTGAAGCTGAACAGGGACTGGTCCGGTGCGTCCAGGGAAAGCGCGGTGAAGGCGGAACGGAAAGCCGGCTTGTCCGCTCCGCGTGCGGTCACCTGGACGGACAGCGGCATGCCGGTTTGGCCGTCCACGGCGATGGCCACCTTGCCCACCAGTGTGGCCTCCGTGCGGGGCTCAATTACCAGGTTGTAGGCGCTGCGCCCGGCCACGACGACATCCGGCCCCACGGTGACGGCGGTGGTGGGATCGACTTTAGCCAGGAACTGCTGCGCCAGGTCGCCCGGCGCGGGAATGCCGGGTGCGCCCTGCGCGTCCTTCGAGGGCGACGGATCCTGGGTTCTTGCCGGCAGCGTCAGGTGCTCGGCGGTGTTGTCCTTCGATGAGTAGAACCAGACGTCACTGCCGTGCCGGACCACGTCCCGCTCGGCCAACTGGTCCACTACCTGCACGCGGGCGTTGTCCTTGCCGTCGACGTAGATGCGGGCGGTGTGCTGGCCCGACAAGAGCTCAATCGCGGCAGCTGCGCTCCCGGCTGATGCAGGGGTGGAGGCCTTTCCGGTGGCCGGAAGCTCGGGCAGGCCCAGGTCCGCCACCTGCTCCAGGGTTCCTGAGAAGGTGTGGACCTGATGGGTACCCACCAGTTCCAGGATTTGTTCAGGGGTTTTGGCGGGAAGCGGGTCTCCGGCGCTGGCCGGCAGGGACCCGGTGAGGGCGCCCACGGCGATCACCACCGGGGCTGCGGCGGCAGGCATCCACCGAAGCCATGTCCGGCGGCTCAATCTGCTGTGCTGCTGCAACTCTCCACTGGAATCCAGCGTGTTGGAACCCATAGATCAAGATTACGCCCGCGCGGCAGGGTCCGTGCCGGTATGGGCCCCTAAACCTGCGGCCGGGCGCTCCGGCACGACGGTCCCCGCGCCGCCGTCGACCGCTACCCTCTGGCCGGTGGTTATCAGCCGGGTGGCGTCCGCCACCCCGACCACCGCGGGAATCCCGTATTCCCGGGCCACGACGGCGCCGTGGGAGTTGGCGCCGCCCATCTCCATCACCAGCCCGCCCGCGGTGAGGAACAACGGTGTCCAACCGGGATCAGTGGACGGGGCAACCAGGATTTCGCCCGGTTCAAGGCGGGCGCCGACGGGGTCCAGGACCACCCGTGCCGCCGCCGTCACCGTCCCTGCCGACGCGGGACTTCCTGCCAGCGTTCCGTCCGCAATCCCGACGGCGGTGCGCACGGCTTCGGGCTCGGTGCCGTCGGAGAGGAGCACCCGGGGAATATGGCGGCGGCCGAGCTCCCTGCGGTAGTCCGCCTGCCGGGCCGCCACCAGGGCCCGGAAGTCCGGGAGCGTTGCGCCGCGGTCCGCTGTTCCACCGGAAAGTGCCTGGCGCGCCTCGTCGAAGTCCAGGAAGAAGACATCATCCGGGTACTCGAGGGCCCCGGCCTCCGCCAGCTCGGCGCCCACCAGACGCAGTTGCCTGCGGACCTCGCCAAGGCCAACCACAAGCTGGTATTTCGGCATTTCACGCAGGCCGGCGAAGAGCCGTGCCCTGCGCAGGGCAGCCCGCACCAACACTCCCCTGATCCTGCCGCGCCCGGCTGCGCGGGCTACGAGCCCGTCAACCTGGGCTTCAGCGTCCTCGGCTGCCTTGCTGAACTGCCGGTCCGGCGCGAGGGCGGGATCCTCCAGCCGGAGGTAGTTGGCCAGGATGCCCAGGATGTGTGCGGGCTCTTCCGACCAGCGCGGCAGCCCGACGTCGATCTCAGCCACTGCCCGGTGTCCGTACCGGTCAAGGAACCTTCCCAGCCCGGCGTCCAGGCGCGCGGGCAGCCGCCGGGCCTTGAAATCTTCCGCCAGTGCCGCTGGATCCGACGCCATCAGTGCGGCGCTCGATTCGCCATCATCCTTGATGGCCGTTGCGAGGCGCCACAGTTCAAGGTCCATCTCCGTGGTGACGTTGTTCGGCAGGCCCCGGATGACCGGCTGCAGTTCGTCCCACGCGTCATCGCCAAGGAGCTTTCCGGCGACGCCGAGCATGGCGAAACCCACCAAGGGAACGGGAAGTATGGCCGGAACAATCGAAAACAGGCGGCCTCCGAGGAGGGCCTCGATGTGGTCCAGCTGCGCCAGGGTCCCGGCGTCGTCGCCGGGAGCCAGCGATGCTTCGAAGTCCCGGGTAAAACGGTCCAGCCTGCGGAGGGCTGCCTCGGGCCGGAGCAGCGCCCCGAGTATGGCTTGGGGAACCTTGGCATGCACCGCTGCCAGGCCCGCGTGGCGGAGGAGCCCGAAGGGCGTCCTGCTGGTCACCGCAAACGCGGGGTCGTCGAACAATTGCCGCATGACCGCTGCGGACCGGGCTTCCATGACGTCAAAGACCCGGGGAACGATGCGGCGGCCCACAGCACTGCGAAGGGGGGTGGTGAAGTCGATGTACATCCGCTGCCCGGCCTCGGCATACGGGGACGGACCCCGCCGGGGCTCCGGAACCGGGAACCCTGCGGCCGTGGCCACGGACGAGGCGACAAGGCGCAACGCAGCGAGCCCCATGGGAGTAAGTGGCCGGGTAAGCCCCTGTGCCAGGCTGAAGCAGAGGTACGCCCTGGTACCGCCCGCATCGTGCCCGCCCTGTCGATTCCGGCCCGCGGCCCCGTTGCTTTCCGGGACCGGGTACAGGGTGGTGATGGGCCGGGATTGCGTCAGCCACAGGGCGCCGGCGTTGTCGATGGCCCACTCGGTGTCCTGCGGGGCGCCGAAATGCTCTTCGGCCCGAAGGCCGAGCCTCGCCAGGGCCGTCAGCTGCCGTTCCGTAAGGCAGGAAGTGCCGGTGGCGGCCGGCGACTGGCGGGTCTCAGTGCCGCCGCCGGGAAGGGGCCGGATTTCAACCCCCTTCCCACCAAACCGCTTTTCCAGCACCTTGCCTGTCAGGCCGTCCACCACGAAGTGGTCGGGGTTGACCGCGCCGGAGACAACCGCTTCGCCGAGGCCCGGGGCGGCATCGATCACGATCTGCCGGCGCCGGCCGGTGAGAGGGTTCGCCGTGAACATGACCCCTGCCGTCTCCGCGTCCACCATTCGCTGGACCACCACTGCCAGGGCCACACCGGCCGGGTCGATACCAAGGCTTGCCCGGTAGGCAGTTGCACGGTCGGTCCAGAGCGAGGCCCAACAGTTGCGGACAGCCTCAAGGACGGCGTCCGCTCCGACGACATTGAGGTAGGTGTCCTGCTGGCCGGCGAAACTCGCAAACGGCAAGTCTTCGGCGGTAGCGGAGGACCGCACCGCCACCGGTACGTTCGGCCCCATGGCAGCGTAGGCCTGCTTAACGGCGTCGGATACTGCTGCCGGAAGCGGTGCCGCCAGGATTGCAGCCCGAGCGGTTCCGGCCAGCCCGTCCAGGTCGTCCGGCTCCCTAAGGGCTGGACTGTGGCCCGTGGCCGGCGCTGTTGCCTGCAGGGCGGCGTAGACCTCCGCAAGGGCGGGAAGGACGGGATCGGGGGCACCGACCACCTGCCAGTATGCCTCGGTGGTCAGGCAGAAACCTTCCGGGACGGGCAGCCCGGCGGACAGCAACTCGCCGAGGTTCGCGGCCTTGCCGCCCACAAGGGCCAGCATTCCGGCGTGGAGCGCGGCCAGCCCCAGGACCGGCCCGGCATCCCCGCGGGTGCCCGGCGACGGTACCCCGTGCTGCTCCATGGTGTGGCTGCCTTGCCGGCGGATCTGTTGTGCCTAGGTGGCGTCGCCCAGGATGGGCCCGAACCGTGCGCGGTCGGCCAAGCGGGGATCTTCCCTGTCCGGAACCACCATGACCGGCCCCTTGGCATGATGGAGCACGCCGTCCGATGTTGAGCCAAGGAGCATGCCCGTGAAGCCGCCGCGGCCGCGGGTGCCCAACACCACCAGCTCCACGTGCCTGCTCTCCTCCACGAGCACATCGACGGGCGAACCGTCCTTCAGCTCGTAGTCGGCCTCCAAGCGGGGATAATGGCTGCGGAGCCAGGCCATGCCGGCGTCCAGGGTGACCCGGATGTCCTCAAACAGGGCCTTCCGGTCCATCGGCGCAGGAACCCAGGCCAAGGATCCGCTGTATTGCGGGACAGCACAGACCACGCGCAGCGCGGCGCCGAGCCGTTCGGCCTGGTCAGCCGCTTCCAGGACAGCGACCCGGGCCTGCTCCGAACCGTCGACGCCCACCACCACGACGTTCTCCACCGGGCGGTGCCCGGATTTGGCCTGCTCTGCCTTGATGCGCCGGTCCTCGGTGGTTTCCCCGAGGCGGTCAGAGCAGAACAGGGGCACCGTTACCGTGGGGCATTTCGCGTGCGCAGGCAGTGCACTGCTGACCGAACCCAGGAGCCGGCCCACGAAGCCGCCACGGCCGCGGGTGCCCACCACCAGGAGCTCGGCGGTTTCGGAGATCTCCAGCAGCACTCCAGCGGCGTCACCGTTCTCCACCGAGGAGCTGACCTCGACGTCGTACATGGAAACCTTCTCGAGCGCCTGTTTGGCGATGGCCTCGGCCCCCTCGCGGATGACCGAGTCATCCACGGTGGCGTAGCCGCCATCCAGGCCGGACGCGGCGAAGATCGGCACCGAATAGGCGGTCACGATATGGAGGGGACGACGACGGCGCTGGGCCTCCCGCGCGGCCCACACCAGGGCGCACTGGCCGTGCTCAGAGCCATCGACGCCTACCACGATGCCTTCGGGAGCGGCCGGAGAACCACCACCGTCCCGGGCCGGGTCCGGATGCAACTCTTGTGAGCCCATGGGGGCCGCCTCCTCGCGATACTGCCTGATGTTGCGGCTATTCTGCCAGAAAACGGCCCTGGTCCCGTGCAGCCCGCCCCGCTGCCGCAACGGCGGGAAAAGGACCGCCTCCGTTTCCCACTATTCTCCGTCCCATACGGCTTAGCAAGGCTGTTCAGGGGCGGGAACGAGGGTTATCCACAGGCTTTTGGCCAAGGCGCGGAAAGCGCCTTCACTACGGCAGGAATGTTTTGTCCAATGGGCTATTCACGGCCGCAATTGTTCTGTAGTCTTCAGGACATTGTTGGTCCGGGACGCCAGCTGCAACTTCCTGTCAGGGGCGGCCCGGCCATGCGCTGCGACCGTACTTGGGGGTATCGGAACGCGAGCCGGCGAGGTCGCCGGCAACCTGCCGAAGCTTCGAAGGAGGGAAACTGCAGTGTCAAGCATGCCTGGGAGTGCCGGGACAGAACAGACCACCACTGTGATCATTGGCACCGGCCTGTCCGGGCTGGCCGTGGCCGCTGAACTGCGGCGCCATGGCGTGGACTCCATCGTGGTGGATGGCCTGGACATCCTGGGCGCCGCGCAGCCGGCGAACACGTCGTCGCTGCAGCGCTGCGACGCCGCTGACAGCGACACCCTCCGGGAACGGAACGAGATCCTGCGTCACCTGCGCAACTACGCCGCAAGCCACAGCGTTGACGTACGGAACACCACGCGGGCAGTGCAGCTGACCATGGTTGAAGGGCCGGAGGACACGGCGGCGCCGCAGTGGCAGGTCCACACGCCTACAGGCATCCTGGTGGCTGACCACATCGTCCTGACGCGGTGCGCCCACAGCCAACTGCGGCGCATGCTCAGCGACTTTGGCATTGCCGTGGGCAAGAACGTCGCAGCGGCCATGCGCGCCATCGGCATCTACCTGGTAGGCGTGGGCGAGCTGATCACGCCATCACCGAAGGAAGTGCTGCGCCAGGCCAAGACCGTGGGCCAGGCGATCTCCGCCAAGGTCAATATAGACAACGTCCACCGATCCGGCGGCGCCTTCCCGGCGACGGGCAGCTTTGCGGCGCTGACCTGCTGACGGCCGTCCGCGTGCCCGCCGGCCTGGTTCCGCCTGGTACTGCGGGCGTGCGCTACTGCCGGGCTTCGTCGGCCGGGTCCCCGCCATCAGGAGTGTCCCCATCGTCAGGCATGTTGCCGTCGTCCGGCATGTCGTGTTCAGGCGTGTCCTCGTCGCCGGAAAGCCGACGCCGGGCCAGGACGCCCAAGGCGACGAGCAGTCCAACGGCCACAGCCGCAAACAGCACAATGCTCCATTGGAAGGGCTCGCCCGCACCGGCCGGTACGGATGGCTCCTCCGTGACTCCCGGCTTTGCGGTGCCAATGCCCGGGACAGCGCCGGCCGTCGTCGGACTACCCGGCGCCGCAGATCCGGCCGGGGCAGACCCCGACGCCGCGGTGAACCTGAAAGTCCCCTCAATCGGGTGTGAATCGGAGCTGACCACGCGCCACGCCACCGTGTACGCCCCTGCCGGGCCGCCGGGCCGCAGCTTTTGGGTGGCCACGTTGTCAACGATCCGGACGGAACCGTCAGCCCATTCCGTGCCGGACGCGTCCTTGACGGAGAACGAGGAACCAATGCCCAGCGGCGGATTGCTAAAGGTCACCGAAACTTCACCCGGCGGGGCCGCCAGCGAAGCTCCCTGTGCCGGGCTGGTGGATTCCGCAGCATCATGCGCGGAGGCCGGCGCTGCCAGGCCCAGGGTGACGGCTGCAAGGGTGAACAAGCCGAGCATCACGCTCAGCAACTGCCGGCGGACTGGGCGCATGGTGGGCTGCTCCTCGTGTTGGCTTCCTTACAGACTAGGCGAATTTGGCCGACTCTACCGTTCAGCACCCTTAGGATGCAGGTATCCCCACACATTCCCCCGGAGGACTAATGCTTAAGCAAGGCTCTGCCCTGGACCGGTATTTCAAGGTCACGGAGCGCGGCTCCAACCTTTCCCGCGAAATCCGCGGCGGGTTCGCCACCTTCTTCGCCATGAGCTACATCGTGGTGCTGAACCCCCTGATCCTGTCCGGCCCCGACTCCACCGGGGCAACGCTTGGTTTCACCGCCGTGGCCGCGGTAACCGCGCTCGTAGCCGGAGTCCTGACCATCCTCATGGGTGCTTGGGGACGGCACCCCTTCGCGCTGGCCACCGGCCTGGGCGTCAACGCCTTCGTGGCCGTGACAGTCGCCAGGAACCCGGGCCTCACCTGGCCGGACATGATGGGCCTGGTGGTCCTCTCCGGCATCACCATGCTGATCCTGGTCCTCACCGGTTTCCGCACCGCCGTCTTCAAGGCCGTCCCCGACGGGCTCAAGACAGCGATCGTGGTGGGCATCGGCCTGTTCATCGCCTTGATCGGCCTGGTCAATGCCGGGTTCGTCCGGCGCATCCCCGACGTGGCAGGAACCACCGTGCCCGTGGGCCTGGGCTTCGACGGCAAGCTGCTGGGCTGGCCAACGGCCGTGTTCGTCTTCGGCCTGGTCCTGACCATCGCCCTGGTGGTGCGCAAGGTCAAGGGCGCCATCCTGATCGGCATCATCACGTCCACGGTGGTGTCCGTCATCCTTGAGACGACCCTCCACATCGGCCCCAGCTTCGACGGCAAGACCTCCAACCCGCAGGGCTGGTCCCTGGTGGCCCCCACGTTCACCGGCTGGTCCGCCCCGGACCTTTCCCTGATCGGCAAGGCCAACCCGTTCGGGGCGTTCTCCGATCTCGGCTTCGTGGCCGCCACCCTGCTGGCTTTCGTGATCCTGCTCAGCATCTTCTTCGACGCCATGGGCACCATGGTGGGCCTGGCAAACGAAGCCGGCACGGTTGACGAAAACGGCAACATTCCCGACGTCGACCGCGTGCTCCAGGTGGACGCTCTCGGTGCGATCATCGGCGGCGGCGCGTCCGTCTCTTCCAACCAGATCTACGTCGAAGCCGGCGCCGGCATTGGCGAAGGCGCCCGGACCGGCGTCGCCTCCATCGTCACCGGCCTGCTGTTCCTGGTGGCCATGTTCTTCACCCCGCTGATCAACCTGGTGCCGTTCGAGGCCGTGGCCCCGGCGCTGGTGGTGGTGGGCTTCATGATGGTGTCCCAGGTGGGCAAGATCGACTGGCAGGACTGGGGCATTGCCATTCCGGCGTTCCTGACGTTCACCCTCATGCCGTTCACCTACTCCATCGCCAACGGCCTGGGCGCCGGCTTCATCGCCTACGTGCTGATCCGCACGGTCCAGGGCCGGGTCAAGGACATCCACCCGCTGATGTGGGCTGTGGCAGCAGCGTTCCTGCTGTTCTTCGCCATCGGCCCGATCGAGGCCGTCCTCGGCATGTAGCTACTGCGATGTACGGACAGGGCTGGTGCGGCGTCCGCCGTGCCGGCCCTTTGTCTTTGGCGCTGACTAGACCGGCGTGTTTGGCGCGAGTCCCTCGTCCCCGGAAACTGCCAGCGCCCGCTTCTCGCGAAGCCGGTCCAGCCGGTTCATCAGTGGCGAGGTGGTGGCCCCGTGGATCACGATTGACAACGCCACCACCAGCCCCACAAACGACCACAGCCAGTGCGCCTGGCCAGCGAAATGGCCCTCCCCCAGTGCAAAGGCCAGGTAGTACAGCGACCCGATGCCGCGGATGCCGAAGAATGACAGCGCCACGCGTTCGCGCGGTCCGGTCTTGCCGCCCAGGAGCCCCAGCCAGCCTGCCAGGGGCCTCACCAGCAGCAGGAACGCCAAGGCCACCAGCACCTCCGCCGGGCCGATTCCCTCAAGTAGTCCGCGGGCGATGGCACCCCCGAGCAGGACCAGGATCACCACCGTCAGGAGCCGTTCGAGCTGCTCCACGTAGGAGTGCAGTACCCGGTGGTAGCCGTGGCTCCGCTCAGCCGCACGGATGGTCACGGCACACACGAAAACCGCGATGAACCCGTAGCCTTCCGCCAGCTGCGTCAGCCCGTACGCCAGGAACGTGGCCGCCAGGGCCACGAAGCCCTCCGAGTGGTTGGAGAGCCGCAGGCTGTCCCGGCGGGCAGAGAAGAATAGCATCGCCAACAGTTTTCCGGTCAGGAAGCCCACCAGCAGTCCCAAGGCCAGCCGCCACAGCACGTCCACCCCGAACCATTCGGGAAACCAGGCTGACGGCGAGGCCCCGACCACACTGATGGCGATGGCAAGGTAGACGAACGGGAAAGCCAACCCGTCGTTGAGGCCGGCCTCCGAGGTGAGGCCGAAGCGCACCTCATCCTCCTTTTCGACGCCGTCCTCCTCGTCCGCCGGTTCGCCCACCTGCACCTCGGAGGCCAGGACCGGGTCCGTGGGGGCCAGGCTCGCGGCCACCAGCAGCGCCGCGCCGAGCCCGAGGCCCAGGAACCACATGCCCAGCAGCGTCAGGCCAACGATGCACAGGGGCATGGCTATACCCAGCAGCCGCCACGTGGTGGACCACCGCTTGCGCCCCACCGGCCGGTCCAGGGCCAGCCCGGCGCCCATCAGCGAAATGATGACGCAGATTTCCGCCAGGTGCATCACGAAGCCGCTGTGCTCCACGGGGTTGGGATCCGGGAGCGATGGAATCAACGCAAAAGCGCCCATCCCGGCGCCGAGGAAGACCATGGGCATTGACAGGGGCATGTTGCGCAGCAGCTTTGGCAGGACCGCGGCGACGAAGACGGCAGCGCCGGCTGCGGCAAAGATGATGTTAGCGGCGTCGAACATGGGCGGCCTCCAGCCTGGGAATGTGCGTGGTTCCGGCACAGGCACGTCACGCTTCGATCTGGCCGACCGCTTTCACCCTATCCCCTGGCCCGCCCGGTTGGTTCTTGGATCCCGGACAGGACGACGACGGCGGTGCTGGTTTTTGGACCCGGCTTACGGTGAGCTTGAAGCATGCCTTTCCATCACGCAGCCGTCGATGTCCCGCCGCAACCTTGGACCGGGAGGTACGACGGCGACGGACCGGAACACCGCCGCTGGTGGCAGGCAGTGACCACGGAAAGTCAGTCCGGGGCGGTGGACGCGCCGGGCGGCCAGATCCCTGCAATTCACCGTGCCGGGCATCCAGCGGCATCCGGCCGCCCGCCGGTGGCCCTGCTGGGCTTCGCCAGCGACGAGGGCGTGCGCCGGAACAAGGGCCGCACCGGGGCGGCAGCCGCACCGGCAGCGCTGCGACAAGCACTGGGCCCGCTGGCGTTCCATCTGGACCGCACTGTTGCCGATCATGGGAACGTGGTGGTGTCCGGGGACCGGTTGGAGGCCGGCCAGGAACGGTTGGGCCAGTCAATAGCCGCCCTGCTCGATGCCGGCCACCAGACTGTCGTCCTGGGCGGGGGCCACGAAACCGCCTACGCCAGCTACCTTGGCGTCAGTGCCTCGGCGGCGGTCCGCAGCGGGCAGCGTCTGGGCGTGCTGAACCTCGATGCCCACTTCGACCTCCGCGACGAACCGGTTCCAAGCTCCGGGACGCCGTTCCTGCAAATGGCACGCGCGGAAGCGGACGCGGGGCGTGACTTCCGGTATGCCGTCGTGGGCATCTCGGAGCCGAACAACACCCGGGCCCTGTTCGATACCGCCGGGAAGCTGGGCGTGAGGTACCTGCTGGACGAAGACTGCGGGGCGGAACGGGTGCAGGCCTTCGTGGCGGACTTCCTGGCGGAAACCGACGTCCTGTACCTGACCATCGACCTTGACGTGCTGCCCGCCGCGGTGGCCCCCGGCGTCAGCGCCCCCGCGGCCTACGGTGTGCCGCTCCCGGTCATCACGGCAGTGTGCCGGCAGGTGGCGCGGAGCGGAAAGCTGCTGCACCTTGACGTGGCGGAGCTGAACCCGGCATTCGACATCGACGGCCGGACCGCACGCACGGCCGCCCGGCTGGTGGATACGCTGCTGCGCTGACAGTCCCCGGTGCGTGGCCGGATCAGGCCTTGAGGACGTACCGGCGCTCCGGCCGCCCTGCCCCGTACTTGAGCCGGACATCCAGCAGGCCTTCGTCGTGCAGGTACTCCAGGTAGCGGCGGGCGCTGACGCGGGAGGTTCCGAGCTCCTGCGCCACCTCGGCGGCGGACACATCAGCGGCGGCAGCGTTAAGAGCGGCCTCCACCAGCTTCAGGGTCTCGATGCTGCAGCCCTTGGGCAGCGGACGTTCGGCGCGGTCCAGGCCGAACACCCGGTTGACGTCCGATTGTTCGGCCACGTCCTTGGCAGCATCCAGGCCCTGGTAGGCGTTGCGGTAGTGCTCCAGCCGCTCCTGCAGGTCCGATTGGGAAAACGGCTTGATCAGGTAGTGGACGATGCCGCCCCGGAGCGCCTTCCGCACCGTTTCAACTTCGCGGGCGGCACTGATCACCAAAACGTCCAGTTCGGGGGCCACGCTGCGCAGCCGGTGCATCAGGTCCAGGCCGTTGACATCGGGCAGGTGGATGTCCAGCAGCACCAGGTCCGGCCTGAGCCGTTGGGTCTCGGCAACTGCCTGCGCGCCGGTGTGGGCCGCTCCCACCACGGTGAAGCCGGGTGTGCGCTGGATGAAGCCGGCGTGCACCTTGGCCACCATGAAGTCGTCGTCGACGATCAGGACTTTGATCATGGCTGGGCACTCCCTCGTTTCAGCACGGCCGTAAAGACCGCCCCGTGGTCATTGGCCACCGTCAGGTTCCCGCCGCCGCGGCGGCAGACGACCCGGGACATCGCCAGCCCGAAGCCGCGGCTGCCCGCCGGTCCGGGCTCCTTGGTGGTAAAGCCCTGGCGGAAGATCTGGTCTGCTGAACCACCAGGGACGCCGGGTCCGTTGTCCCGCACCGTCACCACCACGTCTCCCCCGGCGCTGCCTTCCACCAGCACCCTGACGGCCGCCTGCGGAAGCCCGGTGACGGCGTCGAACGCGTTGTCCACGAGGTTCCCCACCACCGTGGTGAGGTCCCGGGACAGCGCGTCATCAACCTTGTCCAGCCCCGAGTCCGGGTCCAGTTGCAGGGCCACCCCACGCTCGGCGGCCAGGCTGGACTTGGCGATCAGCAGGGCGGCGAGCGCCGGATCGGCGATCCGGCCGGTCACCTCATCGTTGAGCCGGGTCCGGTCCACCGTGGCGCCGTTGACGAACTGGACCACGGAATCGTACTCGCCGATCTGGATCAGGCCGGAGATGACATGAAGCTGGTTGGCGAACTCGTGCGCCTGGGCCCGAAGGGTGTCCGTGGCGGTGCGGGTGGCGCCCAGTTCATGCTCAAGTTCAGAGAGTTCTGTCCGGTCGCGGAGCGTAGCTACCGAGCCGATCACCTTGCCGCGGGACCGGATGGGAACCCGGTTCATCACCACCAGCCGGTCCCCGACAAGCACCAGTCGGTCCGGTCCGGGCTGGTCCCCCGTGAGGACTTCCTTGAGGGCGGGTTCGACAGCCAGTCCGGACACGCGTTTGCCCACGCAATCCGGCGGGAGCCCCAGCAGCGACCGCGCACTGTGGTTGGCCACCGTGATCCGCTCATGCAGGTCGAGCGCCACCACGCCCTCCTTGAGGCCGTGCAGCATGGCCTCCCGGTTTTCCACCAGGCTGGTGATTTCGCTGGGTTCCATGCCGAGGGTCTGCCGCTTGACCCTGCGGGACAGCAGGAGGGACCCGGCGAGGCCCAGGACGCTGGCGACCCCCAGGTAGGTGAGGAGATTGGGGACGGCGTCGCCCAGCCGCTCAAGCACGGTGGGATAGTTGCGGCTGATGGAAGCGATCCCGATCATGCGGCCGGCGTCGTCAAGGACCGGAACGTGGGCGGACAGGAGCGGGGCGGGCGTCCCGCCCACCACTCCGGTCCAGGCCCGGCCTTCCATCACCCTGCTCTCGCCGAGCTCCAGCGGCTGGCCCAGCAGGCTGGGGTCCGAGGAGGCCACCACGGTACGGTCAAGTCTTGCCAGCGCCACCCTGGATGAACCCGAGACGATGCGCACCGACTCGGCCACCGCGGGCAACACGGCACCACCACGCGGTTCAGTGTCCGGAAGGAGTTCCCGCACCACCGGATTGCCGCCCAGGGCTTCCGCGGCCGACAGCGCACGCCTGCCCTCGGTCCGTTCGAACGCCGCCGCGGACTGGGCCAGGGAGATGGCCACCACGCCCACCAGCACCGCCAGGACAATGAGCAACTGCAGCAGAAGGTACTGCCCGGCAAGGGACATTCCTCGTCGTCGAGTCACAATGGTCTTCCTGGTATTCCGGGGGCGATACCCGGGAACTATATCCCAAAGCCCGCGGCGGGGACGTTGCGGGGTGTTTGAAGCGTGAACGCAATGAACACAACTTTCTCTGCGTACACAAGAGTGATGACCGTCACCTGCGCCCCTAGCATCGGAACCACCCAGTCAGCCGATGCTGATCAGATTTTGATGAGAAGAGGAATACATGCGCCAGATCCGCGCATTGCGAGTTGCCGCCATTGCCGCCGGCATCGCCCTGATGGCCACCGGTTGCGGTGCCACCAGCAAGGGCTCCACGGGTTCGGAAAGTTCCGGCGCCGCCGCCGGTCCCATCACCGGCCTGCAGATCATGGTCCCCAACACCCCCGGCGGTGGCTACGACACCACCGCCCGCGCTGCCGCCAAGGTCCTCGATGACGAGAAGATTTCCACCAACACCGAAGTCTTCAACCTGGCCGGCGCGGGCGGCACCGTGGGCCTGGCCCGGATCGTCAACGAAAAGGGCAACGGCGACCTCGCCATGCTCATGGGCCTGGGCGTGGTGGGTGCCAGCTACACCAACAAGTCCGAGTCCAAGCTGACGGACACCACTCCACTGGCCCGCCTCATCGAAGAGCCAGGCGCCATCATGGTCAGCAAGGACTCGCCCTACAAGACCATCGATGACCTGGTGAAGGCCTGGAAGGCCGATCCCGGCTCCATCGCGGTAGGCGGCGGCTCCTCCCCCGGCGGCCCGGACCACCTCCTGCCGATGCAGCTGGCCGGCGCCGTGGGCATCGACGCCACCAAGGTCAACTTCGTCTCCTACGACGGCGGCGGCGACCTCCTGCCCGCGATCCTCGGCAACAAGCTCGGCTTCGCCGCCTCCGGCGCCGGAGAGTACCTGAAGCAGATCGAATCCGGCGAGGTCCGCGTCCTGGCCACCAGCGGCGAAAAGCGCCTCGACGGCGTGGACGCACCCACGCTCAAGGAATCCAACATCGACCTGGTGTTCACCAACTGGCGCGGCGTCGTAGCCCCTCCGGGCATCAGCGACAAGGACAAGGCGGCCCTGATCGCAGCCCTGGAAAAGATGCACGGCACTGACGGCTGGAAGGAAGCGCTGAAGACCCACAGCTGGACCGATGCCTTCATCACCGGCGACCAGTTCAAGACCTTCCTCACCGAGCAGGACAAGCGGGTGGCGGACGTCCTCACCAAGCTTGGGTTGGCGTGACCTCCCTGACCACCGGCCTCAAAGGCCGCTCCGAGCTGGGAGTCGCACTCCTGCTCGGGGCGGCCGGCGTCATGGTCTTCCTGGACGCCAACGGCCTGGTAACCCCGTATTCGAAATCCGACCCGGTAGGGCCCAAAACCGTTCCGTTCATCGTGGCCGGAATGCTGGTGGTCTGCGCCGTACTGCTGGCCATCAACGTCCTGCGCGGCGGCAAGGGTGAGGCGGAGGGCGGCGAGGACGTCGACCTGGCGCACCCCGCCGACTGGAAGACCATCCTGCCGTTGGCGGGGGCCTTCGTCCTGAACATCCTGCTCATCGACTGGGCCGGCTGGGTCATTTCCGGCACCGTCCTGTTCTGGGGCAGCGTCCTGGCCCTCGGCAGCCGCCACTACGTCCGGGACGGACTGATCTCCGTGGCACTGTCCCTGCTGACCTTCTACGGCTTCTACCTCGGCCTGGGCATCGCACTGCCCGCCGGCCTCCTGGAAGGAATCCTCTAAATGGACGTCTGGTCCTCCCTGATGGACGGCTTTGCCACCGCCCTGACCCCCATGAATTTCATGTACGCCGTAATCGGCGTCATCCTGGGCACCGCCGTCGGCGTCCTCCCCGGACTGGGCCCGGCCATGACCGTCGCCCTGCTGCTCCCCGTCACCTACGCCCTTGAACCCACCAGCGCCTTCATCATGTTCGCCGGCATCTACTACGGCGGCATGTACGGCGGCTCCACCACCTCGATCCTCCTCAACACACCGGGTGAATCGTCCTCCGTGGTCACCGCCATCGAAGGCAACAAGATGGCCAAGGCGGGCCGGGCGGCGCAGGCGCTTGCGACGGCGGCCATCGGCTCGTTCGTCGCCGGCACCATCGGCACGGCGCTGCTGGCCGTCTGCGCACCGATCGTGGTGAAGTTCGCCGTCAGCCTGGGCGCGCCAAGTTACTTCGCCATCATGGTCCTCGCCCTGTTGGCCGTCACCGCCGTACTGGGATCGTCCCGGCTGCGCGGATTCGCGTCCTTGGGCCTCGGCCTGGCCATCGGCCTGGTGGGGATGGATTCAGTCACCGGCCAGCGCCGCCTGACGTTCGGCCAACCGCTCCTGGCGGACGGCCTGGACATCGTGGTGGTGGCCGTGGCCATCTTCGCCGTGGGCGAGGCCCTCTGGGTCGCCGCGCACCTGCGCCGGACCCCTCTGCACGCGATCCCCGTGGGGCAGCCCTGGATGGGCAAGTCCGACTGGAAGCGCTCGTGGAAGCCGTGGCTGCGCGGGACCGCCTTCGGCTTCCCGTTTGGCGCACTGCCCGCAGGCGGCGCCGAGATCCCCACGTTCCTCTCCTACGTCACGGAGAAGCGCCTCAGCAAGCACCCGGAGGAGTTCGGCCACGGCGCCATTGAGGGCGTCGCGGGCCCGGAAGCGGCTAACAACGCTGCCGCAGCCGGCACCCTGACCCCGATGCTGGCCCTGGGCCTGCCCACCAACGCCACGGCCGCCGTGATGCTCGCCGCCTTCACGTCCTATGGCATCCAGCCGGGCCCGCAGCTCTTCACCAGCCAGGGTCCTTTGGTGTGGGCGCTGATCGCCAGCCTCTTCATCGGCAACTTCCTGCTGCTGATCATCAACCTGCCGCTGGCACCGATGTGGGCCAAGCTGCTGCAGCTCCCCCGCCCGTACCTGTACGCCGGCATCCTGTTCTTCGCCACGCTGGGCGCCTACTCGGTGAACCTGCAGGCGTTCGACCTGGTGATCCTGCTGGTCCTGGGCGCACTCGGGTTCATGATGCGCCGCTTCGGGCTTCCCGTCCTGCCGCTGATCCTCGGCGTGATCCTGGGCCCGCGCATTGAAGGGCAGCTCCGCAAGACCCTGCAGCTGAGCGCGGGCGACCCGGCCGGGCTCCTGGGCGAGCCGATCGCCGTCGGCATTTACGTCATCATTGGCCTCATCCTGCTCTGGCCCTTTGCCTACAAGCTGTTCCACCGGAACCGTCCGGAGCGCAAGCCACTGATTCCGGCCAATTCCGGCGCGGCGGACTACAGTGACTGAACAGCTCCCTAACCTCGCAAGCCCGGGCAGGGACACCTGTCCGCGTGGGTCACAGAAGACATAAGGAGACAACAATGACAGTCGTTGTGGGATACGTCCCTACCCCGGAGGGCGAAGCTGCCCTGACGCAGGCCATCATCGAAGCCCGCAAGGGCAACAGCACCCTGGTACTGATCAACTCCTCCAAAGGCGAAGCCACGGTGGATAACCGCTTTGCCCCGGAATCAAACATCCAGGACATCGAGCAGCGGCTTGCCGGCGAAGGCATCGGCTACCTGATCAAACGTCCGGTCCGCGGCCATGACGCCGCGGCGGAGGTGCTGGACGCCGCAGAGGAGCACAATGCGGAGCTGATCGTGATTGGCCTGCGCCGCCGTACGCCGGTGGGCAAGCTGATCATGGGCAGCACATCCCAACGCATCCTGCTTGAGGCGGACTGCCCGGTGCTGGCGGTCAAGGCAGGCTAGCGGCGCAGCATCAACTAGGCCGTTGCGGCCGCCGGCGCCCGGAACAGCTCCTGGCGCTGGCGGCCCAGGCCTTCCACTTCCACTTCCACCACGTCGCCGGGCTGGAGGTAGGGGAACCGGCCGCTCAGCGCCACGCCTTCCGGGGTTCCGGTGAGGATCACGTCGCCAGGTTCCAGCCGCATGTACTGGCTGCAGTGGTGGACGAGGGTGGGCGCGTCGAAGATCAGTTCAGACGTCGAGGAATCCTGGCGCGGTGCGCCGTTCACCCAGCTGCCCAGCGGAAGGTTGCCGCCGTCGATGTCCTCCGCCGGAACCAGCCACGGGCCCAGGGGCGTTGACCCGGGCAGCGACTTGCCCTTGGTCCACTGACCCGCGGCACCGGGCAGCTGGTATTCACGCTCGGAGAGGTCGTTGGCAGTGACATAGCCGGCGATGCACGCGGCTGCTTCTTCCAGTGACCCGAGGTAGCCGGCCTCCCTGCCGATCACGATGCCCAGTTCCACTTCCCAGTCGTACTTGGCGGATCGCGGAGGCAGCGGAGCGGGATCGAACGGGCCGGTGACCGTATTACTTGGCTTGAGGAAGACCACGGGAATCGTTGGCGGTTCGGCCCCGGACTCGGCGGCGTGCGCGGCGTAATTCATCCCGATGCCCACCACGGAACCGGGCCTTGCCACGGGCGGCCCGACCCGAAGCGCGTCTGCGCCCTCGAGCACCGGCAGCTCACCTGCTTCCAAGGCTTTCCGGACCTTGTCCAGGCCGCCGGCTGCGAGGAACCCGCCGTCAACATCGTCGGTCAGGGGCAGCAGGCTGAAGTACTGGCCGACGCCGTCCACTGAGGGAACCAGCACGGCGGGCTGTTCGCTGCCGCTGTGGCCCAGGCGCATGATCTTCATACCGAATCTCCTCAAGGGTGTAGGGACGGGACTGCTGGATGTTGGGTCCGTGCGGGACCCGCTTCCATGGTCGTTGATTCCGTCCGGCGCCGCGAACGGACGGTTTGTGACCGCCTCCCCAAGGCTTTAGGAGGGCAGTCATCTGACATATGTGAATACTCATCGCTAGAATAGCGGAGCCACCTGGCACGAAACAGAGAAAGTTCAGTACATGACTACAACCACTTTGGAGCGCATCCCCGCCGCTGCCAAGCCCGCCGAAGTGCCGGAACTCCGGTCCATCAGCCTGGAGTTCTCCAGCGCCAGCGAGGTCCACGCAGGACTGGAAGACGCGGTAGCCGAACTGATTGAGGTGGCAGCCAAGGACGCCGCCTGCGGCATCCTGGTAACCAGGCTGCACCCGGGACGCTACACGGTAGCCCTGGACGAATCAGTGCCCTTCGGCGAAACCTACGAATCCTTCGCGGCCTGATTCGCCTACTGCCTGATTCGCCGGCCGCCTGGTTCGCCATACCTGGCCATCCCTCTGGTCCCCCGGACGGACACCTGAAGCAAATAAAAATCCCCGCAGTGCCGTGAAGCACTGCGGGGATTCTTGGTTGCTGCGGGTGTGGCTCAGGCGAGGCGGACCTGGACGCCGTCGGACTTCAGGAAGAGCTGCTTCTCCGACAGGTCGGACGGTCCGGCCGGCACCAGCCAGAGGACGTTGCCGCTCTGCGAAACCTCTTCCACCTCCCCGGCTGCCACCACATGCGCATGCTTGATGATTTCGACGCGGTCCCCGGCCTTGAGGGCCTTCCAGTTGGATACCGCGGCGGAATGGGCGTTGCGCCTGGACAGGACTGCCCCACGTGCTTTCATTTGAACTTCTACCCCTTTGTATTGTTCTGCTGCCACAGCGTCGTTGATGTGACTTTCACTACATCCTCAGTTCTACTACACTCCGCACCCCACCACGGGCAGTGACGCCGGATATTCCGCCCTTCGGACAGAAGCGCAGCAGGCACTGAAGATTCTTCGGCTTCAGGCCAGGGAGCCGACGGCGGATTCGGCCGCCCGACGCACCTCCCCGGAGGCAACCAGCCGGTCCGCCGCTTCGAGTTCGGGCGACAGGAAACGGTCCGTCCCCGGACCATCCACCACGGCGCGGAGGGCAGCCACGACGGCGGTACCCGCCGGGCCCGGAATGAGCTCGCCACCGGAAAGCTGGGTGCGGATGTCCAGGGCGCGTGCAGAGGTCACCAGCTCGATGGCCAGGACCCGCCGGAGATTCTCCACCGCCTTGCGCAGCTTCCGTGCCGCGTGCCAGCCCATGGAGACGTGGTCCTCCTGCATGGCGGAGCTTGGAATCGAATCCACCGAAGCCGGCACTGCCAGCCGCTTGTTGTCCGAGACCAGGCCTGCCTGGGTGTACTGCGCAATCATCAGCCCCGAGTCGACGCCCGGATCCGACGCCAGGAAGGCGGGAAGTCCGTGCGACCGGGCAGGATCAAGCATCCGGTCCGTCCGTCGTTCGGCGATGGAGCTGAGGTCCGCGACGGCGATGGCCAGGAAGTCCAGGACGTACGCCACGGGCGCACCGTGGAAGTTGCCATTGGAGCTCACGCGGCCGTCGGGCAGGACAACGGGGTTGTCGATGGCCGCGGCCAGTTCGCGGGTTGCCACGAGTTCCGCATGGTCAACGGTGTCACGGACGGCACCGGCAACCTGCGGGGCGCAGCGCAGCGAGTAGGCATCCTGCACCCGGGAGTCCCCCACCTTGTGGGAAGCGACAATCGGCGAATTAGACAGCACGCGCAGCATGTTGTCGGCGCTGGCTGCCTGGCCGGGATGCGGACGCAGCGCAGCGTGCAATTCGGGCAGGAACACCTGGTCGGTACCCAACAGCGCCTCGACGCTTAGCGCGGCGGTGATGTCCGCCGTCGCCAGCAGCTGACGGAGGTCGGCGATGGCCATCAGGAGCATGCCCAGCATGCCCTCGGTGCCGTTGACCAGCGCAAGTCCTTCCTTCTCGGCAAGGGTGACCGGCTCGATGCCGTGTTGCGCAAGCAGCTCGGCGACAGTCCGCTCGCCACGCCCGCCGTACGTGACGCCGTCGGGCCCTGCTGCCTCGCCTTCACCCATCAGCACCAGGGCGCAGTGCGAGAGCGGGGCCAGGTCTCCTGAACACCCGAGCGAGCCGAATTCGCGGACTACCGGGGTGATGCCGGCGTTGAGGACGTCCACCATGGTCTGCAGGACCACGGGGCGGACGCCGGTGCGGCCGGAGGCCAGGGTCTTGGCGCGCAGGAACATGATGCCGCGCACCACCTCCCGCTCCACGGCCGGCCCCATGCCTGCAGCGTGGCTGCGGATCAGGGACTTCTGCAGCTGGGTGCGCAGTTCGTTGGGGATGTGGCGGTTGGCCAGGGCACCGAAACCGGTGGAGATGCCGTAGGCGGGGACGTCGCTGGCGGCGAGGTCATCGATGTGGGCGCGGACCTTGGCAACGGTTTCCAGGGCGTCCGGGGAGATGGCCACCCTGGCGTCGTGGCGGGCGACGGCGAGCACGTCCTCGGCCGTGAGGCCGACGGCGCCAAGGGTGACGGTGAGCGGTTCGTGGGTAATGGCAGTCATGTCTTACTTGCTCTCATTCATCGGGATGCGGACGCCGCGCTCCTTGGCGACGTCGAGGGCGCGTTCGTAGCCGGCGTCGGCGTGGCGGATGACGCCCATGCCGGGGTCATTGGTGAGCAGGCGTTCGAGCTTCTGGGCGGCGAGGTCGGTGCCGTCGGCGACGGAGACTTGGCCGGCGTGGATGGACCTGCCGATGCCCACGCCGCCGCCGTGGTGCAGGGACACCCAAGTGGCGCCGGAAGCGGTGTTGAGCAGGGCGTTCAGGAGCGGCCAGTCCGCGATCGCGTCAGAGCCGTCAGCCATGGCCTCAGTCTCGCGGTACGGGGAGGCGACGGAGCCCGAGTCCAGGTGGTCACGGCCAATCACGATCGGAGCCTTGACCTTGCCGTCCTTCACGAGCTGGTTGAACAGCAGCCCGGCCTTGGCGCGTTCGCCGTAACCCAGCCAGCAGATGCGCGCCGGCAGGCCTTCGAATTCGACCCGCTCCTGGGCGGCGTCGATCCACCGGTGCAGGTGCTTGTTCTCCGGGAAGAGCTCCTTGATGGCCTCGTCCGTGACGCGGATGTCCTCCGGGTCACCCGAGAGGGCAACCCAGCGGAACGGGCCGAGCCCCTCGCAGAACAGGGGCCGGATGTAGGCCGGGACGAATCCGGGGAACTCGAAGGCACGGGTGTAGCCGCCCTTGCGGGCTTCATCGCGGATGGAGTTGCCGTAGTCGAAGACTTCGGCGCCGGCGTCCTGGAACTCGACCATGGCCTGGACGTGCTTGGCCATCGAGGCCTGGGCCTTCTTGGTGAAGCCTTCCGGATCGGCCTCTGCCTCGCGGTGCCATTCGTCCACCGTGATGCCCTCTGGCAGGTAGCTCAGCGGATCGTGGGCCGAGGTCTGGTCGGTGACGATGTCGACGGTGAGTTCGCCGGCTTTGTGGCGGCGCAGGATCTCGGGGAAAACCTCGGCGGCGTTGCCCACGTAGCCCACGGACCAGCCGCGGCGCTCTTCCTTGGCCTTGAGCACCTTGGCGATGGCGGCGTCGAGATCCGTTTCCACCTCGTCCAGGTAGCGCTTGCCGGCGCGGCGGCGCAGGCGGGACTCGTCGACGTCGACAATCAGGCAGGCGCCGTCGTTCAGGGTGACGGCGAGCGGCTGGGCGCCGCCCATGCCGCCGCAGCCGCCGGTGAGCGTCAGGGTGCCGGCGAGGGTACCGTTCTCGTCCCCGGTGAGCTTGCGGGCAATCGCGGCGAAGGTTTCGAACGTGCCCTGCAGGATGCCCTGGGTACCGATGTAGATCCACGATCCGGCGGTCATCTGGCCGTACATCATCAAGCCCTCGGCCTCGAGCCGACGGAACTCGGGCCAGTTTGCCCAGTCGCCGACGAGGTTGGAGTTGGCCAGCAGGACGCGCGGGGCCCATTCGTTGGTGCGGAACACGCCGACCGGCTTGCCGGACTGGACCAGCAGGGTCTCGTCCTTTTCCATGCTTTCCAGGGTGCGGGTGATGGCATCAAAGGCCGCCCAGGACCGGACAGCGCGGCCGGTGCCGCCGTAGACCACGAGGTCATCCGGGCGTTCTGCAACCTCGGGGTCCAGATTGTTCATCAGCATGCGCAGCGGCGCTTCGGTCTGCCAGGACTTTGCGGTGAGCTCGGTGCCGCGGGCTGCTTTGACCGGGCGGCCACCGGTGGTGAAATCGGCGGGTGCCATGATGGGCTCCTTCTCGTTGGTGTCTGTGGTGTGAAAGAAGTTCTGTATCAACTAAAGCCCTTGGAGGACGGCCTTCACAGGGGTTTTTACGGGGTACTGTCCGGTATTGCAGACATGGCCGCGTTTCGGTTTTGCCCTGTCAGTCCTGGTCCTCGGTCGGGCTGGATGGGGACGAAAACTGAGAGGGCAATGCGCGCGTGTGGGCGGCTATTTTCCGGGCCGGCCGTGGAGGCGGACGGAGAGCTCGTCGGCCACTTTCTGGACACGGGCGGCCAAGACCGGCCACTCCTCCGCGGGCAGCTTGTCCTCAAGGAAGGTAACCGCAACGGCGGCGGTGGGCCACCCCAGATGGTCGGTCACAGCAGCAGCGATGGAACCAAAACCTGGAGTCACCTCGCCATGTTCGGTGGCGTATCCCCGTTGGCGGACCTGGTCCAGGTGGGAGGACAGCGCGGAGTACTTCATGATGGCCCCCACCACCTCATGCCGGGCGGTGAAGGCGGCGGCGTTCGGGTACAGCGCACGTACCTGCGACTTTGGCAGCGCGGCAAGGATGGCCCGTCCGCTGGCGGTGAGGTGGCTGGGAAGCCGGACGCCGACGTCGGTTACCAGTGACGGGCGGTTCTTCGCCCTTTCCTCCACGATATACAGGACATCTCGGCCGTGCAGAACTGCCAGGTGCGCACTTTCGCCGAGAGCGTCCACGAGACTCGCCAGCAGGGGCCGGCCAAGCCGGGACAAAGGCTCCTGCCTCGAATACGCGGAGCTGAGTTCGAAGGCGCTGATGCCCAGTCCGTAGCGTTGCTCCTCATGCAGGTGGAGGACGAAGCCGTTCGCCTCCATGACACCCAGCAGGTGGTAGACGCTGGACCGGGGCAGGTCCAGGCTGGAGGCGATCTGGGAGGCCGCCATCGGCCCGCGCCGGGAGGCCAGCAGCTTGAGGATGCGCAGGGTGTTTTCCGCAGCAGGGACTTTTGAGGATGCCTTGACCGCGGCGCGGGGCGCCTGGGCTTCGGTGCTTATTGCAGTGTTCATGGCTGGAGGGGTCTTTCTGCGTAGCTCTGTCCGGTATCCCGTACTTAAGCTTGCGCCCTCCGTGACCTTGCGGCGGTGCTGCCCCTAAGGTTTCCTGTCTGTGATACCAGACAGGTAACCCTGGTTGAGCCCTTCCATCACAGTGTTCGGGCGGGGCGGCGACCCCTACCGTGAACTTCCCAACTGTTTCTCTTCAGACTCCGAATCCAGGCTGTTTTCCTTTGAATCAGCTGCCCGGCGCGCCAAGGCCTGCCGATCTGCCCAGGTCCTTGAGGCAAACCACCCTCCGATCAACGGTCCGAGAATTGCGGGAGCCAGAAGCGAACTAAGTTGAGGGGTCGTTCCGGACATCAACAACACAGCAAGCCATCCAGCCCCACCCATTGCGACCGTTGAGGCAGCCACAACTAAGGAAACAAACATCCACTTCTTCAAAGAAACACGCGCCTTCCGGGCTACGAAAGAGACAAAATGAAACGGTAAGCGAAACTTGGGACTGCCACGGATTTCATTGATTCCCGGGTTTGCTATTGCGAGGAGAACCAAGGCCGCTTTGATTGTCTCAAACTCGACCACTGTTAGACGCTGCATCACCCCAGGTCGTCTTGATAGCCTGGAATTTTGGCGTCCCAAGATTTCGGGACACCACAGCAACAAACCCCATAATGCTTGCACTTAAATGCAGTGGACTCAAAAATACACCACTGTGTCGTGCAGTACGCGTGTCATGATCGGCAAAATCAATTCCGGGCCACATCGGTGTTGGGCGTTTCAGGGGGAATATCTATCGTCCGCTGATGGCTCTGCCCGGCGATGTTCGTAGCAACCACGAAATCGCAAAGCTCCACGATCCTCAAGTCCACTACCCCTCCCAATTTCGGGAAGGACCCGAAAACTGTAGATTTTGCGCTTCTCGCGGAAGAAGGCTCGTGCTCTCAGCTGCGCTGGCCAGCGCGATCACGAGGTACTCATCCTGGTCTGCCCGGGATTTCAAGGAACCAGGAAAGTCATTCTCTGCCTCCTATCGCAGACTCAACCCACTGGCAAGCAAGGCCTAAAACCAGAAACCGCCCGCATCTTCAAAAAAAGACATCACCAAAGGGCGAAGTGAACCGTGGCCGTTTATCCGAAATTTCGAGAAACGACCACGATTCAAGCGCCGCCGCGTAGTTTTCAGCTGAAGAGCGTTTAAGGGACTTCATAGGCGGACCCTGGCGATTCAAGCACGCGCCGTCTCGTCTGACAGGCGGCACCAGCAGGGCATTCTCACGAACCTAGGTGGCAATTGGGCAATGGCAGTTATGAGACACGTTGAGTGAGCGTCATGGGGCAGCTGACTGCAGCTCATCGAAATCCAGGAACAGCTCCCACTCCGGGAAGGGATCGGTCGGCAGCTCATTTTCGGAGGGACCAGGGTCGCAGGGGACGTCAATGGCCGGCATGTCCCACGGATCCGCCCCCTCCAGGACTTGGGGCGTATCTCCCAGCGGCGGCTCCTCCTGACTGGCGTGACCGCTGGGCAGGTCAAAGTATGCAGGCACATACAGGTCCTGTTGTCCCGACCTCATCTTCAACGTGGCACCCCACAACGCCTCGCTCAAGGCCGGCCAGTGGGTTGGTTCACGGTCTGGTTGTTCGGGTTTGTAGTGGCGGCCCGTGGGTGAGATCCACCCGGGTGGCTCATTCGTTGTTGCGGGTGTTGGTATCCAGGGTCTGGCGTGTTTGAGCCGGTGGTGCTTGGGGCAGAGCTGGCCCAGGTTCCGGACATTCGTGGGGCCGCCGTTCTCCCAGGCGGTGAGGTGGTCGGTGTCGTTGTCCGTGGTGCGGTTGGTGCAGCCGGGGAAGGTGCATTTACCGTCCCGCATCCGGATCCATTTCTTAATGGTCTCGGGCAGCCGGTAGCGGGTTCGGCCGATGTCCAGGGGTGCCCCGTCGCGGGGGTCGACCAGGACCCGGTAGAACGATTCCGCCCCGCCCGCGACGAGCCTCCGCGCCATCGACGCCGGGATAGGCCCGAACCCGTCCAACACGGCCGGCTCATCGGTGAGGCCAAGCAGCGAAAACACCGGCACCATGACCATGACATCGGCCCGCGGAACGGGAACTTTGCCAAGCCCGGCAGCGGTCCCGGCCCCGTCGGTCCCAGTACCCTCGGTGTTGACCATACCGGTGGCATGCACGGGATCCGTGTCGCGGCCGGCCCCAGTTGTAGCCGCGCTGGCGTGTTCGGTGCCACCGGTGGAGGTGCCACCGGTGGAGGTGGTGCCGGACCCGAGGGACGGGTTGGTGTGGTCGGTGTGGTTGGTGCTCGCAGCAGCCGCAGTGCTGAGCCCGGCGCCGAGGAGGAGGCTGGCGGCGACGTCGGCGCGGAGCTGGGTGAGGGTCCGCTCTTCCGTAGGGCTTTGGAGTCCGCGGGCGGTCGCGGTACTCCGGTTCCAGATGGCGCACGCGGTGTCACCGGGCAGGTAGAGCGAGATCCAGCCCATGCCGTCCCGGTCCGGGGCGTAGTCCATCCGCCGGTCCGCCACCCCCTTGGCGTGGCGTTTCTCCAAGGTTTCGGGGTGGTGGCGTTCCCGCCAGGCGCGGACCTTCGCCCGGAACCTGGACGGCACGAGCTCACCGGGTGCGGCGCCGCGGGCGGGGTCGGGTGCGTCGGGGTCGAAGAAGTGCGCCACCAACCCGGCAGCACCCGCGGGCGTGAGGCCCTCAGTCTCGTCCGCAAGAACCTTCGCGTGCTGCCACGAGATGTCCCCAGCGGACAACGCCCCCTGGACCGGCGGCAGGGAACAGACCCGCCGCGACTGCTCCACCAACGCCCCGGCGGCCCCGGAACTGACCGTAAGGACCCCGGCGATCTCCTCCACCGTCGACATCTCGGCATAAGTGCGCTCATCCACGGGCGCCTCGGGCGGGGTCATGGCCAGCTGCAACCCGACGCACTCCGCCACGTCCCGGGCCTTCACCGCCGCAAGCTGCGCCTCCAACCGCGCCACGACATCCAACCGTTCCAGGCACAACCCATACCGCCGCCCCAACACATCAACACCACCACCGGCTTCCAAACCAACACCAGCAGCAGTAGCAGTAGCAGTAGCAGTAGCGTCAGGCCCAAAACCAGCCCCAGCACCAACCCCAGCACGGTCAAGCGCGGCACCCTCCAGCGGCGCACCCTCCAAGGAAGCGTCCTCCAGAACCAGCGCATCCAACGCAGCAACAGAGGCACAAACACCCTCCATCACCGCCGCCAAATCCGTACCAATTCCCATAAAAACATCATCCAACGAGGGTCTGACATTTAAAGCCGAGGCGTCATCGCGGGTTGGCATCCAAGCCCGCACGCATCAACCCCACGAGGCACCCAAGGTCCCGGCCCAAGAAACTGCGTACCGGCGTCGTACGCATCCTCGCTGCCCAGAATCCCTGGCGCACCAGAAATACCCGGGGCGCAAAGGAACTTGCGCAGCGCCAAAATCCTCCCGCACATCCAAACGCTGCCGCACTGTCTGAAACCGAAGACAGCAACCCGCCGTGAGCCTCATCACGGTCCCTCCGAAAATGGTCTGCTGGTTAGCGGCTCCCCTCCCAATGACGAGAAGGTAATTGCATGCAACCAGCTCCAACCCCAACCCGGATCGACAGTCCGGTGGACCAGCAGAAGCCGGCGGACACCGCCGGACGCGTCCTCAACCGCGGCCTGAACGTGCGGCACATCCGCTTCATGGCCCTGGGCTCCGCCATCGGCACCGGCCTCTTCTACGGCTCCGCATCCGCCATCCAGAAGGCGGGCCCCGCCGTCCTGCTGGCCTACATCATCGGCGGCGCCGCGGTGTTCATGGTGATGCGCGCCCTGGGCGAGATGGCGGTAAGGCACCCGGTGTCCGGTTCCTTCAGCCAATACGCGGGCCGATACCTCGGACCCCTCGCCGGCTTCGTGACCGGATGGACGTACGTCTTCGAGATGGCCATCGTTGCCATCGCCGACGTCACCGCCTTCAGTATCTACATGGGCTTCTGGTTCCCGCAGGTAGACCGCTGGATCTGGGTCCTCGCCGTCATCTGTTTCCTGGCGGCATTGAACCTCCTCAGCGTCAAGGTCTTCGGCGAACTCGAATTCTGGTTCTCGCTGATCAAGGTCGCGGCCATTATCGCCATGATTGCAGGGGGCGCCGCGATCATCATGTTCGGTTTCCAGGCCGGCGGCTCCACCGTGGCGCCGGGCCTGGGCAACCTGGTTGACCACGGCGGCCTGTTCCCGAACGGCTTCGAAGGCCTGCTGGCGTCCTTCGCCGTAGTGATGTTCGCCTTCGGCGGGGTCGAAACCCTGGGCATCACGGCAGGTGAAGCGGCAGACCCCAAGAAGGTCATTCCCAAGGCCGTCAACACCGTCCCGGTCCGCGTTTTGCTCTTCTACGTCCTGACGCTGGGCGTCCTCATGAGCCTTTTCCCGTGGGACCAGGTGGGCAGCAACGGCAGCCCGTTCGTCCAGATCTTCAGCGGCCTGGGCATTCCCGCGGCGCCGCACATCCTCAACGCCGTGGTGATCACCGCCGCACTCTCTGCCATCAACAGCGACATTTTCGGCGCCGGCCGCATCCTCTTCGGACTGTCCAATCAAGGGCACGCACCGTTAGTTTTCGGCAAGGTCTCCCGCCACGGCGTCCCCTGGATGACGGTGGTCATGATGGCCGGGATCCTGCTGGTGGGCGTGGTCCTCAACGCGGTCATTCCGGAGGACGTGTTCCTGGTCATCGCCTCGATCGCCACCTTTGCCACCGTGTGGGTCTGGGTGATGATCCTGGCGTCCCACGTCGCCATGAAGCGGGAAATCGCGCGGAACGGCCTGCCGGCGTCGGAATTTCCCTCACCATGGTGGCCCGCCGCTTCAGTCCTCACCATCGCTTTCATGGCGCTGGTGATCGCCATCCTGGGCGCCTTCGAGGACACCCGGGTGGCCCTCTACGTGGGCGCAGCCTGGCTCGGGCTGCTTGTCCTGGCGTATCGGCTGTGGGTCAAGGGGGACGGACGACGCCGGGCCCACCTCGAGGACGAAACGTCGCCGCTGCCGGTGGTCGGGGCCGCCCGCAACAACCAATAGACCGTCCACAGCAAAGGAAGGTGCCCGGCCCCACAGGGACCGGGCACCTTCCTTTTCCGCTGCCTTACGCCGTAGCCGCGGCGGACCGTACTGCTTGCGCGAGCGACGTCGTCGGACGCCCAATAAGCTTCCCAAGATCTCCGGTGCTGACCAGGAGATCACCGCGGGCGATGCCGAGGTCCGAGTCCGCAAGGATTTCGGCGAACGCCTCCGGCACGCCAACGGAGGTCAGCAGGCCGGCGTAATCCTTGGCGGGGAGGTCGTTGTAGGTGATGGCTTTGCCCGTGGCGGCGCTGATCTCCGCAGCGAGGTCGGCCATGCTGAAGGCTTCGTCGCCGCCCAGCTCGTAGACCTTGCCGGCCTGGCCCTCGGCCACCAGGACCGCTGCGGCGGCGTGGGCGTAGTCCACCCGCGCAGCACCGCTGACCTTGCCGTCCCCGGCGCTGCCCGCGACCGCACCCTGGGCGAGGGTTCCAGGCAACTGCTCCGTGTAGTTTTCCAGGTACCAGCCATTGCGGAGCAGCACGAAGGGAACCCCGGACTCGCGCAGAAGGGCCTCGGTGGCCTTGTGCTCACCAGCCAGCAGCATGCCGGTGGTGTCCGCGTTGGCGATGCTGGTGTACGCCAGCAGTTCCACGCCTTCGGCCCGGGCTGCCTCGATGACGGTACGGTGCTGTTCGACGCGCTGGCCCACTTCGCTGCCGGAGATCAGCAGCACCCGCGTTGCCCCCTTGAGTACGGCGGCGACGGACGCGGCGTCGGCGTAGTCCATGGCCTGGACGTTGACACCGCGCGCAGCGTAGCCGGCCAACTTTTCAACGGAACGGCCGGCCGCCACAATCCCGCCGGCGGGCACGCCGCGCTCCAGGAGGGCTTCGATGACGTGCTGGCCGAGTTGTCCGGTGGCGCCTGTAACAACAATGCTCACGATGGATCCTTTCGAGGAATTTTGATCTGTCGAGGAGCACAACCACGGCCCGACTGGAATACTTCCCCAAAGAGAGTACGCACTTTGAAGTAAGGTACTGACCTTTAGGTAAGCTTTGGGTCATGAAAGCTGTTCCGCACGCCGTTCCCCTGCCCCTCGCCTTTGCCGACGGCGTGTTCCCGGCCGGGTGCCCCAGCAGGACCCTGCTGGACCACATCACCAGCAAGTGGGGCGTCCTGATCCTGATCGCCCTGTCCGAAGGTGAGCAGCGCTGGAGTGATTTGCGGCGGCGGGCCGAGGGCATCAGCGAGAAGATGCTGGCACAGACCTTGAAGACGCTTGAGCGGGACGGCCTTGTCAGCAGGAACGCCCAGCCGGTCATTCCGCCCCGGGTGGACTACAGCCTCACCGAGCGGGGCTATGAGTTGAGCGGGCTCCTGGTGCCGCTTGTGGCGTGGGCGTTCGAGAACGCCGAGGACATCATCAACGGAAGCCCGGCGGCCCGTAAGTAGCCCCAACCGCGCGAAACAAGTACTTGTTACTGGTGTTGCTGATGTGAATAGCGCCTAGCGTTGGCGTACGGTGGCGGCCGGAACGGGAGGACCATCCTCTGCTGGGAGCGTTTCGCCGACGAACACCGTTAGCAGACGGCCGGTTGCCGCCTGAAGGAGGGGGTCACATGGCCAAGGGCTACGTACAGGACCTTTCCGGCATGGGCCGGCCCGTCAGCCTGGGCGATGCCCTCACGAAAGTATGGCACCGGACCGTGGGGGCGGTCAGCCCGCGGTGCCCGTACCGGGTGGGCGACACCGTAATTGGCGACGACCCCTTCAACGGCAGGCGCGAAGGGGTCGTCGTATGGCAGGACCGCCGGTCGGTGGGACTGAAAACCACCTATGGGGTGTACTTCTATGACCACAGGGTGGTCAAACCGTTGGACTAGCGGGGAGTGCTACCGCGCGGACCAGCCACCGTCCATGGTGTAGCTGGCACCGGTAACCATGCCGGCACTCTCTGATGCCAGCCACGCCACCAGGGACGCCACTTCTTCCGGCTCCACCAGGCGCTTGATGGCCGATTCGGTGAGCATCACCTTGGCCAGGACCTCAGACTCGTCGATGCCGTGCACCTGGGCCTGGTCCGCGATCTGCTTCTCCACCAGCGGCGTGCGCACGTAGCCCGGGTTCACGCAGTTGGAGGTGACACCGTGCTCCCCGCCTTCCAGCGCCGTCACCTTGCTCAGCCCTTCCAGGCCGTGCTTGGCGGATACATATGCGCTCTTGAACGGGGAGGCCCGGATGCCGTGTACCGAGGACACGTTGATGATGCGGCCAAAGTTGTTGGCGTACATGTGCGGCAGTGCGGCACGGACCAGCAGGAACGGGGCCTCCAGCATCAGGGTGATGATCCTGCGGAAGTCCGCCGGATCAAAGTCCTCAATGGGATTGATGCGCTGGATTCCCGCGTTGTTCACCAGGATGTCCACATCGAGGTTGAGGGTGGCCAGGGCATCCACGTCCAGGAGGTCCACGGCCCACGCGGTGCCGCCCACCTCGTCGGCGAGCTTGGCAGCGGCGGCGGAGTCGACGTCGGCCACCACCACTTTCGCCCCTTGGGCCGCGAGGGCACGCACGCATGCGGCACCGATTCCGCTGGCACCGCCGGTGACCAGCGCCTTGCGTCCATTCAACGTGTTATCCATTGCAGTTCTCCTTCATCCGCCCAAACGGTCCAACGGCTCCAGCAGCTCCAGCAGCTTAGCGGCGGCCGGCCGGAAGCAGTCCCTCGCGGGCGGCGTCTTCCTTGTCCACGTCCTCCAGGGCGATGCCCTTGGTCTCCTTCAGGCTCAGCACGGCCACCGTGGTGATGGCGCAGGCGATGACCAGGTAGATGGCCGTGGGCAGCCATGAGCCGGTGTCCTTCAGCCACTGGGTGGCCAGGAGCGGCGCCAGTGAGCCTGCAAAGATCGACGTAACCTGCGAGCCGAGGGACGCGCCGGAGTACCGCATGCGGGTGGGGAACATTTCGGCCATGATGGCCGGCTGTCCGGCGTACATCAGGCCGTGCAGGCACAGGCCGATAGTGACGGCGAGGACAATGACCACGGCGTTCCGGGTATCGAACATGGGGAAGGCGAAGAACGGCCAGGTGGCACCGAGGATGGCGCCGGCCAGGTAGACGGGCTTGCGGCCGATCCGGTCCGCCAGGCGGCCGTACTGCGGGATGATCGCGAAGTGGATGACGTGCGCGATCAGCAGTGCCAGCAGCAGCGACGAGGTGTCGTACTTGTGCACGCTCTTGAGGTAGACGATCGCGAAGCTGACAACCAGGTAGTACATGATGTTTTCCGCGAACCGCAGGCCCATGGCCTGGAAGATGCCCTTGGGGTACTTGCGGACAACTTCGAACACGCCATAGCTGACGGCCTGTTCCTTCTCCACCAGTTCCTTGGCTTCGAGGAAGATGGGTGACTCGCTGACGTTGGTGCGGATGTAGTAGCCCACAAAGACGATCACTGCGGAGAGCCAGAAGGCCACACGCCAGCCCCAGCCGAGGAACGCCTCGCTGCTAAGGGTGGTGGACATGATGTAGAGCACCAGGGTGGCCAGCAGGTTGCCCACCGGGACCGCGGCCTGGGGCCAGCTGGACCAGAAGGCGCGGGTCTTGTTCGGGCTGTGTTCGGCCACGAGGAGGACGGCTCCGCCCCATTCGCCGCCGAGCGCGAAGCCCTGGATGAACCGGAGCGCCACCAGCAGGGCCGGGGCCAGATATCCGATGTCGGCGAAGCCGGGGAGGCAGCCCATCAGGAAGGTGGACACGCCGATGATGACGATCGTCAGCTGCAGAGTGGGCTTGCGGCCGAGCTTGTCGCCGATCTGGCCGAAGACGATGCCGCCCAGCGGCCGGGCAATGAAGCCCACCGCGTAGGTCAGGAAGGCTTGGATGATTCCGTCCAGGTCATTGCCGGTAGACGGGAAGAAGTACTTGCCAAAGACCAGGGTGGCGGCAGTGGCGTACAAGAAGAACTCGTACCACTCCACCACCGTCCCCACCATGGAGGCGGCAACGATTTTCTTCAGTCCTGATCCTTTGGGTGCGTACCTGGCTTCGTTTGCCTGGCTGCGCTCAACGCTCATGGTTCTCCTCAGTGTCCACATTGACACGTGCTGTGATCTCCAGCACAAGTGACTCTGATGAGTATTGCTGCACAAACTTTGCGGTTCAATGCCCAAAGAGGCACCCTGCATGTGCACAATTGCAGATATGAACGCCAATCCCGACGACCTGCTGATCCTCCTGGCGGTGTCCCGCTCAGCAAAATTTACGACGGCGGCCCAGGCCCTGGGCCTGAACCACACCACCGTGTCGCGCAGGATTGCCGCGCTGGAGAAGTCGCTCGGCGGCAGGGTCCTGTCCCGCGCCGCCGGCGGCTGGGAACTCACGGAACTGGGCGAACGGGCGGTGCACGTGGCGGAACAGGTCGAAGCGGTGCTGGGCACGCTGGGACCGGCCGGCCAGGCACCCGACCCCATTACCGGCGTCGTCCGCATGACGGCTACCGACGGCTTTAGTGCCTACATCGCGGCCCCGGCCGTGGCGCGGCTGCGCCGGGACCATCCGGGCCTGAGCGTGGAGGTGGTGACCATGACCCGCCTGGCACTGCAGCAGCGCTCCGGGCTGGACATCGAGGTGGTGGTGGGCGAGCCGCAGGTGCACCGCGCAGAGGCCATCCGGCTGGGCGAATACCGGCTGGGAATGTACGCCTCCCGCACTTACCTCGCCGAACACGGCACCCCGGCCACCGTGGCCGAACTTAATGAGCATCCCCTGGTCTATTTCGTGGATTCGATGCTCCAGGTGGACGATCTCGATGCGCCGCGCCGGCTGGTGCCGGCCATGCGCGAAGGCTTGACCTCCACGAACGTGTTCGTCCATGTGGAGGCCACCCGGGCCGGTGCCGGCGTCGGATTCCTGCCGTGCTTCATGGGCGATCTCCATGACGACCTGGTCCGGCTATTGCCCGATCAAATCGGTGAGCTGCTGCCTTACTGGATGGTCCTGCGCCCGGACTCGCTCCGCCGGCCGGCTGTGGCCGCCGTCGTGCAGGCCCTCCGCGAGCGGATGGCCGAGCACCGCGGCGCCCTCCTGGGCCGCTGAAGACGATAACTACGTGGGCCCACGCCCGCCGGGTTCCCTGGCCGAGCTTGCGAGGTTAGGGTGCGGGTATGGGCCCACGCCCGCCGGGTTCCCTGGCCGAGCTTGCGAGGTTAGGGTGCGGGTGGGGAGGGTCGTGGCGGACCGGTGCCCCGGCGGCGAAGGCCCGGACCTGGGCGTCATCCCAGAGATGGGCGGGGACGGCACCGCCCAGGAGCCGGCGCCGCAGCTGGGGATCGTCGCCGAACGGCACGTCGCTGCCCGCCATGACCATGTTGCCGTAGCGCCGGCCCTTCAGCATTGCGGGGTCCGCAATGATCACCGTGTGCTTGAAGGCGGCGGCGATGGTGGCGGCATCCTCCCGCGCGTTCTTGAGGTCGGGCGCATCCCCCGAGTTGGCCACATACAGGCCGCCCGGAGCCAGGACCCGCTTGGCGTGGGCGGTGAATTCGGCGGTGGTAAGCGGCCGCGGGGTGAAGGCCCCGGCGAAGACATCGCGGATGATGAAGTCCCGGGTGTGCTCCGTGAGGGTTTCGGTCACGGCCCGGGCCTCCCCCACGCGAATGCGGAGCAGGGGTGCCTTGGGAAGGTCGAACCAGCCGCGCACGTATTCGGCGAGCTTGCCGTCCAGTTCCACCACTACCTGCCGGGCGTCGGGGTAGGCGGCGGAGAAATAGCGCGCCATGGAGCACGCGCCTCCGCCCAGGTGCAGGCCGCGGAGCTTGTGCGCGGTCCCGGCAGGAGCTGCGGCCGTGGAGGACGGCGGCCAGCGGGACTCAATGAGGGCAGCCATCCAGCGCATGTACTCAAAGTCCAGGAACAGGGGGTCGGCGAGGTCGATGTGCGAGCTCATGACACCGTTGATCTTCAGCAGCCACCCGGTGGAGTTGTCCTGGTCCGCGATCAGCTCGCAGTCCCCGGTGTCGATGTAGTAGACGCCTTCCACGGGACCGTCCGGCGCTGTGCCCTTGGGGACTTCCACCACGCCTGCTCCGGACCGGCCGCGGCCTGCCGCCTTTCCGCGTTTGGCCATTACCGGTGCCCGCCCTCAGTCATGGTTCAACCTTAGTTGCTTGGCACTGCCCCTTCGCCGTCCCGGATCCGGTTCACCACGGCGGTGGTGGACCGTTCGGCCACGTAGTCGAGGATGGCAACACGGCCGCCGTACTCCTCCACCGCTGGAGTTTCCGCCAGCATCCCGGGCGTGTAGTCACCTCCCTTGGCGTAGACTTCCGGCCGGAGGCGCCGGATCAGCGGGACGGCTGTTGGCGTATCGAACACCGTCACGTAGTCCACGCAGCTCAGCGCGGCCACCACGGCGGCTCTGTCCGCCACGCTGTTGATGGGCCTGCCCGCACCCTTGAGCCGGCGCACGGATTCGTCGCTGTTGAGCGCCACCACCAGGATGTCGCCCAGCTGCTTGGCCTGGTTGAGGTAGCGGGTGTGGCCGCTGTGCAGCACGTCGAAACAGCCGTTCGTCAGCACGATCCGCTGGCCCTGGGCCCGGTGCAGCTCCAGCTGCCGCTCCAACTCGTCCTCACCCAGCGCCGCATCCGCGAACGCCTTGAGGTACCGGCTGAGCTGGGCGGTGCTGCACACCGACGTCCCGGGCTGGTGGACCACGACGTCGGCAGCGGACTGGGCGAGGTCCAGGCTGGCCGTCAGCGGCAGCCCGGCCGCGCGGGCCAGCGTCAGGGCTGCGACGAACGTATCGCCCGCCCCGGATGCCTGCTTCTCCGCCGCCGGCCGGGCCCAGGTGCGGTGACTGACGCCGTCGCCGGTCAACAGGACGGTGCCGTCCCGGTCCAAGGTCACTACTACCCCGCCGGCACCTGTCCTTTCCAGGAGCAAGGCCGACTGCGCCGCCACGGCGTCCACCCGGCCCTGGCCCTCCGGCAGCTTCCGGTCCAGCAGGCGCGCCGCCTCCTGTGCATTCGGCGTCACCAGGTCAGGCTGGAGGGCGGCCCAGGGCCGGGGATCGTGGGCGTCCACCACCACCAGCGGGCGGTCGGCGCGCCCCGCGCGCCTTCCCAGCGCTTCTGCCAGCGCCGGGCGGACGTGGCCCGCCACAACGCCGGTGCCGTAGTCGCACACCAGCACGGCATCCTGGCGTTCGACGGCGGCACGCACCGAGGCGGCGAGCGCGGCGATGGCGTCGTCCGGGACAGTCCGGGCCGAGTCGTCGAGGCGCAGCATCACCTGGCCGCCGCTGCTGATCCTGATCTTGGTGGTGGTGACCATGTCCGGATGGACGTGGAGGTGCCGGACGTCGATGCCGGCCGCGGCGAGTTGGCTGCGCAGGCGCTCTCCGGCGTCGTCGGCCCCGACAATTCCAGCCACGGATACCCTGGCGCCCAGTGCGGCCAGGTTCATGGCAGTATTCGCTGCTCCGCCCGGAACCGATTCGCGGCTCCGGATGTCCACCACGGGCGCGGGGGCTTCCCGGCAGAGCCGTTCAATGCTGCCGTTCCACCAGCCGTCCAGCATGACGTCGCCGATGACCAGGATGGGCGGCTGTTCGGCGGCAAGCCTGCCGGGGAGCCACTCGGACAGCGCCCGCTGGGTGGAGAGGTCGGACGGTTCCCGGAATCCGTTCATGGCCGGTCCCGTTCAGCAGCGGCGGCCGGTGGCGCGGCGATGTGCACCACCTTGACCTGCGTGAACTCGTCCAGCAGTTCCGGGCCGTAGCCGAATCCGTGCCCACTCCGGCCGCGCGGCTGGGCGGCACCTCCGGGAGCACCGCCGAATACGTCGTTGACTTTCACGGTTCCCACCGGCAGCGCCGCGACCGCCTGCTGGATGTGCGCAAGGTTGGCGCTCAGGACTGTGGCCGCGAGGCCGTACTTCCCGCTGCACGCAAGGCGCAGGCCGTCGTCGAACGATTCGACTACCTGCACCGGTGCCACGGGGCCGAACGTCTCCTCCGTCATCACCTCCATGTTGCCGGTGCAGTCGAGCAGGACGGTGGCGGGGTAGAAGGAACCCGGGCCGTCCGGAAGGCCTCCGCCCTCCACGGCCCGGGCGCCCTGGGCCACGGCGCCGGACACGTGTGCGTGGACGGCCTCACGCATCCGCTCGTCCACGAGCGGCGCCACGGTGCCGTTGCCGTTCCGGAGCGCGGCCTCGGCTTCGAGGGCAACGCAAAACTGGTCGGCGATGTCCTTGTGGACGTAGATCCGCTCCACGGCCGTGCAGATCTGGCCGCTGTTGCTGAAGGCGCCGATCGCAGCCTGTTCGGCCGCCCAGGCCGGGTCGACGTCCCGGTCCACCAGCAGGGGATCGTTCCCGCCGTTTTCCCGGATGACGTGCGCCCCGGCCAGTGCGCCGGCCCTGGCGATCCGGGCGCCGGAAGCGCTGGAGCCCACATGGGCGATCACGTCCACATCGGCCTGGGCGAGCAGCGCGCCCACCCCGGCGCCACCGGAGATGGTGAGGAAGACGCCTGGCGGGAAGGCCGGCGCGAGCACTTCCCCCAGCGCTTCCCCCAGGCGCGGGCAGCGTTCACTGGGTTTGTGCACGACGGCGTTTCCGGTCACCAGGGCGGCACCGATCAGGCCGCAGGCGACTGCCACGGGGTCGTTCCAGGGCGTGAGGAGGACTGCAACCCCGCGCGGTTCGGCCACGGTGTAATCGGTGGCCAGCCGGTTGCCCCGCAGGCTGTGGCCGCGGTGCACGGGGGCCAGTTCCGCGTACTGCTCCAAAGTGGAGACGGCGGCGGAAATGCCGGCCAGGGCCTCGTCCTCCGGGCGGCCGGTTTCGCTGGCGTTAAGCCCGGCGAGTTCCTGGGCGGCGGCATTGAGCGCCTTGGCGGCGGCGCGGAGCGCGGCACCCCGCTCAGCTGGAGCGGCAGCTGCCCATCCGCGGGCCGCGCTGCGGGCCACGGTGATGGCCTGGTCTACTTCCTCCGGCCCCGCTTCGGGCACCGTCCAGAGCACCTCACCGGTACGGGGATCCTGGATGGTGATGCCGGCGCCCCCGGTGGTTTCGCTGCCCGGGGTTGTTTCGGTGGCTGTGGTGGACATAGTGTTCCTCCCGCCTTTCAGTGTGGGTGGATCGGTACTAGTGGTCCCGCGTGCGGCTGACCGTCTCCGGTGCGGGCTTAGGGCCAGGAGCCTTCTTCCTCATGGCAGATCAGCATTTCGCGGACCTCGCAGCCGGGGGGCTGGTTCAGCGCGAACAGGATGGCCTGCGCCGTGTTCCCGGGGTCGTTGAGCCTGGAGTCATCCTGCGGCTTGTACTGTTCGGCACGGTCATCGAAGAACCGGGTCTTCATGCCGCCGGGGATCATGGTGGTGACACCGATTTCACCGCCGGTTTCGGCTGCCAGCGCGTGGCTGAATCCCACCACGCCGAACTTGGAGGCGCAGTATGCGGTGGCATCGGCCACGGCACGCTTGCCCAGGGTGGAGGCCACGGTAACCACGCGGCCGTGGGTTTCCTTGAGGTAGGGCAGGGCGGCGCGGACCACGGAAACCGTGCCCATCAGGTTGACGCCGATGACCTTTTCCCACTCGGTGGCGTCGACGTCGGCAAGCTTGCCGCAACGGTCAATTCCGGCAGCCGTGACCACGGCGTCGAGGCCGCCCAGGGTCTCGGCGGCTTCCCGGACGGCGTGCTCCACGGCGGCCCGGTCCGCGACATCCACTTCGAAGGCTTTCACCCCGGAGACGCTGCTGATGTCGCGGTCCAGGACAACCGGGGTGCCACCGGCCCGCAGGACGGCGTCGACGACGGCGGCCCCCAGGCCGGATGCCCCGCCAGTGACCAGGACGCGGCCGGGCGCAGCGGAAGTTGCTGTTGATTCTGCAGACATGGTGTTCCTTTCAATAGGGAAAACAGGTCAATAAGGAGAGCAGGGAGCCCGGGTCAGCCCACCTTGGCGAGTGCGTCCGCGAGACCGGTGGTGGAGCGGGCGGGATGGAACGGGACGGTGAGGCACCGGCCGCCCCACCTTTCCACGAGGTCGGCCTCGGGCAGGCGGGCTCCCTGGTAGTCGCCGCCTTTGACCCAGATGTCGGGGCGGAGCCGGTCCAGCGCTGCGTCAGGGGTGTCCTCGTCGAAGACCATCACCGCGTCCACGCATTCCATGGCCAGCAGCAGCTCCGCCCTGTCGTGCTGGTTGATGATGGGACGTTCCGGGCCTTTGAGGCGCCGCACCGAGTCATCGGAGTTGAGGCAGACGATCAGGCACTCCCCCAGTTCCCTGGCGGCCTTGAGGGACCGGACGTGACCGGCATGCAGGAGATCGAAACAGCCGCCGGTGGCCACCACTTTTCCGCCGCTTTCGCGCACCGAGCGGGCCAGGAGCAGCGGTTCGGTGGTACGGCGGCCGGCAAGCGGTCCGGTCCTTTCCCTGCCACGGCCACCCGCGGCGGTATCGGTCAGCGCCGCCACTCCCCCCGCCGCCAGGAAGTCCGCCGCATCGTGGACGGCCAAGGCGGCCGCATCCGGCAGGTCGCGGCCGGCCAGGAGGTGCACGGCCAGGCTGGCGGCGAGGCGGTCGCCGGCTCCGCAGGGATCTCCGGCTTCCACCCTGGGCGCGGGAATATTCCGGGGAGAATGATCGCCCTGCCGCAGCAAGAGGGCCCCCTCCTCCCCCTGGGTCACCAGGACGGCACGGCTGCCCCAGCGCTGCAGCAGGATTCCGGCAGCATCCGCGGCCGGGTCCCCTGGGCCGGGGCCGTCCATTGCCGCGCCCGCGGACCGCGCCGCCCTGGTGGCTTCGGCCATGTTGGGCGTCACCACCGCCACGCCGGGGACCGGGTCCGGACCTGCGGGGTGTGGATCCCAGACGATGGGGACGTGCCCGGCGAGGCTGGCCAGCAGCTTCCGCAGCCCGGGATTGGCCGCCAGCCCCCTGCCGTAATCGGCCACAATGATCACCCCGGCATTTTCCACGGCCCGGAGCATGGCGGGCATGACGTCCGGGACCGGTGTTTTTTCGCAGCCCTGGTCGAAGCGGACCACAGGATGGGAGCCGGCCCGGACCCTGGTCTTGACCGGCGACGGGTAGCCGCTGGTCCCCGCCACCAGCCGCACTCCGGCGAGCTGGGCACGGAGCTGGCGTCCGGCGTCGTCATCTCCCAGCATTGTCACCAGGGTGACCGGCCAGCCGTCCTGGGCCAGCATCCGTGCCACCAGACCGGCGCCGCCGGCCCGGTGCCGCACGCTGGAAACATCAACCACGGGCACCGGGGCGTCCGGGCTCAACCGGGTGGCTTCCCCGGCCAGGTCCACGTCCAACATCACGTCGCCCACCACCACAATCCTCATGGCCTGCCTCCTCCGGGCTTGCCGGGAACAGCGGCCGGTGTGCGCCGGTGCACCTCCAGGTCGAAGGCACGGCATACCGCATGCAGGGCAATCAGGTGTCCCTCCTGGGCATTGGCATTCGGGGCGTCGATCATGACGGCTTCGTCGCAGGCGAGCGCCAAGGGGTTGGGCCCGGGGCCGGTCATAGCCCAGGTGGCCATGTTGAGCCGGCCGGCCGCTTCGGCGGCCCGCAGCAGGTTGGGGCTCTTGCCGCTGGTGGACAAGAGCATCAGCACGTCGCCGGAACGGCCATGTGCGCGCACCTGCCGGGCAAATACGTCGTCGTAACCGTAGTCATTGGCGATAGCGGTCACGGCGGACGATTCGGCGTGCAGGGAGATCGCCGAGAACGGCACCCGCTCGCCATCGAACCGGCCTACCAGTTCGGCCGTCAGGTGCTGCGCCTCCGCGGCGGAACCGCCGTTGCCCGCGGCCAGGAGCCGGTGGCCCCGGAGCAGGCGCTGCGCAAGCTCCACGCCCCAGGCGGCAAGCCGCCCGGACTGCCCGCGGAGCGACTCCAGCGCCGGAACCACATTGTCCAGGTGGGTACGGACGACGTCGGCACTGGCCGGATCGGTGAAACTGGCGCCCGGGAGCACGGCGGGCAGGGTGGGCGTTGTCAGGGTGCGAAGGTCGGCTTCGCGCAGGGACCATTCTGCAGTCACAGTGCCGCTCCTTCCATCGGTACCGCCCCGGCCGGCGCGCCGGCGACGGCGAGTTGGTAGGCCTTTTCGGTTTCCGCTGCCACCCGCTCCCAGGAGTACCGGGTGCGGGCCCGCCGTTCCCCGGCCTGGCCGAGTTTTGTCCTGAGGGCGGGGTTTTCCAGCAGCAGTGACAGGGCCGATGCAATGGCCTCCGGGTCACGGGGCGGAACGTGCAGCCCGGTGGAGTGGTCCACCACGGTGTCCCGCAGGCCGCCCACGGCGGCGGCCACCACGGGAACGCCGCATGCCATGGCCTCGAGCGGCACAATGCCGAAGGGTTCGTACCAGGGCGCGCAGACCACGGCGTCGGCGCTGCGGAAGATCGCGGGCATCCCGCCCCGGGGCACCTGCCCCTGCAGGTTCACTTGCCCCGCCACACCCAGTTCGGCCGCCAGCTTCAGCAGGCGGCGGACTTCCGGGTCGGCGTGCAAGACCTGCGTTTCCGCGCCGCCGCCCACGATCAGGAGTTCGACGTCGTCGAATCCCGCCGCGTTCAAGTACGGCAGCGAACGGATCACCAGGTCCACGCCCTTGCGCGGCACCAGCCGCCCCACCGACAGGATGCGGTAGCGGCGCTTCCGGTCCGCCACCGGGCCGCCGGGTGAAAAGAATCCGAGGTCCACCCCGCAGGGGGCAATGGAGATCTTGCCCGTGGCGATGCCCATGGCCTTGAGCTCGAAGACCTCGTCGGAACAGGTGGCAATGATGCGGTCAGCCGACCTGCCTACCCCGGGTTCGAGCCAGGCGCGTTCCTCCGGGCTGGTGTCCTCCGCACCCTGGTGCCGGCGCTTGACGGGGCCCAGCGCGTGGAACGTCTGCAGCATCGGCACCCGGCAGCCGGCGTCGGGGCGCCTGGCCGCGTCCAGGGCTGCGAGACCTGACATCCAAAAGTGGCCGTGCACCACATCCGGCGGCCGCTGGCCCCAGTCCCTTGCCACGCCATCGGCCAGTTGGCCCATGAATGGCAGCAGTTCGTCCTTGGGAACGTGGCAGGCGGGTCCGGCGTCCACATGGACCACCTCGAAACGGCGCCCCACCCGGACCCGTTCGGGAAGCTCCGTTGAATCCCTTCGGGTGTAGACCGTTACGTGATGGCCCCGCTTGGCCAGGGCTTCGGACAGTGCGGCAACGTGGACGTTCTGCCCACCGGCATCCACCCCGCCCAGTGCCGCCAGCGGGCTGGCATGTTCGGAAATCATGGCGATCTTCATGGGGTTTTCCTCTCCCGGGCCGGAACGAGGATCGGCTCGTCCGTCCGTTCGTTGACGGAGTGCCGGGGCCGGCTGCGCAGGTCCGCCAGGAGCTCATCCCAGCGGTCCTGGAACCTGCCCAGGCCGTAACGTTCCCGCGCGGCCTCGCGGGCGGCAACTCCCCGCCGTCGGGCCTCATCCGGGTTCGCGACCAGCCGCGCCGCGCTGCTGAGCAGCTCGTCGACGTCGGCGGAAACGGCGCCGGCTTCCGGCGGCACCGCCCGCGGCGCTTCAGTAGCGGCAAGCACCACCACCGGCATACCCAGGTGCATGGCTTCCAGGAGCGACAAGCCCAGGGAAGTCCACCGCATCGGGTGGATGTAGACCCGGCAACGGGCCGGCCAGTTCCCGGTGCAGGTCCCGGGTCTTCAGATCGCCCCGGGCTGCCAACCGGGACGGGTCGATTCCGGTGGCGGCTGCCAGCCCGTCGGTCTTCATGCCGAACACCTCCAGGGGTGCCACGGCGGCGAAGGCAGGCAGGAGGTCCGTTCCCGTGACGCGACCCCGGCGGACCGGCTCATTGACCACCACTCCCAGTTCGGGAAGTTCACCGGTGTAGAGCCGGCCCGGGTCCGGGATGCCGTGCTCGATCACGGTGGTGGGTGCGGAGCCGTTGTCCCACGCCAGCCGGTTGAAGTGGGTCACGTGAACAACCGGGATGCGGCTTTGATCCGCGAGCGGGTGGCTGACGTACGGGAAGTTGCCTTTGGGCGTGTTGTGCTCCACGAAGACGGCAGGAAGGTCGACGCCGGGCGCCCGGCCAAGGGTACGGACCACTTCGTCGATTTCTTCCGGCCGTTGGAGGACGACGGCGTCCACGGCGTCGGCGTCGAGCGTCGCCAGGTCCACCTCCCGCACTGATTCCGGCCAGTCCCTGCCGGCGCGGCCCAGCCCCCAGGCCCCGCCTCCGGGCAGGACGGGAAGCAGGTACTGATGGCGGCCGCGGACAAAGGCGTCAGTCCAGGAACCGTGGACGTGCCAGAGCAGGATTCTCATCGGTTGCGGGCCTTTCTACGGGTGCTGACATGGGTGCTGAAGGAGCTCACTCCGCTGATGAGGCGTTCAACGGCGGCAACTACCTCTTCGGGTGATACCGAGTCGAGGCACGGGTGCCCCGGGACCGGGCAGACCCGGGCACGGGTCATCCGGCACGGGGCGTTCTGGTCACCGAGGAGCTCAAGTGGAACGCCGTAGGGGGCCCAGCGGACGGCCGGGACAACGGGGGAAAAGAGGCATGCCACCGGTGTGCCCACGGCGGCGGCGAGGTGGCCGGGGCCGGTATTGCCCGTGACCACCGCCTCGGCGCCCGCCATCACGCCTGCCAGGATGGGAAGGTCGGTGCGTCCGCCCAGGTCCAGCGCCGAGGGGCCGGCCACGGTGGCGGTCAATGATTTCTCTCCGGGCCCACCCGTCACCACCACCCGGTACCCGGCTCCCTCGAGGAGTTCGACGGCGGCCGCGTGGTGCAACGGAGGCCACGCTCGTGCGGGAACAGCCGCCCCGGGATGGACCACCACGTAGGGCCCGTCGCCCACCAGGTCGGTGACGTCGGGGACGTGGTTGAGTTGCAGTTTTCCATCGTCACCGGCCGGCAGCCGAAAGCCCGCGGCCTCGGCGATCCCCAGCGCCCGCTCGGCTTCGGGCTGGTCTTCGGGAAAGTCTTCGCCCGGTTTGAGCCGGACATCCAGCAGGGATCCGGCGTAATCGGTGGATGCACCGGTGATCCGTTCCACGCCTGCCAGGCGGAGCAGCAGTGCCAGCGGAAGGGACGACTGGTGGAAGGACGTGAGGATGACGGCTTCGGTGATCCTGGAGTTCCGGACGTACTCGATGAGCCTGTCGGCGTGGGGGCCAGTCATTTTCGGCGCCGGGTTCATGATCCACGGGCTGTCCCAGGTGTACACCTCTGCTGCGCCCGGCAGCATTCCGGCTGCCGCCTCCCCTTGCCGCCCGCACAGCATGACCACGTGGTTCGGGCCGCCGTCGCGGTCACGGCCGCCGGCAACCGCCCGGACGGCGGGACCGGCCAGCAGGACATCGCCCATACTGTCGAGCCGGGCCACCAGGACGTGTCCCATCAGTACATCCCCTGCAGCATGCCGACGGCGGCCGCCAAGTCGGAGGCGACCAGTCGCGCCGCGGCCACTTCCTCGGCCCGGGTCACGGGCGTGGGAACCAGTACGCCGGTGGCTCCGGCCGCCTCGGCGGCACCAACGTCGGCGCCGATGTCACCGATGAGGGCAGCCTCGGATTCGTCGATGCCCAGTTTTCGGCACGCGCTGTGGATCATCCCTGGCGCGGGCTTGCGGCAAGTGCAGCCGTCCTGCTCGGCGTGGGGGCACACTTCCCAGACATCGAAGGGGCCCAGCAGTTCTTCCACCCGGGCATTGACCCTTGCAACGTCATCGGCGGTGACGAGGCCGCGGGCGATGCCCGACTGGTTGGTGATGACGCCTGTAGCAATGCCGTCCGCGCGGAGGCCGTCCAGCACTGCCTTGGCGCCCGGGACGGGCCGCACCCTGCCGGGGTCCCCGTTGTAGGGCACATCGACCACCAGCGTCCCGTCCCGGTCGAACAGGACAACACGGGGCCTGAAGGTTGCAGAGCTTTCCATGACCAATCAGTTCCCTCCCACGGGCGGCCCTAAACACGCGCACAAGTATGGTGGCGGCTGTTTCTTGGGGTGCGTCGAAACCGTCGAGGCGCGAACAACGCCACCGCGGCAATACCTCCCGGAGCCGCCTGGCGTTTACCTTGCAGCGCGCCGCGGACCCGGGTAGTGGCGCCCGGCGCCTTTCGGGGACAGTTCCGGACGCTACCTTGACCTTGCGCCTGCGGCGCAGCCGGAACCCTTGCTGGACGCACTTGGATGGAGCGTGTGCCGGGTCCGGGGAAACGGCTGGACTCGACCGGCCGTACGGTCGGCCCGTGGGTCTCGCACCGCCGTCGAGGTTCCGGCATCTTCCGGCAGGTCGGCACCGGTGCTTGCCTCCAGCCGCCGCTGCAATTCCACCAGGACCTTCGCCAGGCGCCGCGATACCTGCATCTGGGACATCCCCAGCCGCTTGCCCAGCTGGACTTGTGTTTCCTCACAGAAGTAGCGGCGGTACAGAAGCTCACGGTCGGAGTCGTCCAGGTCCTGCATTGCTTCACGCAGGCAGGCAAGCTCTTCAAGTCGCTCCAGCGGCGTGTCGGGGCAGGCAAGGATGTCGCCGATCGACGGGGCGTCCGAGTTTGGGTTCACGGCGTCGAGCGAGTCCGGATGCATGCTGCTGGATGCCGAGATGGCTTCCTGCACCTCGGCCGGGTCCGTTCCGAGTTCCCCGGCCAACTCGGCCACGCTTGGGTTCCTGCCCAGCGACTGGGTCAACTCCGGCTCCGCCCGGTACAGCCGGGTCCTGAGGTCCTGGATATGCCGTGGCGGACGCACTACCCACGTCCGGTCCCGAAGGTACCGCTTGAGCTCCCCGGTGATGGTGGGGGCCGCATAGGCCGGGAAACTCTCACCCTTTGCCTGGTCGAATCCGCGCGCGGCTTTGACCAGGCCAAGATAGGCCACCTGGTTGAGGTCCGCCCGCTCCCGGCCGCGGGCCTCGAAACGGCCGGCCAGGGCCTCGGCGAGGTCCAGGTACCTCAGGACCAGGTCATTGGCGAACGTCTCGCGCAACCGTCCCGAGGGGGCGGGAGACTGTTGTTGTTGCGCCGTTTCCGGTGCTGGAAAGTTCTCAAGTGCGGCATCCACGGCAAGCGCGGCGAAGGATTCGGGCATGATTCTGGTTTCCCTGGTTCTGGTTCCGAAAGCCTGCGGCAAGACTTAGAAGTAGGAAATCATAAGGCTGCTTATAAAACAATCCTTCTCCGTTGTAGGCTCTCCGATGACCGGACATCGCAGACTACTGCCAAGGGAGTCCTCCTATGCGCATTGCCATTACCGGGGCCAGCGGAAACGCCGGAACAGCACTGTTGCGAAGACTGCATGCGCAGCTCGCCGTGAAGCCCGGCAGCCTGGAGCTGGTTGGGATCAGCCGCAGGCTGCCCGACACCTCGTTGGAGCCCTACGTGGGCATTCAGTGGCACACGCTGGACGTTGGACTGGACCAGCACAGGCCGCTGCTTGAGGAGGCGTTCGCCGGGGTGGATGCGGTGGTCCACCTGGCATGGCAGATCCAGCCAAACCACGACCTCGCCCTCCTGCACCGCACCAATGTCACGGGCACCCGGAATGTCCTCGAAGCAGCCGCGAGGGCGGGCGCCAAGCAGGTTGTCTGCGCGTCCTCGGTAGGCGGCTACAGCCAGGCGGGCAAAGACCAACGCAGGGATGAGTCGTGGCCGGCGAAGGGAATTGCCGGCTCACATTACAGCCGGCACAAAGCGGAGCAGGAAAGGCTGCTGGACGGATTCGCGGCAAGGCAACCAAGGATTGCGGTGGCACGCCTGCGGCCGGGCCTGATTTTCCAAGGCGGTGCCGGAAGTGAAATCGGCCGCTATTTCCTCGGCCGGATCCTTTCGCGGTTTGTGCCGGGGAAACCTTGGATTCCACTGCTGCCGGTTCCGGACGAGCTGGTATTCCAGGCCGTCCATGCGGATGACGTTGCAGATGCCTACTGGAGGGTGGTGGACCAGCGTGCCAGTGGTGCATTCAATATCGCCGCCGAGCCGGTCCTGGGCCCGCCGGACCTGGCGCGCATCCTGGGGGCCAAGAGAATTCTTCCCATCCCGCTGCGGCTCCTGCATGCTGTGGTGGACCTGACATGGCGGGCACGCCTCCAACCCACAGATGCGGGATGGGTGGCGATGGCGGCGGGTGCGCCCATCATGGACACGGGCCGGGCGCGGCGCATTTTGGGATGGGAACCGAAAGTGTCGTCGATTGAAGCGGTCAAGGAACTCATCGCCGGGCTGGGAGCGGGGGAAGGCGTCTACCCTTCCCCCGTCCTCAAACCGCGACGCACGCCGTAACGCCGAGCGCATCAAAGACGGCCAGGGGCCGGCTGCGGAACAGCCGGTCCCTGACCGTCTTTGAGGGCAGCTCTAGATGCCTGTGCGCGGTTCCCTTTCGTCGTGGACAGCATGCCCCGTGTCGGCTGCACCTGCAGCATCACCCCGGTCGGTTTCGATCGGAGCTTCGCCACGGCGGGCTTCCCGGCGCGTCCCGTCGCTGTGCCCGACGTCGGGCGCGTCGCCTTCCCTGCGCCCCGGCTCCCGGACAGCATCAGCATCCTGGGCAGGAGCTGCGGACTCCGCCACCCGGCCATCACGGACGCCCTGGACGTCGCGGTTGCCGGACTGGGCCTGCGCCTGCCGATCCTCATACGCCTCGCGTACGCCGCGGCGGGTACCATCGCGCCCGACGTCGGGGTCAAGTTCGTCCGCCTTCCGCGTATGGCCGGCAACGTCACTCCGGAGGGACTGGGCTTCCCGGCTGCGCTCCTCGGCTTCCTGCCGCAACCGCGCCGCGTCCACCTGGGCCTGCTCGGCGTCGGCACGCGCCCGGATGGCTTTGGCTTCCCGTTCGCGGGCGTCGAGTTCCATATTTTCAGCCTGATGGCGGATCTCTGCCGCTTTCTCGCGGTGCTCCTGGTCGCGCTTCTCCTGCATCGCCTTCCGGCGCCTTCCGCCGGAGAGGAACAGCAGCACAATCACCGCCACTACGACGACGGCGACCACTACCCATACCCATGGAGCTGTGTCCACGTTTCCCACCACTTTCCACTTCGTTGTGACCGGGAGGCCGGAGCCATTCCGGCTGGCATCTTTCCTCGAACGGTTATAACCCAATTAGCAAGGGTACTTACTTTTCATTAGTAACCATGCTTATTATTTTACGGCCAGTATCGCTGGTTCGTGATCAATAACCAGCCTTCTTGGGAAAGGGAGAGCGAAGATGACAGAGAGCCAATGGCCCGAGGACCCCGCAAACACGGTTCCTCCGGCAAATACAGGAATCCCCGGCGAGCGCGAGCCCGCCACCTTCCCGTCCCCGGCCAGCCAGTATGGCAGTGAAGCAGGAACCGGGTACGCACCCTCCGACTACGAACAAACCAGTGTCGTTCCGGGCTCTGCCGGAGCCGGCACCGGCACTGCGTCTTCGCGCACGGATGCCGCCAAGGATGAAGCGGCTGACGTAGCCCGGACTGCGGCCGACTCCGCGCAAAACGTGGCCCAGACGGCAAAGGAAGAGGCCGCCAACGTGGCCTCTGAGGCAAAGTCCAATGCGCAGGACCTGCTGTACCAGGCGAAGTCAGGCCTGACCAGCGAGGCCGCGACGCAGCAGCAAAAGGCTGCCGAAGGCATCCGCAACCTTTCCGGCCAGCTGCACAGCATGGCCAGCGCACCGGACCAGCAGGGCATGGCCGGTGACCTGGTCCGGCAGGCAGCCGAGCGCACGTCCTCGATCGCCACCTGGCTGGAGAACCGGGAACCGGGAGACCTCCTGAACGAGGTACAGCGGTTCGCCCGCAACCGGCCCGGCACATTCTTGCTTCTGGCCGCCGGTGCGGGTGTCCTTGCCGGCCGCCTTACCCGGGGTCTCACAGCGGGCGCCCCGGAGTCCAGCGGCTCAACCGGTTCCGGTGCTGCCGGCCTGTCCGGCCAGCCCTCCGGTAACGGATTCCCAGCGGCCGGATACGCGGACCGGTACAGCCAGCCACCCGCCGCCGGCGGAACAGTGCCTCCGCCGCCCGTCCAGTTGCCAGGGCCGGCCACCACCACCGCCGGATACGACGGCGGCGCCCCCGGCAGCAGCTACCCCGAGTCCACTTCCACGGCCAGCGGCCTCGACAGCCCGCAACTGGTGGAGGAGCCCTGGTCCGGAAACCAGGAATCGGACGACCCCCTGCGGGACCGTGCCTTTGAGGACGATCCCATGGCAGATGACCCCCTCACCCGGGACCGCTCCAGGGGCGGCCAGGCTGGCGGCCTGTGATGAGCAGCCAGATTCCTGAGCCGCCGCCAAGTGCGGCGCACGTCAAAGCGGACAACGCCTCCATCGGGGAGTTGCTTGGCGATGTGACCCGTGACTTGTCCACCCTGATGCGCCAGGAGGTGGACCTGGCCAAGGCCGAGCTGAAACAGTCCGCCACCAAAGCAGGGAAGGGAACCGGCATGCTGGCCGGCGCCGGGGTGGGCGGACACTTCGTCCTGCTCTTCCTCTCCCTGGCCCTGATGTTCGCCCTCGGCGCCATCATGCCGCTGGGGTGGTCCGCACTGATCACCGCCGTGGTCTGGGCCATCATCGCCGCGGTCCTCGCCTCCATTGGCCGCAAGGAACTCAAGCAAATCAAGGGCCTGCCGCAAACCGGCGAAACCCTCTCAGAAATACCCCCAACCCTCAAACCAGGTGAGGTAAACCGATGAGCGAAAACCCTGACGTCATCCGCGCAGACATCGAAGCCACCCGGGCACGCCTGGGAACCAACGTGGACGCCGTGGCCGATAAAGTCACCCCGTCCAACATCGTCCACCGCCAAACCGACAAGCTCAAGGACGCGGCGACCGGGATGAAGGAGAAAATCATGGGTGCATCTGACACCGCCACCAGCAACATCCACAACACCTCAGGCGCCGCCTCGGACAACCTGCACCAGGCTACCGACACCGTCTCGGCGAAGCTTTCCGACGCCGGCCACGCCGTTTCCCAAACCCCGGACCAAGTGAAAGCCAAGACTGCGGGCAACCCGCTGGCCGCCGGCCTCATCGCGTTCGGGGCCGGCCTCCTGGTCTCCTCCCTGATCCCGCCAAGCCAGAAGGAACGGGAGGCCGCAGACCAGCTCAAAACGGCAGCCCAACCGTTGGCCACGGAACTCACCGACGCCGCCAAGAATGTGGCCCAGGACCTCAAGGCACCGGCCCAGGAAGCCATGGAGAACGTCAAGGCCACTGCCACTGACGCCGCCCAAAACGTCAAAGCGGAGGGACAGCACGCCGCCGGCGATGTCAAGGACCGTGCCACGGACGCCAAAGACAACGTCCAGAACGCATAACGCGTCGCGATCTGCGGCACGCTAAGGCAACACCCCTGTCGACAGGCCGGCACCGCCATCCGCGGGGCCGGCCTGTCCTCTTGGCCCCCAATCGAGAGGACTCCCCATGGCCACTCACAACGCATCCGAGACAAGCACCGCGAAGGCGGCCCAGGCTCCCGATCCGAACGATTCAAGGAAACCCGGGAGCCCTCGGGACCTGGAGAAGCCGGCCTGGAAATACATCACCAGGAAGACACTCCGGGAGTTCAGCAAAGACCAGTGCCCGGACCTGGCTGCCGCCCTGACCTATTACGCCGTTCTTTCCCTTTTCCCGGCCCTGCTGGCACTCGTCTCGCTTCTGGGCCTCTTCGGTGATCCGCAGAAGACCACCAACGCCTTGTTGGAGATCGTGCGCGGCTTTGCCCCTGCAGAAACTGTCAATACCATCAGCGGCCCGGTCGCGGAGCTGACCAGCGCCCCTGCCGCCGGCTTCACGCTGGTGATCGGCCTCCTCACCGCCCTCTGGTCCGCGTCCGGATATGTGGGGGCTTTTGGCCGGGCCATGAACCGCATCTATGAGGTGGACGAGGGCCGTGCATTCGTGAAGCTCCGTGGGACCATGCTCGGCGTCACGCTCCTTGCCGTGGTCATCGTGGCGCTGATCGCCGGCATGCTTGTCCTCAGCGGGCCGGTTTCCGAGGCCGTCGGCGGACTGATCGGCCTCAGCGGACCTTTCCTCGCGGTGTGGAACATCGCCAAATGGCCGGTGATGCTGATCCTGATCATCGCCATCATCGCTGTCCTCTACTACGCCACGCCCAACGTGAAGCAGCCCAAGTTCCGCTGGATGAGCATGGGGTCCGCCATCGCCTTGGTCGTCTTCCTGCTCGCTTCGCTGGGCTTCGGCTTCTACGTGGGGAACTTCGGCAACTACAACAAGACGTATGGCGCCCTCGGCAGCGTGATCATCATGCTCTTGTGGCTTTGGATCCTGAACATGTCGCTTCTGTTCGGTGCCGAATTCGATGCGGAGGTGGAGCGCGGCCGCGAGCTCCAGGCAGGCATCGAGGCAGAGGAAACCATCCAATTGCCGCCGCGGGACACAAAAAAGAGCGAGAAGCTGCAGCAGCAGATCGACGAAGACGTCAAGCACGGCCGGGAACTCCGGGAGAAGCACGGCCAGGAAGACGAGGATGCGCAGCAACCCGGCGAACGGCACCGCGACAGGATTCGCGAGAAGGTCCGGAGCCGTTCCGAAAATGAGGAATCCGACGGCGGGGGCCAGCGAAGCGGCGACGCGTAGCAGGCGCAGGGGGCCGGCCCGGGAGGGACTAGGCAGGACCTTCGAGAAGGAGGAAAATCCATAGTGAAGGTTCTGTTGAGGTTTCCGGGCTGTGCCAGTCCGGGGCGAGGCGGGGCCGGCGGTGAGATGGCCTCTTCTGAGACCGAGGCCAGTCCCCCCAGTCGCCGTCGGCCCCCTCAGGTGGGCCTCTCCTTGGCGGAACTGGACAAGCAGCGTCCACTGCAATAGTTTCGTGAGTACCTTGCCGGGTCCCAACTGGGCTCGGCACGGCCGCTGAAGCAGACGGCGGCAACAAGGTCGAACCCAGATGAGCGAACATGACTGCTACCCATTTTGACCAGTTCTTTGCCGAAGCCGTTGTACCGGACCGGGAGCCCGGACTGGGCCTCGGACGCGACGAGCTGTTCGGCCTTTACACGAGCTGGTGCCTGCTGCACAAAGCTGAGCCCGGGTCGCCGGCCGCCCTGTGGGAGGCTCTCCAGCACGGGGGCATCGATCCCGACAACAACAACCTGTCCATGACTGGACCTGCGGCGGCGGACTACATCGTGGCCAGCGCCCCGGACCTGGTGTGACCGACGGGCGCCTCCGCAATCAGGGTTGTGCCAGCGCCAAGAGGTAGGCGGCGAACCCTCCGGGCGCCCGGCCGGTGGTCCTGCCGGAGGTAAGGACGCGCGTCGTGTCAGTGGAAACGATGGCTGCCCCGCCGCCGCGGAGGCGCTCCACAAGCGCCCGGTCTTCATCGCGATTTATTCCCGGAAAGCCGCCTGCTGAAATGTAGGCTGAGGCGCGGACGCCAAGGTTGGCCCCATGGACGTGCGGGTGGTTCTCGGCCAGGGCATGCCGGGCATGCCAGCGGGCCAGCAGTTCATGGTGGGTCCCGTGGGCATCGGGCTCAACGGAGCCAAGGACAAGGTCGGCCCCGCCGGCCGCCAGTTCCAGCTGCCGCACCAGCCAGTTTTCCGGTACCCGGGAATCGGCATCCGTGTTGGCCAGCCACACGCGGCGTGCCGGAACATCGGCCGCCCTTCCTCCCACTGCACCGGCCCCGCCAAGGGTGTCCAGCACTGCCCGGCACCCGGCCCGCCGGCTCTTTCCAACACTGTGGAACGCGACGGGCAGGACGCTGTAGCGGAGGTCCTGGGCCGCAAACCCGGCGGCCACCTCCAGGGACCGGTCCGTGCAGGCATCCAGGACAACAACAACCTCCACACCCGTTCCGGGACTGGCCACGGCGAGCCGGTCCGCTGCAGCCCCCACTGCGGTGAGCGCGCGCTCCAGGAACTGTTCCTCGTTGTGCGCCGGGACCACCACCGCTACGTGGTCAATCCCCGGCGCGCCCAGTCCCGCCAGGCGCCCTGCGGCCTGTCCCCCCGGAGCCGTGAGCGTCATGCCACGTCTGCTTTGCGGGCCGGGCGCACCAGGATTTCAAGCACGAAGTCGCGTTCCTGGTACATCCCCGCGGTTTGCCAGCGCAACCGTTGCCGGGCGAGCGCGTGGACGGTGTCGCCGTCCAGCTGCCATCCGTCGATCGGATGCCGCCAATGGCACAGGACCAGGACCCCGCCGGGTTCCAGTGACGCCTCCACCCGGTCCCACAAGTCCGCCAGCTCGGCGGGGGCGAGATAGTACCCGACCTCCGAAACCACCAGGAGGTCGAACGTTCCGTCAGGCCATGAGCCGGGAACAACGCGGTGCTCAACACGGACCCCGTCGTTGCCATCAAAGCGCTGCGCAGCCCGCCGCACTGCGGCTCTGCTGGCGTCAACGGCCACAAGGCTGTGGCAGCGGCCGGCGAGGTCTGCGGTCAAGGTGCCAATGGAACAGCCCACTTCCAGGCCGCGCTCGTAGGTCTCGCCGGGGAGGGCAGCGAGTGTAAGTGCCCGCTTGCGCCGCTCGTACCAGCTCGAGTCGTAGTCCCACGGGTCAGCGGAGCCGTTATGGACGGCGTCGAAGACCTCCTCCGCGTCCTGGCTGGAGTGCACCGGGCCGGACGTGTCCTTGGGCGGCGTCCAGGCGAACACCTCGTAGCCGCGTGCGAAATGCCCCAGGAATTCCCGGCTCAGCAGGGTCTCGTCCCCCGGCGCCGGGGAAAGCGGCATGACCTGGGTGGCGTGTTCAGCCATGGCCCGCTCCTTGGCCTCGCTGGACGGGCCATCCAGCGGGAAACGGACCCAGGCCCGCCATTCCTGGTCCTTGGGCGTGGCCCAGTGCCAGTACCAGATGGGGTACTCCAGCAGTGCGTGGCCGTCCTGCCGGGCAATTTCCGCCACCACGGCTCCGAGCGCATCATGGTCTGCGTGGCCGTCGGAACGGTAGGGCGCAACAAGGACCAGCCGGTCGGGCCGGCCGGGCAACCGGGCCGCAGCGTCCCTGACGGCTACGGCAACCGCGTCCGCTTGCGATCCGAGGCTGCGGTCCGGCAACCCGAGGAAGCGCCAGCGGTCCCGCAGGCCCAGGGCGGCCAGAGCCGCCGCGAATTCCGCCAAGCGGGCCTGGGCCAGCTCATCGGGGGACGTGGTGGGCGAATCCGGGTGCGAGCCCTCCCCCGCCGTGCACAGCAGGACGTCCACTTCCGCCCCCAGCGCGGCCAGCCGCGCCATGAGTCCGCCCGCGCCGAGGGTCTCGTCGTCCGGATGCGCGGCCAGGACCACGAAGCGCATCTCGGCGAGTTCAGCGGGGCCGAGCGGGAGCTCCGGCGCAACTGCCAGTCCGCTCCCGGCCCAGGCTGCCTCGGCGGTGCCTTGGTCCGCGTGCGAGAAGGTCACCACGAGCAGTCCCCCTTGAGCGTGAGGCGGCCCAGCTGGGCGTCGTCCCGTGCACCGTGGTGCTGGCGGACGTACAGTTCCAGGTCCGCCATCCGTTTGGCATAGCGTTCGTCGAAGGCAAGCGGCGCGGGACCCCGGTTCGAGAGCACCAGTTGCAGGACGCGTTCGACGGCGGCGGCGACCGTTCCGCGGACACGCTGGGCTTCGCTCCAGGTGCTTTGGCCGGCGGTGCCCAGGCTGCCGTCGTCGATGCGTGCCGCGGTCCGGGCGAGGTATTGCATGGCGGCAGTGAGGGTGCGGTCCACTTCGCCGAGGGCGGCGAGCGCCACCTGGTCCGGTTCCCTCCCGCCGTCGGCACCGGCGAGCAGGCCGGCGCGGAAATCGCGGGCCACGCCCACCGCACCGCCCAGCCAGCAGGCGGCAACGCCCATGCCGCCCCAGGCGAAGCCGGGGCGGCTGTGGTACCAGCCGGTTCCGCCCAAGGGCGTGGCCGGAACCTGGTCGAAGTGCACGGTTCCGCTGGGGATCTCCCGGAGTCCGCGCGCCACCCAGGCGGGCTGTTCGCACTCCACGCCCGGGTGGCGGAGGTCCACTGCGAACGCCGCCCTGCCGCCGTCGTCCGTGTGGGCGGTGATGACGGCACTGTCCAGGCTCGCGGCCAATGAACACCACGGCTTGGTCCCGTTCAGGACCACCATGGCGCCGTCGGGCGTGGCCTGCAGCCTGGCGCCGGGCCCCTCCGCGGCAAAGACGCCCCATGTTGCGCCACGGCGGTTTCCGGGCAGGGCCGGCTGGTCTGCGGTAACCGTGCGGGCGGCCTGGGCAAGAATGGCGATGGCATCAAGGTGCGGTTCAAACACCCGGGCTGCCGCCACGTCAATGGCAGCAACGGAAGCCAGAAGCTCCCATAACAGCGACGTCCGGCCTTCACCGGGCCGCGGCCAGGTTTCGCCCGCTTCGACGGCCAGGGCCAGCAGGGCGGGGACGTCCCCTGCCGCTTCCGGAACTGCGCGGAGGATTGGGGCCCAGGGGGAGAAGTTGGCGGCAGTGGACTCCAGGAGTACGGGAGTGGTTTCCGCGTGCAAACGTTCCTCCATCGACGCTGTGGGCGCCCGGCCACCGGACGCATCCACACAGCTTACTTACTATTTTGCGGGAGGATGCGGGCCAGGGCGAATCCGTCCCAGCCTTTGGAGCCCACTGTCTGGATGACGGTTGCGTCGAGCCGGGGATGGTCGCCCAGAAGCTTGAGCGCGTCAATGATTCCGGGCGCGTTGACCGGGTCCATGGCCGGGTCCAGGACCGCCCCCTCCCAGATGGTGTTGTCCAGCACCACAGTGGCACCCGGCCTGCCCAACCTGACCGCCCAGTCAAGGTAGCGGCTGTTGTTCTGCTTGTCGGCGTCAATGAAGATGAAGTCGAACGGCTCCCGGTCCTCGTCCTCGAGGGCGGCAAGGGTATCCAGTGCAGGACCCAGGCGGATCTCCACCTTTTCGCCCAGGCCGGCGGCATCAATGTTCGCCCAGGCCACCTCGGCGTGCTGGGGCAGGTATTCGCACGTGACCAGCGTGCCGCTGGGCGGAAGGCCCCGGCCCAGCCAGATGGTGCTGTAGCCGGCAAGCGTCCCGATTTCCAGGATGCGGCGGGCCCCGGACATCTGGACCAGGAGCTTCAGGAGCTTCCCGGCGTTGGGTGCCACCTCGATGGCGGGCATCCCGGCCTCCGCCGCCGTCCGGATGGCCTGCTGGAGGGCCTGGTCCGGATGCACTACGGTGCGGGACAGGAACTCTTCAGTGGCTATCCACTCCGGCCGGGGCTTGTGCTCGAACATGGGCACAGTTTGGCACGGGGCGCCGCGGGGGTCCAGATGCTTCCGGCCCTCCCGCCGGCTCAGGATTCCTGAGCCAGCGCGCCTTCCAGGCGGTCCACTTTGGCTGTGAGTTCACCGGCGTAGCCCGGCCGGATATCGGCCTTGATCACCAGCGACACCCGGCTGCCGTAGCGCCCCACGGCCTCGGTGGCGCGCTTGACGACGTCGAACACCTCGTCCCATTCACCTTCGATGGTGGTGAACATGGAATCAGTCCGGTTGGGCAGCCCCGACTCCCGGACGATCTTCACCGCGGCCGCAACGGCGTCGTGCACAGATGCGTCGTCGGGCCGGGTGCCCCCGCTGGGAACACCTGAGGGAGCCACAGAAAATGCAAGCAACATGCCCCCAGTGTCCCACGCGGCTGCTGCCCGCCGCAGTCGGGACCACCGGGAGCAGCCGTCACATAAGGGCCTACCGTGCAGTAACCATGCTGGCCGCAGCCTCCGTTGCTAACCTTTTGGCCATGAGCCTCGCAGTCGCCCGAAAGCCCCTCCGTGCGGACGCAGCGCGGAACGTGGACAAGATCATCACGGCGGCGCGCCAGTGCTTCCGGGAATTCGGCCCCGAAGTGCCGCTCCAAACCATCGCAACCACGGCCGGGGTTGGCCCGGCAACCCTCTTCCGGAACTTCGCGGACAAAGAAGAACTGGTCCTCGCTGCGCTCAACCGGCAGCTCCGGCTCACCGTGGACCCCGTCATGGACGGCGCCTTGGCCGACATCGACGCCACAGCCGGGCTGCTGCGCGTGCTCGAAGCGCTCATGGCGGCCGCGAGCGCGGACGCCAATCTGCTGTGCGCCGTCGCAGGCCGGCGGGAACTCCTCACCGGAATCACCGGCTCACTCATGGAGTCGATCAGTGTTTTGCTGGTCCGAGGGCAAGGCCAGGGCACGCTGCGCCCGGACATTTCGATGACCGACATGTTCCGGTTGCTGGCCATGCTGATCGGCGTAGTGGACACCATGGAGCCCGGGTCCGACGCGTGGCAGCGGCCCTTGGCACTGGTAGAGGATGCTATCCGCGCCGACCGGCCGTCGCGGCCACTTCCCGCGCACGTGCCTGTCCCGGCACCCACTGCCTGAGCCTGCCCCAAGGCAAGACCTGCGGTCCAGTACCGCGGCTCCATTCGTGGCGGGTCCATTGTGGGGGCTTGGCAGGTGCAATAGAATCTGGGAGAGGTTAAGCAGCCAGCCTCGTGATTTTCAGCTGGAGGCGACCCATGAACAACTTCGTGCCCTTCCGCCGCGCAATGGCAGCACTGCAATGAAAAGTTCAGACCTTTTCCGCTACCTCACTGACCCACGCGGGCCTGAGGAAGTCCTGCCGGCCCTGGCGCCCGAGGAACTCGTGGAACTGCTGGACGCCCTCTACCAGAACCTTGATACTCCCGAACCCGAGTTTGGCGCCGAGGCGTGGTACGAGATGGCCGTCGAGGAAAGCTGCCGCAGGGCCGCCCTGCCGGACGACGCCACCCAAAGGCTGGCTTAGCAACAATTCCCGCAGGCCCCGAAACTCCACGGGCAACCTGCGGGAGGCCAACCCACGACAAGTGCCGCGGCACCAGTCAGGACTCTTCCCCGGCATCTTCTCCAGTGTTGTCCTGTTCTCCAGTGTTGCCCAGGCCTTCCGCCGGGCCGTGTTCGGAGCCTGCGTGCGGCTGCCCTGTTCCATGGTGCTCATGGAACTCGTTGGGAACGTGCTCTTTGGCTTCCATCAGGTGCTGCTGCAGCTTCTCTTCCGCATCCCGGCGCCGCCTCGCGGTGTCCCGGAGTTCCCGGGTTCCTTCCGAGCCGCGGGGATCCAAATAGGCGGATCGTTGCCTCGAAGGCTGCTCCGTCGGGGATCCGGCGTCGGCATCCTCTTGCGGCTTGTACTTTCCGGTGTCCTCGGTTTTTCCGGTGTCCTCGGTGCCCTGGCCGTCTTCCGGCCCGGCAGGCCGTGACTGTTCGTCCATCTCGATTCCTCCTTTGGTGGCAGCGCCAATGAGGGCTGCCTCTCTTCCAGTGCACCATACGTGGCGCCAGGAATGCTGGGGGCGTCAGGTCCGGCCGCCCCCAGCCCGCTTTCGGACCTCCTGGCGCACCAGGGCTTGAAGGGCCGGGACGGACGACGACGGGTCCAGGTCAAGTGCGGCCTGGAGCCTTTGGGACAGGATCTCCAGGTCCTCCGCAGGCACGTCCGAGAGGCCGGCAAAGCGCTTGAAGAAACGTTTGGCAGGAAGTCCCGCCCGGCGTCGTGCATTTTTGTTGCGGATGCCGCCCGTCAGCTCCCTTGCGTAATGCAGCTTGTTTTCCATGGTTGCCGTTCGTCCCGAATGCCATGGCCAACTGCATAAGCCGATTTCATAGTACAACCGTCAAACCACGCGGGAAGTGACCTATACCACTCCGTTATGGTTGTGGTCAGTTCCAGCCCAGGAACCTGAGCAGCGCCGCCGCGCCTGCCCCGGCGATGACCACCACCAGGAACGGCGCCCGGAACGCCAGGGCAACCGCGGCCGCCGCCAAAGCCCCCAGCCGCGCGTCGGCGGCAAGCATCTGGCCGGATGCCACGGCATTGACCACGGTCAGCGAGGCCAGCAGTCCGATGGTCATGGTCCCGGCAATGCGTGAGGCACGGGGATCCTCAAGGAGTTTGGCGGGAACGAAGTACCCCACCAGTTTCCATGCGTAGGCAAGGGCGCAGGCGATCAGCAGCCAGATCCACAGGCTCATGGGCCAGCCGCCGGATCCGTAGCGTCCCCGCGCCGGGTACCCGCGGTCGATGCGTCCCCGCGGGCATGACGGCCGGCGGGGTGCCCGTATGGCTCGATGTCCGGCTCCAGGCCTTCGTCCCGCCGGCCGTGGCTTAACCATCCTGCCAGCGCCGCCACGACGGCGGCCACCAGGATGGGGACCCCGGGCGGCACGAACGGCACGGCAATCACGGTGGCCACGGCGCACACCACGGCGATCGCTACGGGTTCCCGCCCTTTGAGCCGCGGCCACAGCAGGGCGAGGAAGGCTGCGACGGCAGCGCCATCGAGTCCCCACTGCTTGGGATCGCCCAGTCCGCCCCCGGCCAGGGCACCGATGAGCGTGAAGATGTTCCACAGCACGTAGATCCCAATCCCGGCAGTCCAGAAGCCTCGCCGCTGCTCGGCGGGATCCGACTGCCCGGTGCTGGTGGCCGTGGATTCATCGATGGTCAGCTGCGCACCCACATATTTGCGCCAGCCGCTGGGCCGCAGCAGGGCGTTCAACTGCATTCCGTAAATACCGTTGCGCATACCCAGCAGGGTGGCGGCGCTCATGGCGGCGATGCCCGAGCCTCCTCCGGCCACAACGCCGATGAACGCGAACTGCGAGCCGCCACTGAACAGGAGGAGGCTCAGGGCCATGGTCTGCCACAGGTTGAGCCCGGACGTCACCGACAACGCACCGAAGGAGATTCCGTACAGGCCGGTGGCGATGCTGATGGAGATTCCCACCTTCACCGCCGGCGAGGCCAGCAGTTTCACGGCCGGCAACCTGGTGGGCAGCCTGGTGAGGCCGGCTTCCGCAGGCTCCAGGCCCACAGGATCAGTGGCGCTTGCAGCGGGAGCCGCAGCGAGTGGATCTTCCGGCGGCGTGGCGAGCCCTCCGGACCGTACGCCCGCACCAAGGCGTCGATGTGCCCCGCCAGGAACGCGATGAACATCCCGGTGAGCGCGGTGGCCGTCAGCTTCCGGGTGGGCGGGAGGAGAATGCCGACGGCGGCAGCCAGCTCCAGCAGCCCGCTCACCGCGATCCACTCATCCCGGGACAAGACGGCCAGCGGGTGCTGGGGCTCCCGGGTCAGGCCCGGTTGGGGATCCACGCGGCAGAGGTATTCCGGAACGACGTCACGGAAGAACCCGGGATCCCGGAAATGCTTGCCGGCGCTGGCCAGCAGGAGGGCACCCATGGCAGCGGCGGACAGGCCCTGCAGTGGAAAGCAGTGCAAGGGCAGGCCCTGGACAGCGGGACCGGACCGGGGAAGAACCATGGAACCACTCAACCACAGCAGCAGCGGGCGCTCGAAACCCGGGCCTGGCTGCAGCGACGGCGGAGAGGGGCGGCGGCCCGTACCTTCGCTTACGCCCAGCTAAGTGCGGCACTTCCGTAAACCGGCGGTGGAGACATATAGTCCAGTGGCCGGCCGCCGGACAGCAGCGGCGGCCCAACGTACCGGAGCCCGCCATACGGGCTGTCCATGGTGCGGTACTCCGGTGCGGGCAGCTTCCCGCGGCCTGCCGTGGTGTCCGGCAAGGCCAGAAGCTCCTCCGCCGTCCGGGCCAGTGACAGGTGCGCAGCGCCACCAGTCCCCGCCTGCCTTCGCCGGTCCAGGAGGTGGACCGCTGCCGCCGCCACGCCGTACCCTGTGGCGTGGTCCAGCGCCTGGACCGGAAGGGCACCCGGGCGCCACCCGTCGTCGTCGTTCTTCCCGTATGCGTGGGCAATTCCGCAGGCGGCCTGGACGATGCTGTCGAAGCCGCGCAGTCCGCTCCAGCGCCCGGTGCTGCCCCAACTGTTGAGGGTAACCACCACCAGGCCGGGGTGCGCCGCCAGCAGTTCCCGGGGGTTGAGCCCAAAGCGGTCCAGGGCGGCATGCCGGTAGCCGGTGACCACCACGTCCGCGCCGGCCAGGAGCTGCTGCAGGGCGTGCTGGTTCGCCGGCAGCCCGAGGTCGGCTTCCGCGCTGCGCTTGCCGAAGGCCGTGTCCACGAACTGGTCCGCGATTTCGGGGAAAGCGGGCGGATCGATCCGGAGGACGTCGGCTCCGAGCGCGGCCAGCAAGCGGGTGGCCACCGGCCCTGCGATCACCCGGGTCAAGTCCAGGACCCGGACGCCTTCCAGGGGCAGGCCAACAGCGTGCCGGGGACTTGGGGTTGTTCCCGGGAGATCCCCCAGGCCCAGCCCCGCCGTCCGGCCGTCGGCGAACTCCACCGCGATCCAGGGTCCCTGGCCGGCGGCGCGGCCCATGTCCGTGGCCAGCCATTCGTTGCGTGTCCTGACCGCTGCCGCGATCCCGCCATTGCCTTGGATGACGGCTTCGGCCTGCAGGGACGGCATGGTGCGCAGTTCCTGCTCTGCCCCTTCGGCGGACGATGCGCCCAGCGCCTGCAGCAGCCGCTGCTCATGGTGCGGGTAGTTGGCGTGCAGCCGGATCCAGCCGTCGGCGGTGCGCCGGAAGCCGGACAGTGGCGCGAAGCCCCGCGGCTGGCGCCCGTCGATCCGCAAGTGCCCGAAGGAATCGAAGGCTGCCGCCGTCAGGGCCGCGGTGGTGCTGAAGCGGCCCGGGTCACCCGTGTACCGGTTCAGCGCCTCCGCCGCTGCTCCCACCGATTGCAGGGCCAGGCCCTCAACATCCAGCGGCCCGGCCCACCACCTGCGCGGGAAGGATCCGCCGACGCCGCCCTCCGCCACGGCCGCCCTACTTCGCCTGCGGTGACGCCACGTGGAGCTGGTCCAGGACCCGGGCCGGGTAGTTGCTGGTGATCTCCTGGATACCGAATTCCTGGCACAGTTCAACGTCCTCCGGCGCGTCGACCGTCCAGACCCGGAAGCGCCGGCCGGAGTCCAGCCAGCGGTGGACGGTGTCCCGGCGTTCGCGGACGTAGTCGATGCCGGGGCCAGCCATGCCCACCAGGCAGTCGTCCAGGATCTGTTCGCCCTCCAGCTGGGTGGCCTTCATCAGGTTGGCGATCGCTCCGCCGGTAATCGGGCCCACGCCCAGGCCACCGCGTATCTCGTGGACGGTGAGATCGTCCACGAGCTGGCAAATGTACCGGGGCGGGACGGACTCCAGGAGGTGGCGGACGGAATCGGGGCTGAAACTCATGAAGGTCACGGCCACGTTGTCCAGCGCGGAGCTTTCGGGCTCCCAGCCTTCGCTGCGGAGCACTTCCAGTACCCGGTCCTCCAGCTTGAGCTGGTACGGGCTTGGATGCTTGAGCTCAATAGCCAGGCCCACGGGGCGGCCCGCTCCACGAAGGATGTCCAGGAGCTCCGGAAGGGTCAGGAATTGTTCCGAGCGGGCGCCGTACGTTTCGGGGATCCGCACCCCTTTCCAGGACGAGAAGTCCAGCTGCCGCAGTTCATGCAGCGTCCGGTCCCCCACCGGGCCCGTCCCGTCCGAGGTCCGGTCCAGGTTGGCGTCGTGGAGCAGGACCACGTGCTGGTCCCGGGTCAGGTGGACATCGCACTCCACCCCGTCGGCCCCGTCAGCCAGGGCCTGCAGGTAGGCGGCGCGGGTATGTTCGGCATAGGTGCCGCTTGAGCCCCGGTGGGCGTAGACCAACGGCCGCTGCGGCACAGACTCGTCAGTTGTCATGCTCACACGGTAGCGGACCGGCTTCCGCCTTCGGGGCTAGGCTTGGCACATGCAGGTGAACTCTGAGGCAACTACCGGGCACGCCACGCAGGATGCACCAGCGGAGGCGACGCGGCAGGTGCCGCAGGGCACCCAGGCGGCAGGCGCCGTCGTCACCCGGGAGCCTGGTTCCGGTGACGCCGAAAAGGCGGCAGCGCTGCGGAAGATGAAGCTGCTGGCGCTGAGCCTGCTGATTGCCATGGCCGTGATTTTTGTCTTCGCGTTTGCCCTGCAGAAGGACTATCCGTGGCTGCAGTACGTTCGTGCGGCCGCCGAGGGCGGCATGGTGGGTGCGCTGGCCGACTGGTTCGCCGTGACCGCTTTGTTCAAGTACCCCATGGGCATCAAGATTCCGCACACCGCCATCATTCCCCGCCGGAAAGACCAGATCGGGGCCTCCCTGGGCGAGTTCGTGGAGACGAATTTCCTCTCCGAACAGGTGGTCCAGGACAAGCTGGCCAGCGTCAACATCGCCGGCCGTGCCGGCCAGTGGCTGGCCACGCCAGGTGGTGCGGAGCGGGTGGCCAAGGAGGGGGCCGCCGTGATCCGCGGCGCCTTCAAGGTCCTGAATGACGACGACGTCCAGGCAGTCATCGAGGGCATGGTGCGCAAGCATCTGCTCACCCCGCCGTGGGGGCCGCCGGTGGGCAGGCTCGCCGAGCGGATCTTCCATGACGGGCACCACCACACGCTGGTGGACCTGATGGTGGACCGCGCCGCAGACTGGGTGGACGACAACCACGAGACGGTCAGCCGCCTGGTGTCCGACCGCTCCCCCACGTGGGTGCCGCAGTTCGTTGACGGCCTGGTGGGCGACAAGGTGTACGTCGAGATCCTGAAGTTCGTCCGGGCCGTCCAGGCCGACCCCAACCACCAGGTGCGGCAGTCGATCGACAAGTACCTGAACGACCTCGCGCAGGACCTTCAGCACGACCCGGCCATGATCGCCCGCGCGGAGGACATCAAGGCGCAGGTCCTGGGGGACCCCGAGGTGCGCGAACTGGCGTCCCGCACGTGGGGCACCGTCAAGAATGCGCTGCTGGGGGCCGTGGACGATCCCCACAGCGAACTCACCATCAAGTTCAAGGCAGCCGTCCGGGACTTCGGGTCGCGGCTGGTCGAGGACCCAGAACTGGCGGGGAAGGTCAACGCCTGGATCGGCGACGCAGCGGGCTACCTGGTCAGGACCTATCGTTCGGACATCGCCGGCGTCATCACGGACACCGTGGCACGCTGGGATGCGGAGGAGACCTCGCAGAAGATCGAACTGCAAGTGGGCAAGGACCTGCAGTTCATCCGGATCAACGGGACGGTGGTGGGTTCCCTGGCAGGGCTGGCGATCTTCACGGTGGCGCAGCTGATCTTTGGGTAACGTTTTTCTGCGCTGCGCAAAGACGTACGACGGCGGCACGAGGCTGGGCGTGCGCGGCGCCTTGGCAGTAACCGACATTGCAGGACACGAGCAGGGTGCGTACGTCAGGAGTAGGCCGCAAGTCAGAATGTCGGTGCCTCGATGGATGATGTTTCCATGACGATCAGCGGCAGTAGTGGGGTGGCTTTGGAGGGTATCCATGCCTCTGTTGCTGCCCTTGATGTGCTGGATCGTGAGGACGCTTTACTGGCTGCGGGGGTTGGTGTTGGTGCCGGTGTTGACGTGCTGCAGCGGCGGTACGAGCTCCGGCTGGAACGGCTGGAGGTAACGTCCCGTTTGAAGGCACGGCTGGCCGCCGTAGAAGCCCGGGACGCGGTGGAGTGCGTTGGGTTGCAGCAGGCACTGCTTGCCCCGGACGCGCCGGTGCATGAGCGGACGTATGCCGAGATTTCTGCCGTAGAAGAGATCGCAGGGGTCCTGACCATCAGCTCTGGCGCTGCGGGCGCGTTCGTGGAGCAGTCCCGGCGGGTGTGCGCCCTGCCGCCGGTCCTGGCGGCTCTGTCTGCCGGGGACCTGTCTTGGCCGCACGCGAAAATTGTTGCTGACGAGACCGAAGGCCTTTCACCGGCCGGTGCCGGCGGGCTGGTGGCTCACTTCTTCGACCCCGACGCGCCGAACCCGGCCCGCGGCGCTGCGCCCGGTGAACTCGCGCCGTCCCGGTTCCGGGCCAAGGTCCGCGCCTGGCGGGAGCGCCACCATCCCGAGACATTGGCGAAGCGGCACGCGAAGGAGGTGGCGGACCGGCGGATGGACTACAGCCCGGACCGGGACGGCATGGCCTGGATCTCGCTCTGCCTTCCCGGCGACACCGCCTGCGCCATCTGGAACCGCACCACCGCCACCGCCCGCGGCCTCCAAGGCCCCACGGAAGAGCGGACGCTGTCCCAGCTCCGCGCCGACGTCGCAGCTTCGCTCCTCCTCGGTGCAGGAAACGCCACCACCGCTGACACCCGCAGTGCTCCGATTGAAGGAGCCGCCACGGAAATGGGCAAAGTCCCCACCCCGCGGGCCGATGTGCTGGTCATGGTGCCGGTGTTCTCCCTGCTCGGCATCACTGACGAACCCGCAGAACTGGACGGCCACGGCCCCATCCCAGCATCCATGGCACGCAAACTCGTCGCGGACGGGGCGGAGTCGTTCTTCCGGGTCCTGGTCGACCCCCGCGACGGGGCCCCCTTGGAGATCGGCCGCACCCGCTACCGGCTCCCCGAAACCATCAAACAGTGGATCCGGATGCGAGACGGAAAATGCACCTTCCCCGGCTGCAACAACCGCACCCCGGACAACGACACCGACCACCTCACCGCTTGGGAACACGGCGGTAGAACAGACGTCCGGAACCTGGGACAACTCTGCCCCAAACATCACCGGCTCAAACACGCCCGGCCATGGATCCCCGACCCCGCGACGGATAACCGCTCTCCGGGCTGGACCTCACCAACAGGCCGCCACTACAACCCCGAACACCCAGACCCCGAACCAACCCACTGGCCGGCGGGACTTTTCCCGATGCCCGCTGTAACCCAAGGTGTAGATCCCAGCCCGGAAGACCTCCCGCAGTGGGAACCGGACGACGACAAACTCATAGACCTCCACGACCTCTCACCCGAGGACCCGGTGTGGGCGGAGTTCTTCACCAAACCGTTCGCACTGTCCGGTTGACTCGGCCTGCCGTCCCGCGACAGGTCCCTACGCGAAGGACTCCAGTCCTACGCCTGCGGCCTCAAGTCCTGCCCTGATCCGGGCCGCCATTTCTACCGCGGCAGGGCTCCCGCCCTGAAGGCGCAGCGAATCCGGGCGGATCGAAACCACGGTTCCGTCCACGGCCACCACATCGCCTTGAGTTGCCAGGCGGACGGCGCGTTCGACGACCGCATCGACGTCGTGCAGGACCGCGTTCTCCTCCGAGAGTGGCACCAGGCTGCCGTCGCCGAGGTAGGCGCGGTCAGCGAAGGCCTCCGTAAACACCGGGTGACCGGCTTCCTTGGCCTGCTTCAACAGCTCCGAGCCAGAGAAGCCCAGGAAGGGAAGGCCGGGATCGTAGGCGTTGACTGCCGCGACCACCGCGGAGGCCTGCTCGGCGTCGTGGATCAATGCCTCATACAGGGCTCCGTGCGGCTTTACGTAGTCCACTGAGGCACCCACGGCGTGGGCCACGCCGTCGAGCGCGCCCAGCTGGTACAGCACGTCACCGAAGAGCTCGTCAAAGCTCATGTCCAGCGAGCGGCGGCCATAGCCGGCCAAATCGCGGTAGCCAAGGTGCGCCCCAACGGTGACGTCCAGGTCGTAGGCCGCCCGGCAGCTGTCAAGCATGGTGATGGGGTCACCGGCGTGGAGGCCGCAGGCCACGTTGGCGCTGGTGGCCAACTGGAACATCGCCGGATCGCCACCCGCGGTCCAGGAGCCGAATGATTGACCTACGTCAGCGTTGAGATCCAAGTGTGTTGCCTTCCAGCGTCAGGTTGTCCGGCGCGGCAGCGGCGGTCAGCTCGCCGGGAATGGTATCCGGCATCGGCCCAAACGCTTCGCGCGCGTTCTTGGCCACAGCGCGGCCCATCATGAGGTTACCGGCTCCGCCCACAACAGCCCCTATCCCGAATGGCAGGGCCCGGCCGAACAAGGCAGTGCCCTGGCGCTTCAGGAGGTTCTTCAGGAAGGCCGCCTGGACCCGCTTCCGGACGCTCCCGAAGCCCGGCACCACCATCGATCTGGAGAGGACGCTCCCCCAGGCGTTGCCGGCGCTGTTGCCGGCTGCCTGGCCGGTGAGCGTGCCCAGCAGGGCGGTACCCTCCTCACCGAGCATGATGGCCATGACCATGGTGCCGGCTTTTTCCGGATTGGTGAGGCGGATGCCGTGGAGCTCAGCCAGCGACGTTGCGTAAAGAGCTGTGGCCTCGAGGAAACCGACGGTGGCGGCCGCGGACAGTCCCAGCGAGGCGACAGTTCCAACACCAGGGACGACGGCGGTGGCACCCACCAGGGCGCCCCCGCCGGCCACGGCCCGAAGGTAGTCACGCTCTGCGATGTGCGCCAACTGGGCGGCGGTGGCCCGGGGATGCTTCTTCTGGAGCCTGCGGATATAGCCGACCACCAGGGGCCGCTGGATCTGCACTGCCTTCAGCAGCATGTTGTGGATACCGGGCTTGGGCTTGCCGTCGGCGTCGAACATTGCGCTGTGGGCGGTTTCCTGTGCGATGCGTACTGCGGGATTGCTGCGCCGGGCCATGGTCACCTTCATTCAAATCGACCTGCAGCGGTTGGGCTGCCGTGCTTTTCCATCCTATGCGGATGAACACTAAGCATGCTGAACTTTCGGGTCTGCGGCTCCCCGGCCGGTCGGCTGCGGCGGCAGGATGCAGCACCTGGACCTCACCGCCGCCGCTGCAACCCGCCGTCGGCCGTTATTTCCTGGCCTGCTGGACCTCGTGCTCTGCCGCCCCGGCGTCCTGGCCACCACTGCGCCCGGCCGCAGCGTTATCCGCGCGCAGCTCTGCCCGGAAGACCTCGAAGCGGGCAAGATGGGCGGGCCGGCGGCGCAGGATGGCCCATGCCACGCCAAGGACGACGAACCAGATGGGCGTTACCAGCAGTGCAACCAGCGTGTCGGGCTGGGTGGTCAGGGCCCACAGGACGAAAGCGAAGAACGCGTACACCACCCATACGGCGGGGATGCCACCGGGCATCTTGAACTTCGACGCCGCATGCAGGTGCGGCCGGCGGCGCCGGAAGGAGATGTAGCTGGCGAGGATGATCGACCAGACGAAGACGAAGCAGACGGCTGACACGGTGGTCACCATTTCAAAGGCCTTGCCAACGTCCTGGCCGGCATACATCAGTACGACGCCGGACAGCAGCAGGACGCAGGACAGGAACAGTGCGTTGCTGGGCACCTTCCTCGTGGAGAGGCGGCCGAACATGCCGGGGGCGTCGCCTTCCTGGGCCAGTCCGAAGACCATGCGGGAGGTGGAGTAGATGCCGGAGTTCGCGGAAGACATGGCCGAGGTGAGGACCACCAGGTTGACCACCGTGGCTGCGGCACCAAGGCCGGCCAGGGAGAACATGCCGATGAAGGGGCTGTGGCCTGCGGCGAACTGGGTCCACGGAGTGACGGCCATCAGGATGACCAGCGCGCCGACATAGAAGAGCAGCACGCGGACGGGGATGGCGTTAATGGCCCTGGGCAGCGTGCGTTCGGGGTTCTTGGCCTCGGCCGCGGTGGTGCCCACCAGTTCGATGCCCACGAAGGCGAACACGGCGATCTGGAATCCGGCCACGAAGCCCATGAACTCGTTGGGGAAGAACCCGCCGTGGCTCCACAGGTTGGTGAAGCTTGCAGTGCCCGCGTCGCTTTGGAAACCGGTGAAGATCATGAAGAGACCCACGATAATCAGGGCAGCGATGGCGACGATCTTGATGAGGGCGAACCAGAACTCGGTCTCACCGAAAGCCTTGACGGTGGCGAGGTTCAGCAGGAGCAGGATGGCAACGGTGGCCAGGCCCGGGATCCAGAGCGGCAGCGCCGGCCAGAGTTCCTTTGAGTAGCCGGCAATGGCGATGACGTCCGCGATTCCGGTGATCACCCAGCAGAACCAGTACGTCCAGCCGGTAAAGAAGCCTGCCCACGGTCCGAGGAGGTCAGCCGCGAAGTCACTGAAGGACTTGTAGTTCAGGTTGCTCAGCAGCAGTTCGCCCATGGACCGCATCACGAAGAAGAGCATGAAGCCGATGATCATGTACACGAAGATCACGGATGGTCCGGCCGCGGAGATGGTCTTGCCGGATCCCATGAACAGGCCGGTGCCGATCGCTCCGCCGATCGCGATGAGCTGGATGTGCCGGTTGGTGAGCTGCCGCTCCAGGTGGGGAGGCTCGCTGCGGGCTGCCGCAGTGCCGCCTTGGTTGCGGGCTGGTTCGCCGTTGGACGTGGGGGGATGAATCGCCATGAGGAACTCCATCGATAAAGCGGCCTTTTCGGGGCCGCAAAAGATTTGGTTCCTCCCCGCTCTGTAGTAAACCTGAGAGTTTCCGCAGCCCAGGGCCGCTTGCACCGTCGGTGAGCCAGGGACATGCCTGGCTGCTTTCCAGAGTTGCCTGTCCGCGGCGGTACGTGGGCCTGAGAGTTTCCTGGGGAGGATTTGCTCCTACGGCGCCTGTTGAATGTACCGGGCAGGGCTCTCCCGCCGCAGGTCGAAGGCATGTTCAGTTGGACGCCGCAGCCCTGGGGGCCGCGGCGGGTCATGCGATGGGATGGGCGCCGGCTGGTGTGCCGCTCCGGATACGTTGAGCCGGCCACCGGCGGCGCCAGTCCCGGGGTTCAGTGTGGTGTCCGTCACGATCGAAAGTCAAACTTGTCCCGACGCACGCGGGACGGAAGGGTGCCACGTTCCGGGTCCGCTCCCTGCGGCAGTCGCCCGATTTGCCACCGGCGGCTAATCCCGATACCTTGTGAGCCGAATCACCCACATTTGAATAAGCCTTTCGAGCTGTGACGGGAGAGTCCTCCCGGCGAAACACCGGGCAGGCGCCGTAGGAGCAAATCCTCCCCAGGAATCTCTCAGGCCCCCGTACCGTCATGGCGAGGCGACTCTGGAAAGCAACCAGGCTTGTGCTTGGTTCACCGACGGTGCAAGCGGTCCCCTGCCAAGAGCAGGCAACGCGGAATCTCTCAGGTCCAATACAGAGCGGGGAGGAACCCATCCCATGCCGTGCCATCCTTGGCCGGCCAGAACTGGAGTTCCTCATGACGATTCAATCGCATCCAACATCGTTTGTTGACCGCCATATCGGCGCACGCCGCCAGTCCGACGTCGACACCATGCTCAAAGCCGTGGGCTACGACAGCGTGGATGGCCTCGTTGACATCGCCGTTCCCGCGTCCATCCGCCAGGAAACTGCGCTCAAGCTGAGCGAAGCCCTTAGCGAGGTGGAGGTCCTTGCCGAGCTGCGCCGGATCGCCGGCAGGAACAAGACCGCAGTCCAGATGATCGGCCAGGGCTACTACGACACCGTGACCCCGCCGGTGATCCGCCGCAACATCCTGGAATCGCCGGCTTGGTACACCGCCTACACCCCGTACCAGCCGGAAATCTCGCAGGGCCGGCTCGAGGCACTGCTGAACTTCCAGACCATGGTGCAGGACCTTACGGCCCTCCCCGTGGCCAACGCCTCGCTGCTGGATGAGGCCACCGCCGTGGCCGAGGCCGTGCTGCTGATGCGCCGGGCCAACAAAAACAAGACGGCCAAAGACGGCAAGACCGTATTGGACGCCGACCTCCTCCCGCAGACCATCGCCATCGTCCTGGGCCGCGCCGAGGCCCTGGGCTTCGAGGTGGAAATCGCCGACCTCACGGGCGGCCTGCCCGACGGCGACATTAACGGCGTGGTCCTGCAGCAGCCCGGCGTCTCCGGCCGCGTCTGGGACCAATCCGCGGTCATCGCCGACGCCAAGGACCGCGGCGCCCTGGTCACGGTCGCAGCCGACCTGCTGGCCCTCACCCTCATCACCCCGCCGGGCGAGCAGGGCGCGGACATCGCCGTCGGCTCCACCCAGCGTCTTGGCGTGCCGTTGTTCTTTGGGGGGCCGCACGCCGCCTACATGGCCGTTCGCGACGGCATGGAACGCACGCTCCCCGGCCGCATCGTGGGCGTGTCCAAGGACAACGCCGGCGCGCCCGCCTACCGCCTGGCCCTGCAGACCCGCGAGCAGCACATCCGCCGCGAGAAGGCCACCTCCAACATCTGCACCGCGCAGGCACTGCTGGCCATCGTCTCCTCCTTCTACGCCGTCTACCACGGCCCCGACGGCCTGAAGGCGATCGCCGAAACCGTCCACAACAACGCAAGGGTCCTGGCTACCGCCCTCACGGCCATGGGCCGCGAACTGGTGTCCGACACCTTCTTCGACACCATCACCGTCCGCGTCCCCGGCAAAGCTGCCAAGGTGATCACGGCCGCCGAAGCACGCGGCATCAACCTGCGTTTCATCGACGCGGACACGGTGGGCGTCTCCGTTGATGAGACGACGACGGCGGCAACACTGTCGGCCGTCGCGGTCGCCTTTGGCGCCGGTCCGGTTGTGTCTGCCGAGGGTTTCGAGCTGCCAGAAGCCGTGCTGCGCACCTCGTCATACCTGCAGCATCCGGTCTTCAACACGCACCGGTCCGAAACCCAGCTCCTGCGCTACATCCGCAAACTCTCAGACCGGGACCTGGCGCTGGACCGCACCATGATCCCGCTGGGTTCCTGCACCATGAAGCTGAACGCCACGGCCGAGATGGAGGCCATTTCCTGGCCGGAGTTCGCCTCGATCCACCCGTTCGCCCCGGACTCCCAGACCGCAGGTTGGCGCGAGCTGATTTCCGGCCTCGAAGCCGACCTCGCCGAGATTACCGGCTATGACCAGGTGTC